>NZ_OY782498.1:10000-376666 GCF_963677845.1 uncultured Pseudodesulfovibrio sp.
CGACCTGCACGAATGGCGTAACGATCCCCCCACTGTCTCAACCAGAGACTCAGTGAAATTGAATTCCCAGTGAAAATGCTGGGTACCCGCGGAAGGACGGAAAGACCCTGTGCACCTTTACTGCAGCTTGACATTGGTATTTGATTAATAATGTGTAGGATAGCTGGGAGACTTTGAAGCATGTTCGCTAGAGTGTGTGGAGTCAACCTTGAAATACCAGCCTTTATTACTTAGGTATCTAATCCATAGCCGTTATCCGGCATGGAAACAGTGTCTGGTGGGTAGTTTGACTGGGGCGGTCGCCTCCTAAATAGTAACGGAGGCTTGCAAAGGTTCCCTCAGGCTGATTGGAAACCAGCCGTTGAGTGCAAAGGCATAAGGGAGCTTGACTGTGAGAGAGACATCTCGAGCAGGAACGAAAGTTGGTCTTAGTGATCCGGTGGTTCCGCATGGAAGGGCCATCGCTCATAGGATAAAAGGTACGCCGGGGATAACAGGCTGATCGCGTCCAAGAGTTCACATCGACGACGCGGTTTGGCACCTCGATGTCGGCTCATCACATCCTGGGGCTGAAGCAGGTCCCAAGGGTACGGCTGTTCGCCGTTTAAAGTGGTACGCGAGCTGGGTTTAAAACGTCGTGAGACAGTTTGGTCCCTATCCTCCGTGGGCGTAGGAGAATTGAAGAGGGTCTGCCCCTAGTACGAGAGGACCGGGGTGGACGAACCTATGGTGTTTCTGTTGTCACGCCAGTGGCATTGCAGAGTAGCTAAGTTCGGAAAGGATAACCGCTGAAAGCATCTAAGCGGGAAGCCCGCCTCAAGATTAGTTCTCCCTGGACATTTATGTCCCTAAAGATCCCTTGAAGACTACAAGGTTGATAGGCTGGGTGTGTAAGCAACGTGAGTTGTTCAGCTAACCAGTACTAATAGATCGTGCGGCTTATTTAACAACTTAATGGAATTCTCTCTTCCCCTGTTTACTTATATATTCGAGTAGACATTACTCAACTCTTTTTCTTGGTGCCCAAGGAGGAGGGGGTACACCCGGTCCCATTCCGAACCCGGTAGTTAAGCCCTCCATCGCCGATGATACTGCATGGTAGCGTGTGGGAAAGTAGGTCGGTGCCAAGGATCTTTTAAGAAAAGCCCTGATTCATATGAATCAGGGCTTTTCTGCGTTCTACGGAAATAACACCCGATAGCCGCACTACGCCAATCCCGGCCAGACCAACAGCGCCTTCCCGCTGTTCCAGGTAAACTCCGACTTCAGCTCGAGCTTAAACCCGGGGAAGAACGCTCCCACCAACCAAGCCTTGGAACCACTCAGTTACTATCAAGATATTTTTAAAGCCCTGACTCACCCCGAGTCAGGGTTTTTGTGTGTGAGCGAGACCTTGACCATTTTGCGTGAAGTCTGCATTCTTTTTTTAATAGAGAAGTCATTTGAGGAGAGAAGATATGTTCACCCATGCAATCACGCGTCGTCCGTCTGAAGAGATGGTCAACGGCATTACCTCCGCCAGCCTTGGTAAACCGGATTTTCAGCTCGCTTTGAAACAGCATGAGGCATATTGTCAGGTGCTTATTCATCTTGGCCTTGATGTGACAGTGCTTGATGCAGAGCCGGGATTTCCTGACTGTTGTTTTGTGGAAGATACTGCCGTGGTTTGTGAGGAAGTAGCTGTTGTTACGCCGTTGGGGGCGCCTTCTCGGCAAGGAGAACAGGAGAGCATTGAGCCCATTCTTGCCCGGTTCAAGCCGGTTGTGAGAATATCTTCGCCAGCCCATATTGAAGGGGGCGATGTGTTGCAGGTCGACGATACGTTTTATATTGGTCTTTCTGACAGGACAAACCATGAAGGCGCTGTGGCCTTGGGTGCTGCCGTGGAACCGTTTGGATATAAATGGAAAGAAATGGCCTGCTGTCCAAGTCTTCATTTTAAGACGGATGTGAATTTTATCGGTAATAATACTATTTTGGTCTCGCCGTGTTGCGAGGATATGGAAGAGTTGGCCCACTTTGATCGAATCGTCGTTGAAGATGATGAGGCCTATGCTCGGAATTGTCTTTTTATTAATGGTACGGTCATTGTGCCTGATGGATTTCCTCAAACGCTTGCTAAAGTTCGTGGCACAGGAGTTGAGACGGTCGTCCTTGATGTCTCAGAATACCGCAAGCTCGATGGCGGGCTGACGTGTTTATCACTTCGCTTCTAGCTTTTTCCCAACAAAAAAGGCCGCTCGGATTACCGAGTGGCCTTTTTTACGTTGTGTGTTTTTAGTGCGGAGGTAAATAATGATGAAGGTTATTTTTGACCACCGAACTGGATTTTGGATGAATTACTTCTTTTTAAGCAGACCACCGAAAGGATTTGTCGGCTTGTCGGTTGTGTCAGTCTTTGAACCACCAAGGATATCTTTTTTCAGTTTGTCTTCCAAACCTTTAGTACCTTGTTTGAACTTACCTTTGAGCAGCGCTTCTGCCATGGCTTTCATGTCGAGGCTGATAGATGGATCGTTCAGGTCTCCCTTGACATTGATGGGGAGAGGCAGGCCTTTGAGGTCTTCCATTGACGCGCCATCCTGCCCCTTGAGTGTACCGACAACAGTCACTGTGGCCGTATAGTCAGTGTTATTTTTGGGTAAGTTGGCCCATCCCTTTCCCGAGACTCGCAAGAGAGGGGATTTCATCAGCAGGTCATTATTGGTTATGTGACCATTTTTGAGGACTGCGGAACCGAGCAATTCAGCAAAGTCTGTCCGGGCAGGTTCGTCGGAGCTGGCGGATTTGCCTTTGATTTTGTTCCAACCGTCGCGGAGCATTTTTGCTACGTTTACACCGTTGATGGCTCCGTCTGTAAAGGCAAAGGACGCAGTGCCGGTAATCGTCTGTTTGATGTTGGGAGGAGTCAGGCCCATGCCCTTGAGGTCGTATTTAACGACAGTGGTGCCGAGCACATGGTCCTTGCCTGTTAAATCTTTGAGCAATGGTCCAGCCTGGACGCCTTTGAGGTCCGCAGATTCGGTCCAGCTTGCGATTTTTGTGTTGGCGTTGAGTACCGAGTGCGCCATAAGGTTTCCCTCGTAGAGGTTTGCGGAAAAAGGCTTGATCGTGACAACACCGTCTTTTGCTTTCAATTCGCAAAGGATGTCGGATATCCGCAAGTTCATGGCCTTGAGCTTTCCGATGGTCATCTTACCGGTCAGATTTAGTTCCTTGAGTGCGCTGAGGTCAGGTTCCTGAGCCGGACCCGTGTCTGTGCCGGAAGTAGCTGGCTGCGCCTGCGTTTTAGCCCCGTCTGATTTGGGCGGCATGTACCTGTCAGCATCAATATCGTCGACGTTAACGGCAAAAGCGATGGCCGGTTTGGCAAAATTATTGACCGAGCCGGTGGCTGTAATGGTGGTGTCATCCAATTTTACAGTCATGTTTTCCAAAGATACTGCGTTGTCAGAGCCGTTGTACTTAAGATCAAATGTCAGTTTTTCCAGAGCCTTTGAATCTGCGGTTTCCAATGCTTCCATGCCGATTTCCTGCATGAGTTTTTTGATGGAAGCTTCGGCTAATGTGAGTTCACCGGAAAAGGCGTTTTTCCCTGCTGTTGATTTTGCAAAGAAATTTCCTGACAGTTCCAGGTTAAGGGCTTTGAAAAGCAGTTCGTCAATTTCGAAAGTCCCTGCTTTTTGGTCAAACTTCGCATATCCGGTTAGGGTCGGACGAGTTTCGATTTTGGGAGAGTCAAGTTTGAGATCAAAGCGCAACTCGAATGGGAAACGAACTGCATCTCCCACTTCTCCAATAATAAGATTTAAGTTGCTCAATGAGCTTGTGCTGCCTGCTTGTTGGTCTTCAAAGATAATATTGGCATTGGTGATTTCAACGCCCTGTACAGAGAGACTCTCAACTTTTGTTTCTTTGCCTTTGGATTCTTTTGTTGCAGTTTTTTGTTCTGATTGGGTTTTGTCCGTGTCTTTGACGAGGTCATCCCAGTTGGTGATGCCTTTTGTGTTTTTGGTCAGGTTGAGGGTCAGTCCGTCTAATACGACCATGCCGATGGTGGCATTGCCCGAGAAAAGCGGAAGGATACGGATAGAGGCTTCCGCTTTGTTGATGCGCACCATCTCGGCAGGACTGAAACCTTTTGCGTTGCCAAGGGCCATGGAGCCGACTTCGAGACCGAGGGTCGGGAAGAAAGTAAAGCCGATGTCGCCTTCAAAAGTGAGATCACGACCGGTTTGTTCTTTTACAGCCTGAGAAATTT
Organism: uncultured Pseudodesulfovibrio sp.; assembly: GCF_963677845.1. NCBI lineage: Bacteria > Pseudomonadati > Thermodesulfobacteriota > Desulfovibrionia > Desulfovibrionales > Desulfovibrionaceae > Pseudodesulfovibrio > uncultured Pseudodesulfovibrio sp. The sequence continues at coordinate 14,262 of NZ_OY782498.1, forward strand.
CTCCTTTGTACTCATTCGGGTCGACCGTTGTTACTAGAATAATGACCGCGATGATGAAGAGGGACAGGATAGTCCCTGCTGCTATCAGGAGGATCTTTAGCAGTTTGTTCATTAGTTGCTCCTAAAAGAGTTTTTTAAGAAGTTCGCTTGCATTGGCTGCACCATTGGATCGTAAATCTTTTTCCTGATCACCAATATACATGAACATGGCATCAAGAGCTTTGTCTGTCACGTAATCCGTTGGATTAAAGGGAGAGCCGGAGGCATTGGACATGAGCTGGGCTGCTGAGATGGCGTTTGTGTAAGCTCCAAGGCCCGCTGTTTCCAGTTGTTGTTCGACAACAGGCCGAGCGAGTTCCTTGAGTGTAGGACGTGCCGTTTCTTCAAAGTAATCCGTAATGGACGTATCGCTGCCGCTGATCATGGATGCAGGGTTCCCTATGTCCATGGTATCGATGGTTTTGTGGAAGAGACCACCAATGGGTTCGACTGAATTTTCTGCTGCTGTGTTGAATGAGGAAAGCAGTCCTGATTCGCCGATCATGGATGAAAGCATGTCGGGGAGTGGGATTGATGCGGCTGGATTAGCTGCGAAACCACCGTCTTTTCCAAGTTCTGCAACTGCATAGTCGGTTCCCATATGCAGGACCTCACGAATGCCGGCGTCGGCTTCCGTCGGTGTGTAAGGCAGTCCTATCGCTTTGGATCCGGCGTCTCCCATTTCCTTGAGAGAGTCTCCCCATCCTGCCATTCCGGGCAGAACAAGGAGTGTGATCGATAGAAATAAGGACATTGGGAGATGGAGTATAAGCCTCATGGGTGCTCCTTCTTGTAAAAATAATTGTTTACTTGAAAGTATACCACGTGGCGCGGCCTCTGCCTAGGGGAGAGGAATGATTATCACAAGAAATGAGCGGCCCGGAGACCGCTCATTAGGATTTTACTTGTTGATCGAGAGGCGTTTTAGCCCTGGATGCTGAGGGGGAATTCGTGTGGCACGGAATATTTTGTGGCTTGAAGTGCTGTTGGAGCCGGTATACGTGTATTCCCAGACGGGTTTGGCATTGGCAGAAACTTCGAGAATGCGTCCTGCCGGGCCATTACTGATGAGAGTGTGCCCGTTTGCCAACCGTTGTGCCCCGGATGCCTGTTCCGCAAAGAAGCGCTTGCCGCCTTTTTCATTGTACGACCATACGACCTTGGCGTTCAGACGAGTCGATTTGAAGTAGTACTCTGGAAGGATCTCTAGGACATCGGACCGTTGGGTCTGTCGGTTTCCGTTGTTGAAGATGAGGATATGTTCTTTACCGGGTTTTGCCCCTTTTACCCATCGGGCATCACGTTGATCGACAAGTTCAGGACGACCTGAAGCGCCGTATGCCTGTGGATTGCCCCACCGGAACAGGATGTCGCCTCCCCTGTGCATGATGCCACCGGTTGTGGACGCGGCCTGACTGGTGCTCGTGGAGTGGTCGATTATCCAAACTTCACCTGTATTACGGAGACTCAGCACGATCTGTCTGAGTTGTGGGTTATAATCGATGGAATTGGCGTGAAGCCATTCCGGGCGGCGTGAGGGATTGTAATTGATGTCTATGCGTTGCGGAAGACGAACCGGATTGGCGAAATTCGGGGCAGACTGATCAGCATTTTGTATCAAGTGGTCCCAGGCATGCCATTCCCAGACAATATAACCACTGCGGGGTCCTGATTTACGGACTTCCACGATATGTTCGGCCCAGATTTTTCCGTCCGGGTGGTTACGTATTGAGCCGCCGACGGCTTCGATGTCCGATTCGTTTTTTAGTTCCCAAGCCAGAAGCAGCACATTGCCGTTGGGAAGTGGGGCGATATCGTGGTGCTGTCGGACTTTGTTTGAAACATAAGTGTATTCCCAGACAATTTGGCCCCGAGGTGAGACTTCTTGAATAATACCGCCGGAAACATCTTTGCCGATGAATGGAGTACGGACTTCTCCTTTGCCCGGAGATACACATCGAAGCAGGTTGCCGTTATTGAGCAGATAGACTGCTCCGGACGATTGATCCTTGCCATGCCATGTCTTGACGGTTTTCCCCTGCATGTCCACCAGAAGAGTGTCTTTGGAACCCATGGGGGCGAACAGGGTGTATCCGTTGGAATCAGTTGCGGCTTGCGTGGTTTGCTTGGGAGCGATGACTGGAGCCGGAGCAACCTTTGGGGTTTGCGGGGTCGGGGCTTTGGCCGGAACCAAGGCCGCTGTTGAAGTATGGGTGGGTGCCACGGCCTGTGCGACTGGTTGTTGTGGGCGTTTCGTCTGACCCGATGCTCTGGCTATTTCTTTTTTGGACAGGCAATTGTCTCCATTGAGGTCCATACGCCAGAATTTTTGTTGCATTTCACCGGTTGCCTCATTGACGGTAATGCAACCGTTGCCGTCCATGTCCATGCTCAGCATGAGTGCTTCAATATTGGGTTTCCGGCTCGGTTTGGCTGGCGTTGGATGTGTGTCCAATATCGAGGGCGTTGGGGCAAGCAAAGCTAGATTTTCTGGTTCTTTTTGAGGAGCAACAGGTGCCGCTTTCTTTCCTTGAGCTGGAGCGGTTGATTTTGAAGTTGCGCTTGGAGTGGCTGCCACCGGGGCCATGGCGGTGGGTGCGACTTTTGCTGCTGGTGTAGCTGGTGCTTTTGTTACGGATTTCGGGGTCGGGGTCGGGGTCGGGGTCGGGGCCGTCTTGGGTGCCGGAGCTGTTATGACAGGTTCGGCCATTGGTTTTGGTGCCGGAGTCGCAGCAATTTGGGGAATGAGTGTGGCAACAGGGGCGTTCATGGTGTCGAGCAGTTTCTGGTCGACGGATGCCGTGTATTTGGCTTCATAGGGTGGCAGATTCTTGATAACTTCGAATCGATCTATGTCCTTGATCCGGTATTCGAGCTTGGATGCACGGAAACGGTGTCCGTTGGTTTTGTACCCCACGTTCAGCATGGTTTCGGATTTTCGGTCCAGACCGGGGTTAGCCCGAAAAACGGATTTTCCCTTGTAGCCATTCTGGATGACTGAATCTTGAACTCTTACAACGGATGTGTCTCCATTGAAAAAACGAGTGTCTTCGCATTCACACTCGTTGTCCCAGACAACTGACTTTGTCAGGACGGTTGTATTGGGTGCTCCGACTCCTTGATAAATGGCCGGGCCATTTTTTAATGATCGGTTACCGGTAAATGTCGAATAGTATGTAATCGGCGTTGAACCGCCTTCATTGGCCATGCCGCCGCCGTTCTCCGCTTCGTTGTTGCGGAAAATGGAGTTGAGCAACATGGGAGCGGCTCCGAAGTCATTAAACATGCCGCCACCTGAGATGTCTGCGATATTGGAATCGAAGACACAGGAAACGAACAGGGGAGCCGTTTGCATTTCATTGACGACACCACCACCGTGGGCCAGTGCCGAGTTTTGCCAGAAGGTACAATCCGAGAATTTTGGAGAGGCCGAAGGCTTGGCCGTGGGATTGTCGGAAGTGGCGGTCATGTTGTATGCTGCACCGCCCATAAGAGCGTGGTTGTCTTGAAAGGTGCAGTTGCGTATTTCAGGTGCAGCTTGATAGTTGAGTATGCCTGCACCGAATCCCGGTTGGGGGCCAGCCGTCAATGTCTGCGCTGTCAGCTTCTTCCCACCGGTCCACGCCGTGTTGAGGCTATATCCACCGGTAATGGTAAACCCATCCAGTATAGCTTTGTCTGCGCCGACAACGACGTGAAACACGTTGTCATCAGGGGTGCCGGGTTGGCCAATATCGCCGGATAGAATGGTCGGATGTTTTTTGACGTCTCGTTTTTTGAGTTCCGTTTCAGTGCCGGAAAATCCGCCAATCACTTCCACCCCGGATTTGAGGTGGAAGGAGGCGTTTCTGTCATTGGTAGTTGTGGGCGTATACATGCCCTCGGCAACCCATATTTGATCACCGCTTTGAGCCGTTTCAAGAGCGAGAGTCAGTGTCTTGAATGCCGTTGCCCAAAAACTTCCGTTGCCGGGTTGGGCGACTTTTTCATTGACGAACAGGGTGCCTGCATGAGCGGTGGCCGAAAACAGGAAAACACAGAGTATGGCGGTGATGAGTCGATTTTTTTGCATAGTCGTACTCTAGTAGCCATACTCATATGTTTCCGTCAACGCCCATATAAGTATAAGTTTATGTCTGATTTTTTTGAGCTAGCGCTATACCTTTAATAAGACCAAAACATCCGGCAAGCATCATGTCTCCACCCGGTGCCGGGAATGAGACATCATACCCTTCCAACATGGCCCTGCGCGGTCCGAGAACAAAGGTTGGCTTGAACCCTTTGGCCCCTTCTGGCAGCTCTCTGGTCAGACAGCCGTGTCCTCGTTCTTCAAAGACTTGTTCGAAAGGAAGACATCCACAGCGGAACTGCTCTAAGTCGGCCCAGAGTTTTTCGCCGGTTACGCAACCTGTGTGCTGTTCATACACGCCATGAATCTGGCCCTTGAACAGGAGGAATGCAATAAGGTGTGAGTTGCCTATGTTGACCAAGGTAATGCCTTGTTTGAAGCTGAGTTCTTCGATTTCGTTTACGTACAATGCGCCGAGTACGGCAGCCGCGCCGGTGTCAGCGACCACGCCTCCCGCGATGTCTTTCTGAAGGTCGTGCAGGCGAGTCAGCATTTCGGGCGGCGTCTGGTAGACCAGTGACTCGGGACGACCTTCGCCTTCTGTCAGGAATGTCTGCCAGAGTTTGAATCGGCCTCGTCGGTTGGATTCACCGGGGTGAAATCCGTGATCCTGAGCACAGGCTGCAATGTGATCGGGCCATGGGAGCTCGGCTGCTTCAAGGAAATTACGCCACCAGTCCTCGTCAAAGTCTGTGAGACGGACAGGTTCGAATCCTTCTGGACATGTATCGGTTAGCTCGATTCCCATGTCAGTGACACGAGTGAGGTCGTCAGCCATGGTATATGCGGCACTTCGGCTGGCGGCAACCTTGAGTCCGGCTTTCTGGTGAGCGCGGATGAACCTTGTCACACCTCCACCCATATTGCGGTCATGGAGCCATATGTTCTGTCCCTGCATACGCAGATTCTCAATCCTTCGACCAATTTGAAGGGCCGGGGATGGAATGACGAATTTTGGACAGTTTTCGATTTCTATATTGGGAGAATACAGCAGTACATCTTGAGTGCCGCTACCGATATCGAGACAGAGAGTGGTGTTTCCCACGTTGATCTCCTTTTTGTTTGGTAAGGAGATACACCCGGAATTGTCCAAAGGGCAAGATGTGTCACTATGGTACCAAGTTGACACCGACTCGCTCTGCCGTCATTGTGCCGTCATGCTGATATTCATCCTTTCCCTTATGGTTTTTATTATCGTGGTCCTGTCCGTGTTGCGGTATGGAGCGTTCATTCTTTCCAACGGCATCGCCGGGCAATTATCCGAAATTCGTGAAGGTACCGGTCAAATGGATCGGGCGGTCGGGAAGGGGGTGCTTACGTCTGTTGCTGCTGACTGTATCGTACTTCCGACCAGTTTGCTTGCCTTGCTTCCAGATCGGGATGAATACGCACCGGGAACCCCCATACTGATGGTACATGGTTTATATCATAACAAATCTGCATGGACCGTGTTTCGGCGTCGACTCAAGCAGGCTGGTTTTTCTAACTTGCACACGTATCAATACAATAGTTTTACCAAGGATTTCGATACGGCATTGGCCGGGATGGAGGCGAAGCTCAATCAAGTGCTTGCTCAGAGTTCTGACGGCAAGGTTATACTTATAGGCCATAGTCTCGGAGGTCTGGTGTCTCGTTGCGTTGCGGGAAAAACTGAGTATCAAGATCGGGTGGCTGCTTTGATCACTTTGGGATCACCGCATAAAGGCAGTGATCTGGCGTGGCTTGGAAGTAACCGTATGGCTCGTTCTCTTATTCCGGGCAGATATATTGCGCAAAAAGTGGAGGGGACACCGGACCCGAATTGTCCCCGACTCGGTATTTATACGCTGACAGATGATTATGTTTTCCCTTTGGATATGCTTCGCACAGGGAGAGCCGGATGGAAGGAACAAATCTGTTCCCCCATGAGTCACGTGTGGATGCTCTTTTCTGAAGAGGTGGCTGAAATGGCTATCGAGTTTCTCCGGGCATCGAAAACAGAATGATTTTGTGTTTTGGTTTGCAATAAAAAAGGCCTCTTAACGAGGCCTTTTTTATTTATGAAGTAATCTCAGCGATTTTTGCTTTAAGCTCGTCCGGTTTGAACGGCTTGGTAATGAAGGCTGTGACTCCGGCTTTTGTGGCCAGATTTTGTTGGGATGCTTCTGATTCGGTGGTGACCATGATGATAGGGATGTCTTCCAGCCCTGGTGTGGATCGAACCTTGCCCACCAGTTCCATGCCGTCCATGACGGGCATGTTCATATCAGTGATGATGATTTCGAATTCTTCTCCCTGCTCAATAAACTCGTAGGCTTCTTCGCCATTGGTGGCCATGAACGGTTCAAAGCCAAGGTCCGTCAGGATGGCACGGTGCATGGCACACATGGATCGTGAGTCATCTGCGGCCAGTGCTTTTTGGGACCCCGTGGAGACCTGAGGCAGTCTCTGGATGTCTTGTTCAGCGCGTGAGCCACCGATTTCATTAAGCACAACACGGAATTCTTCGATGATTTCTGGGTCATTGGATTCGGCCAGTGCGTCCATCAGAGCATCTGCGGCGCCTTGAGTCTCGTAAAGAGCATCAAAAATGGCGGTAGCCTTGGAGGAGATAACGCCTCGGGCAAGTCTGTCTGCCTGGTCGTCTGCCCTGATGATCATTGAGGTCAATGTAGAAATCATGCCAGGGTTGACGTGTTTTTCCAGACCTCCGATGACAGCCATGAGAATCAATTCTTCGGTTTCGGAAAGGCCGTCTACCAAACAAATGATGCCCTTCATTGTGCCGATGCGACCAAGGGCCTCATAAACGGCATAACGGACGTTTTCGTCTTCAGCCAAGCCTTTGTCGAAAGCTGCGACCAGTCCGTCTGCGCCCAGTTTGTTACGCAGGAAGCCAAGAACGTTGGCTGCCAGAATTTTGTTGTCAGTGTCACCTGCTTCGAATGCGGACAGAAGCATGGGAATGCATTGGGCGCCGATGGAAATCAGGGCGTCGGTGATAATGCGTCTGACTGTGGGGTTGTTGTGGTGCAGCTTTTCCACCAGAAATGCGATGGTGTCGTCTGAGTCATATGTCGCCAGAGCGTCCACGGCCTTCCATGTGGTAATATCGCAGACTTCAAAGCGATCCGGGGCTTCGCTTTCGGTAATCATGGCCTTGAGATGTGTAACGGACTCGGTGTCTTTTAGTTTACCAAGTGCTTCGATGCAGGAAGATTGGATGAAAGCATCTTCATGGCTCAGGAATTTTCTGAATATGGGCAAGGCTGAATCGTCAGCAATGCGAGCAAGCGAAGTGAGTATTTCCATGAGACGGTCAAGGTCAGTCTCAACTTCGGCAAGGGCAACCAAAGGATGGGCCGCTCTTTTGATGGCATATTCGCCTGCAACTCGAATGCAGAGGATTTTGTATCCGTCATGGGAGTCATTCAAGCCTGCAACAACCTCATCTTCGTTGCTGGACAGGACTGCGTTGAGGGCGTTGACTACCATATAATCGATGGAAGTGTCTCCCACCGGGTTTTTGAGAAGTTCCAGAAGGCCGGGAAGGGCATCCGGGTTCTTGCTTCCTGAAATTTCATTGAGGATCGTTATTTGATCCAGAAATTCCTTGTCTCTAAAATTGTCAAGCATTGGCATGGTCTCTCCACATCTTACATTGTCGTCGGTTTACTCGAAGCAGAATTCAATGGTGAAGTCCCCGTCCTTCGTTGTGAAGGGGATAGCCATGATGGGCGATTTCGCCATGTGGGAGATAGTATGATTGTCTCCCATGACGACTGTTGGAGTTGATCCCTGAAAAACAAGGCCGCTTTCGGCAAGCCCAGCTCGGGCTTGACCGGAAATCATGTTGGTCAATTCGCCGACTGCGTCTTTAACATCCTGCATAATATCATCAATTTCGTCTCCAAGCATGTTTTTGACGATGGCTACGGCACACCCTTTTGAGAAGGAGAGGGAAACGCTACCGTTCTTTTCACCGGTGATGCCTACCATGCCGGAGACGTCACCCGCCGCGACATTGTTTTTTTTGACGTAGGGCTTGCCAACCTCGGGTTTGATGAACGCCATGGTGGACAGTACATCAACGGCTGCTTTTATGAAGGGCTTTGCCAGTTTAACATCCATGCTTATTCTCCTTGAAGAATCATATTCGCGGTCACACAATCTTTGCGATACAACCGTTTGAAATGGTTTAACAAAGGTTGCGCAGGTTATCCAATGAAAACGAGATATTAAATCCTCGTATTTCAATTACCTACCGGCTTCGGTAAAAGCGGTCAAGACGTGTATAGTGAGAAATAATGCCCCGTGTGAAATTTTTCTCGTTAAAGATGACCTGTTCAGAGATCAAGTAATGTCGGGAACGGCCCTGCCGCTTGACAAAATTGCAGGCTCGTTCATACGTTGAGACAGCAGAGAAAAGGGAGTTATAATTATGAGCATATACACCATTCATCCCATAGTCATGGGAACCAAGGTATTTGACAAGGGAATGATGACGTACCAGCAGGGGTACGGCACTCCGTATACTATCCCTATATATACTTGGTATATAGAAGGTGGAGATAAAAAAATTCTGGTGGATACGGGTGAAATGCACCCGATTATTTCGGATGAACGGGAAAAATCCATTGGGGGCAAAATTTATACTTTTGAGGAGGGGCTGGCGAAATACGGTCTCAAGCCTGAAGATATTGATATCATCATCCACACCCATCTGCACAACGACCATTGCGAGAACGATTACAAGTGTGAGAATGCGAAAATTTATGTGCATGAAAAGGAAATGGAACATATTCATGATCCTCATCCGCTCGATTTTCGTTACCTTGAGGACTACATTGAAGACGTAGAGGAAAATGGTCAGGTCATCACCGTGGATGGTGATACCGAAGTTTTGCCGGGTATTACCATGATTCATACCCCGGCCCATACCCCCGGCGGCATGTCCGTGAAGATTGAAACCGATAAAGGGTCGGTTCTTATCTGTGGGTTCTGCACTATTTTGGAAAATTTGAATCCTCCCATTGAGGTCAAGGCCATGGAGATGGAAGTTATCCCCCCCGGAACGAATACCGGCCCGAACGAAGCTTATGATATCCTGCTCAAGGCCAAGGGCATGGCTGATCACGTCCTGCCGCTGCATGAACCGAAGTGGGCGAGTATGGAGACGGTACCAGAGTAGTTTTGATATGATTTTTCAGCCTTTTTACGGGAAGTCTCTTTTGAGGCTTCCCGTTTTTCTTGCCACTACAGCCTGACCCGGCGTAGGGTTTCAACCATGTCTCTGGTCATCCTTGCCATTGCCCCTATTTTCGGGCTAATTCTGATTGGTTTCCTTTTGCGTCGTTTTGAATTTCCTGCACAGGGATTCTGGCCTGCATCGGAGAGGGTGACCTATTATGTCCTCCTTCCGGCCCTGTTAGTGCAGGGACTTTCCGGCAAGAATATTCAAGCGGACAGCCTTCCGCTTGCCGGATCGGTGTTTATTGCGGTGCTTTCCTCTGCCTTGCTTGCTCGATTGGTCTGGCCGTTTCTCAAACTCGACGGGCCTGCATATACATCATTGTTTCAAGGGGCTTTCAGACCGAATACTTATGTTGGGTTATCCATCGCGTCGGCCATGCTTGGCCCGGATTGGATGACTTTATCCGCGGTGGCGCTGTTGACCATGATCCCGATAATCAACGTTATCTGTGTGTTGACACTTTCCCGGCACGGCACTCCCGTCAATGGCGTTATGGGGGTGGTCCGTGAATTGGCGAAGAATCCGCTTATTCTTGCCTGTCTGGTCGGATTGTGTCTGAACATGTTGCATTTCCCGTTGCCGAAAGTGCTTAATGATTTTCTGGATATTTTGGGGCGGGCTGCCTTGCCCATGGGGTTGCTGGCTGTGGGGGCCGGGTTGCGACTGGAGAAGGTCGGGGGTGGCAAACGGACGTTATTGGTTTCTTCTGTCCTTCATTTAATCTTTCTTCCAATTATAGCTGCTGGATTATGTGCTCTGTTTGGTGCAGATGCGGATGCAACATTGACGGCTGTCATTTACACCGCGATTCCTGTGTCGGCGTCGTCTTTCATTTTGGCTCGTCAAATGGGAGGGGACCATCGACTGATGTCCCAGATTATTACTTTTCAAACGCTGGTCTCTGCCATAACCCTTCCGCTTATGTTGGGGCTATTGGGATAGTTGGGGAAAACCCCTTGATTCTATGGGGGAATTGAGAGACTATGCCGATTATTTGTGCATACGGTATACAAGGAGACCATAATGGCTAAAGATTTCAGAGAATATCTTGTTGAAGTGTCCCGGCACGAGACCTTTGGACGCGTGTTCAAAGAGGTGGCCGTCGGGAGCAAGGTGTTGATCTCGTTTCAGGCGAGCAACGTTCATGGTTGTTATCCCGAAGAAACCTTGGATGATGTTTATGCATACACGCATTGGGAAGTCTCTTTGCGAGCCACGAAGCCTGCAATTGATGTCCCCAAGGCCGGAGCATGGGAATTCCTCAAGCATAACTATTGGGCTAAGCCGTTCGATAAACCTGATTTTCAGCGTGCTATTGCTGCGGACAACGTACCAGCCAAACATTGCCAACAGATTTTGGAGGATGTTATTGAGTACGCCCTGTTGAAAGGGCAGCTTGAATCCGAAGATGATATTCGGCTGATTGAGCAGGATGAGGAAGTAAAAAAATACACCAAGACCGCCAGCATGGGATGTGGTGGTTGTGGTGGCGGTCAAAAGACCATTGAAAAGAAAGCCGATTAATACGGCATTTAAGGTTACGTCGAGGCCCGTTCCATAGGGAGCGGGCCTTTTCTTATGCGAAAATGGCAGTCAGAATGACTACATAGGCCAAAGAGGGGAGCAGGTTCGCCATTCTGATTTCGGTCAATTCAAGCAGGTTGATGCCTATGCCTATAATAAGTAAGCCGCCGCAACCAGTGATCTGGGCAATCATCAGATCCGAGAAATATTGTTGAAAAAAATTGGCTCCCAAGGTCAATGCCCCTTGATAGAACAGGACCGGGATAAAAGAGAAAAGAACGCCGGAGCCATATGTGGCGGCAAATGCGATAGAGGCGAAACCGTCGAGAATGGACTTGGTGAACAACACGGTTGTATCGCCACGTATGCCTTCCTCAAGAGGACCGATGATGGCCATGGCTCCGATGCAGTAGACGAGGGAGGCTGTGATTAAACCTTCAGTGAATTTGGCGTTTTTTGAACCGATGAGTTTTTTGAAGCGGTTGCCGAGACGTTCGAAGAGCGTATCCAGCCGCAACAGCTCTCCAGTGATGCCGCCCAGAAGAATAGCGAAAATGACGAGGAGGGTGTCTTCGGTTTTGAGTGCCATCTGGATGCCGATAAGCAGAACACTCAGACCCAGGCCTTGAAAAACAATAGTCCGAATTCGTTCAGGAAAATGAGATTGAAGCCAACACCCGAGAACAGAGCCACCAATGATGGCGAAGGCGTTGACGATGGAACCGATGGGCAGCAAGGCAGTCTCCTGAAGTTACAATAAGTATGGAAGACGATTGCTACCATTAAGCAGATGCTTGTGACAAGACTGGCGGGGCGCTAATATTCTCATATGTAGCCCCAAGCCTCCTCAGACAATAGTTGGCGGACAGCGTGTGCACAGATGATGAACCGATGAAAAATAATCTTGCCGGATGACATCAATCATGAGCGTTACACCAAGCTCTTGATGTCTTTCATTACCGAATTATTCGGGTGTTGTTGAAATAACAACCTTGGCATGCCCATGCTTGAAATAGACGTTTATGATGTGCTGTCGTCTGAATGGATAGTTTTTTTGAGAAAAAAAGACACTTGAGTGTACAAGAGGATTGACAGCAACTCTCACCTGCCCTATGAAAGACGTCTCCCGTGCCAGGGTGGCGGAATTGGTAGACGCAGCGGATTCAAAATCCGCCGGCGGTAACGCTGTGGGGGTTCGAGTCCCCCCCTTGGTACCAGAATAAAATTAGCGGCTTACGATATTAATCGTAAGCCGCTCTTTTGTTGTTTTGAGTCTTTGAAAGCGTGTTGTGCATTCTGGATTTGTTGTTTGTGGAAAAATTTCGATTTTCAAATTGATGTTTTGGTAAAATATTACAGCTTGCCCAAACCATACATGCCGACATTTTAGCATCACGTTTTTTTAGTGAAAATTATAGACTGTTGATCGTTAGTCTTTTTTGTTCGAATCAAATCGGTTTTGTTTCTGTGTTCAGTTTGGTTCGTTGATTTGGCTTGAAAAGGCGGCCCTCCCCCAGGGTTAAGACCTCGTCAACTTCATATCCATTATGCGAAATAGATCACCTCAACCTTGCGAAACAACACGTTTATGGGTAGTGCTATTGGTGAATCACCAATCTCAATTCATTGCAACAAAGGCTAACATCACCCAATGCCCAAGCTGAAAACTCTTCTCATCCACCCTGACCCGGAAGTCCGCACAGCCCTGCGTGATGTCTTGGATGAGGTCCCGTTTATTCAGGTGCTCGGCGAGGCTGTGACAGCTTTTGAGGCTATGGAAATGCTTGAATCCATCCCTTATGGTGTATTTTTTCTTGGCGTTGATTTGCCGGGGGGAGCCAGTGGTATCGAGATGGCTCAGATGCTTGGTGGACGAAAAAATAAACCTGCATTGGTGTTTATCTCTGATTCTGAAGGGCAAGCGTATTCCGCTTTTGAATTGGGAGCTACGGACTATTTGCTTTGGCCTCCTGCGCCGGGGCGCATGGCTCGGACAATGGATCGGCTCCAGACGTTCAAGACCCGGTTCCGCGAAGTGCCGCCGCCTGAGCCTCACATGGATGAAGCGGATGAAACCCCGGATGAGAGCAAGGAGCAAACCGTTAAGCTGCCCCTGCCCGAAGATGAACAGGATTCATTTTTGGCTGCACTCAAGGCAGCATGGGATCAAACCGCCAACCGTAGGCCGGAAATCGACAAGCTTGCCGTGAGTCAAGACGGGCGGACCATTCTTATTCCGTATGATCAGATAATTTTTGTGGAGGCGTTTGAGGATTATTCTTACGTCCACACGGCCAATCAAAAATTTCTTTCGTCCCATCGTCTCAAGAACCTTGAAGACCGGTTGGGACCGCACAGGTTTTTTCGCGTGCACCGCAAGTATTTGGTGAATCTCGACATGGTTACGGAGATTGCCAGTATGCCTGGTTCCAATTTTATGTTGCGCACGGCAGGCCGGACTCGCATCGAGTTGCCTATCAGTCGGCGGCGTATCGCTGAATTGAAGAAGATCATCGGGCTGTAACCGTTTAACGTGCTCGGGCAACCGCTGACCGAATAAGGCGGGAGTTGCCGGGATAAATTGATATGAAAGAGACTCGCCGAACCGTTTTGCGGCGAGGAGGAAATATGGACCAGTCAGGAACAGTAGACAGCTTGTTGCAGGAAGAGCGCGTTTTTCGTCCCCTTCCGCAATTGGTTATCGAGGCCAACGTCAATCCCCAGGAATTGGAGGCTGCGCACAAATTTGCACGCATGGACTCTCTTGGTTACTGGGAGGAGGCTGCTGACGAACTCGATTGGTTCAAGAAGTGGGATCAGGTGCTCGATGACAAAGACGCACCGTTCTACCGCTGGTTTCCCGGCGCACGATGCAACATTGTTTACAATGCGCTCGATCGGCATATCGAAACAGCCAACAAGAACAAGCTCGCCCTGATCTGGGAAGGTGAACCCGGCGATCAGCGTAAATACACCTATTTTGAACTCTATCGCGAGGTGAATAGGTTCGCTAATGCTTTACGTTCACTCGGTATCCGCAAAGGTGATCGGGTGGTTATCTATATGCCGCCGCTCCCGGAAACCATTGTTGCCATGCTGGCCGCTGCCAAGATCGGGGCCATTCATTCCGTGGTTTTCGCCGGATTTTCGGCCAAGGCATTACGTCAGCGTATTAATGATGCACAGGCAAAGCTGCTTATTACTGCTGATGGATTTTATCGCAACGGCCAGATCGTCAATCTCAAGGAAACCGCTGATGAAGCACTGGTCGGGGCCTGTGCTGACTGTGTTGATTCCATGGTTGTGGTCCGCCGCTGTAATCTCAGTGTGGACATGATGGATGGTCGTGATTTTCAATACGAAGACCTTGTCCGTCAGGAACGCAACGAAGCTCCCACCGAGGTCATGGACGCGGATGATCCGCTCTTTTTGATGTATACTTCTGGTACTACCGGCAAACCAAAGGGAATTGTTCATTCTCATGCGGGATATATGGTGGGTGTTAACCGGACGTTGACCACGGTATTTGACATCAAACCGACAGATATTTTTTGGTGTACCGCTGATCCGGGGTGGGTCACCGGCCATAGTGCCGGGATATATGGTCCACTTATGGCTGGTACTACCTCCGTCATGTATGAAGGCCATCCCAATTATCCGCAGGCGGACAGACTTTGGTCCATTGTCGCGAAATACGGGGTAACCACCTTCTACACCGCACCGACCATGATTCGTATGCTTATGCGATTTGGCGCCCAGTATCCCAAGCAGCATGATCTTTCCAGTTTGCGTCTACTCGGTTCCGTGGGGGAGCCTATATCCCCGGAAGCTTGGACGTGGCTCTATAAGAATATCGGACGCTCCGAATGCCCTGTGCTCGACACATGGTGGCAGACAGAGACCGGTATGTTCATGATCGCCCCCATGCCGATATCTCTACTGAAACCCGGTTCCGTGACCAAACCTCTCCCAGGTGTGGAGTGCGATGTTGTGGATCGAGACGGTAACCCTGTGCCTCCCGGCAAAGGTGGATTGCTTGTCGTGACCAAGCCGTGGCCCGCTATGATGACGGGCTATTGGAATGACGACGAAGCTTTCAAGGAATGCTGGGAAAAGATTCCCGGTGTATATTATGCCGGTGATGTGGCTAAGAAGGACGAGGACGGTTATTTCTGGATTCAGGGTCGGGCCGACGATGTCATCAACATCGCCGGGCATCGCATCGGCTCAGCCGAACTGGAAGCCGCTTTCGGCATGCATCGTGCCGTGTCTGAATGTGCTGTCATCGGTGTGCCTGACAAGATCAAGGGCGAGGCTGCCAAGGCATTTATTCAGATTAACGACGACTTTGATCCCGACGACGATCTTATCAAGGATCTTAAGCGGACCATTCGGAACGAACTCGGTCCTGTTGCCGTGATCAAATCTATTGAGTTCCGTGATAAGTTACCCAAGACCCGATCCGGCAAAATTATGCGCCGAGTGCTCAAGGCCGAAGAATCCGGTCACGAAATAGGCGACCTCACCGGGCTTGAGGAAGATTAAGATTTGTCTCCGACGGCTGGGGGAAGGGAAGGAAAAAACTTTTGAAAAGGTTTTTTCCTTCCCTTCCCCCAGACCTCCATCCCATCCTTTTTCTAAACTTTTTGGTACCGCTTCGCGGGGATTCTTCGTTAAGGTGTTATTCGAAGAGGGCTTCGGGTGCGTTACATGAATAAGACTGGAATTTTAAGAACGGTCTTTTGCCTCCCCCCCCCCACCCTTCGCCGAAGGCGACATACAAAGTTTAGGAAGGGAGAGGGGATGGGCGGTCGGGGGCAATCTCACATCTTGCTGTAAAGGACTGTAGAGTATAGGGTTGCTTCATGAGTCGAATTGCCGTCATGTCGGATATTCATGCCAATTTTGAGGCATTGAAAGCTGTGCTAGCGGACCTTGATGGGTTTGCTGTGGACGCGGTGTATTGTCTGGGCGACCAGATTGGATATGGGCCGCAGCCGCAGGAATGTGTAGATTTGCTTCGCGAACGCGGGGTCAAGTGCCTCATGGGCAACCATGAACAGGGACTGATCAATATTTATTATTTGCGAGGGTTTAATCAACCTGCTGCGGATGCCTTGCGCAAGACTCGTGAGATGATTTCCGAAGAGACTTACCAATGGCTCGTGTCCCGCCCCAAGAGCATGGTGGAATATGGGTGTCGGTTTGTCCATGGCACACCGCCGGACGTCGTGGCCGAGTACCTGTGGAAACATGAAAAAAGTATGGGTGAAGTTTTTGCTCGTTATTCAGAAGAGATTTGTTTTGTGGGGCATACCCATGATTTGATCCGATATGTTCATCGGAATGGGGTCTCTGAAAAGATTTCTCTTTGCCAAGGGGATACTCCGCTTGAACCCGACATGCGGCATCTGGTGAATATCGGAGCCGTTGGTCAGCCGCGAGACGGTGACAACCGGGCCAAATACGGGCTTTTTGATGTTGAATCCCGTCTTTTAACCATGCGTTTTGTCAAATATGACATTCAAAAAACCGTGAATCGCATACGCGAACACGGTTTTCATCGAGCCTTTGGCGATCGCCTTTGGTAAGAAATCCTACCTGACAAGGACCTCTACACGTCTGTTCTTTGGTTCCCGCTTGCCGTCCGGTGTAGGGATCAGAGGATTGGTTTCCCCATGGGATGTGGTCTGGATTATATCCGCAGGCATTCCGTCTTCTATGAGTTTCTTTTTAATGCTGAGTGCCCGCCTGAGCGAGAGATCATAGTTGTATTGCTTTTCTCCGACCGTATCGGTGTGGCCGATTATTGAGACGTCGGTGGATGAGCGCGTCCGATAACTCTCCATGATTTTAGAAAGTACTGTTTCGGATTCAGCTTTGAGCTTGGTTGAATCACTGAAGAAGTACAGTAGGAACCGTGCAGTCGGCTCCGGCTGGGCAGCCAATGCCTCTGAAAAGGCAGACTGAACTTCGCTTTCTGACATTGTATATACGTCATCTTTTCCGCTGACAGTCTGATTGGCTTGGTTCAGAGTCACTGTTTCGCCTGAATGGGCAGTCACGGTAACTTGTCCGACATGTCCATCCAGATCAGGCAGAAGAACTACTTTCTGACCGCATCCGACCAACAGTAATAAACTGAAAATAAGCAGAGTGATTTTTTTCATGGTGTGCTCCTAATCGACCTTGACGAGAAATCGGGTGCCCCGGATTCCGATAGTTGAAAGGGGCGTCTCTACAGTCATCTTGTCCGGTGCGACCTTGGCGATCTGCCCGGAAATGAATTGGGCGGTGCCTTTGGAGACGCTGGTAACAAAGGACACGTCATCGTGCGCCGGATCGAAAATGAATTCATCAATGCATACTTCCGACCGGGAGCCGAGGGACAAGATTGTGTCATCGCGAAAAATGACGCCGAGGGAGGAGTTGTCGGCCGTGATAAGTATGTCGTTTTTATACAGATGGTCACCGACATGAGCGATGAGCAATTGGCCGTTGCGGTTGAGATTGGCCGTGCCGGTCACAGTCTTTACCGAGCCGACAGTGGGTTCTTCTTCGGCAGCCTGTGCGGTGGAAATAGTGCTCGCGACAATGAAAAAACCTACGGTGAGAAGAAGTGGCAAAAAGAATCGAATACCGTCTTTGATCAGCATTCGGTAGTGCGGGAAAAAAGTGGAGCCGATCATGTGAACCTCCGCGTCAGACGTGAAATGTTGTTAGGCGTATAGGGCCTTATACTCTAAAATTTGAGTAGTGCCATGATAATTTTATTGGGGTTTTCATCATTCTAGACGACTTGACACCTATACCCCGTATGGGTATACGAGAATCAGAGAGCCCATATTGGGTCAGGTTATAATGTTCGTAAAAACACCCGCACGGTAAAGCGGGAGAGTGTCACAACTGTAACCATGAACTCACTTTTATTCTGGAGGAAACATGAACCGCACAATCGTTCTGGCTGTTGCAACGGCCCTGATTACTATTTTTGCAGTTTCCATGGCCTTTGCCATGGGTGGCGGCAATGCTCGCAAGGGTAAGTTCCTTTACCGTAAAAACTGTCGTACCTGCCATAATGGTGCTCAAGCTCCTGATTTGAGTCCGGCTGATCGTACTCAGGCTGAATGGACTGCCACGTTCAAGGACACAAGCAAGATCAAGTGTTCCGGCGACTGGTCGGCTTCTGAAAAAGATCTGAACGACATTTTCACGTATCTGCATGATTTTGCCAAGGACTCTCCGTCCCCGGCTAAGTGTAGCTAGTTGAATGTTCTCGGTGCCCATGGTGGCATCTGAAGTTTCAGCGTGTATTGAATAGACTTTTTTCGACACCTCGTCCGAGGGTGGCGAGGTGTCGGGGAAAGGTTGTGACACCAACGGTAGAATGGTGGATATCCGGAGGTATTTAGTGTCGAATTCCAAGCAGACAATGTCTCGTCGTGATTTCTTCAAGGCTACTGGCCTTGTGGCGGCAGGGGCGGTAGGCGGTCCGGCTTTACTGGGTGGTCTGAAAAAGGCGCAGGCGGCTTCCGTTGCGGCCCCGGCTTGGGACTCCAAGTTTTCGGCCTGCGACATGTGTTTCAATAAATGTGGCCTTATCGCTCGCGTTGAAAATGGGGTCATCAAGAAGCTCGATCCCAATCCCAAATTTCTCAAGTCGCGGGGCATGTTATGTGCCCGCGGTAACGCCGGTCTTGATCAAGTCTATGATCCAGATCGTCTCAAGCATCCCTTGCTCAGAAAGGGAGCACGCGGCGAAGGCAAGTGGCAGCGCATCCCGTGGGATGAAGCCATTGATATGGCCGCGCAGAAAATGGAAGAAGTTCGCAAGAAGTATACCCCCTGCGGTCATCTTTTCTCTGCCGGAACTGATCTGCATTCTCAGTTCGTGGGCCGGTTTGCCGAAGTCTATGGTTCGTTTAATGTCACGTCCCATGAATCACTGTGTCTGGTTTCGGGCAACAGGGCGTTTCTTGATACTTACGGAGAAGTGCCGTTCCCGGACGTGCTCAACTCCAAGTATATCATTATGGCAGGTGCCAACCGCTTCGAAGCTTTGGTCACCCCGGATTCCATTGATTTGATGACCGCCATCCGTGAGAACGGGTGCAAGTTGGTGACGCTTGATCCGCGTTATACCAAGACTGCGGCTCTTTCAGATGAATGGTATCCCATCAGGCCCGGTTCGGACATGGCGTTTATGCTCGCTCTGGCACATGTCATCATCGGTGAAAAACTTTACGACCCGCAGTGGATCGAAGAGAAGACATACGGTCTCGAACAACTGGCCGAACATGTCAAACAGTATACCCCCGGTTTTGCCGCAGAAGAGTGTGGCATTCCGGCAGAAGATATAACCCGTATGGCCCGTGAGCTGGCAGCGGCCGCTCCGGCAGCCATGATTTATCCCGGTCGTCGGACTTCGGATTATGAAGATTCCACCCAGATTCGTCGTAGTTTTGCCATTGTGAATGGTTTGCTCGGCAACTGGGACCGTCCCGGTGGCCTGTTGGCCGCTCGGCAGGTTGGCCTCAAGGGAGTGTCGTATGACGCCCCATGGTATGATGAGAATCAGGACGATCGTATCGACGCCCACAAGGTGCCGATGATGTTTGAGCACGAAGGTTCATTTCTGGTCACGCGTGATTCCGTACTGGCCGAGGACCCATATCCCATCAAGGGGTGGTTCGTGTACAAGACCAACCCTATGGGCACGGCTCCCAATCGGAAGAAGACCATCGAGATGATGAACAAGATGGACTTTGTCACCGTGGTGGATATCGCCATGTCCGACACCGCTTGGTACGCCGATCTGGTTTTGCCATCTCAGAGTTATCTGGAGCGGATTGATCCGTGTGCCGGTTTGCAGGGTTCTGTGGCTTGTGCCTGTGTGGTCAAACGCGACCCACTCATCAAGTCATTGTACGAATCCCGTTCACTCTTCGACATTATGAAGGGTATTGCCGGCAAGATGGACCTCGGTGAATATTTTGATTTCACTATTGAGGAATTTCGCAAGAAGCAGACTCGTGAGATCCCGGAGGCCCTTGAGGTCATGGATCGCGACGGCGTCTACTACAATCCGTCCAAGGTGTACGGCATTTATGAAGGTCGGATTTACAAGACCTTGTCCAAGAAGGTGGAACTGTACAACCAGCGGTACGAACAGATGGGGCTTGATCCCATGCCCATTTATACCCCGCCCACTAAGGTTCCCAAAAATCAATTCCGTCTGGTGCTTGGCCGGGATGCCGCAGTCACCCAGACTTCGACCATTAACAACAAGTTGCTCAATGAGTTGAATCCCACCAATACGTTGTGGCTCAACATCGAAGCAGCTGGGAAGCTCGGCATTGCTGACGGTGATCTGGTCGAAGTGTCCAGCCCCGTTGGCAGGCAGGAACTCAAGGCCGAAGTGACGGATAGAATTAGAAAAGACACGGTGTACATGCTTTCGGGCTACAACACTTTGTCCACCATGCAGACCCTGTCCCATGGCAACGGCGCGTCCATCAATGAACTGTTGGATGACGATTATGACACGATCACAGGGAATGCTTCCATGCATACGACCTTTGTCACCGTAACAAGGAAGGTGGCGTAATGGCACAGCAACTTGCGATGGTTATTGATGCGGCCAAGTGCATCGACTGCAAAGCGTGTGTGGCTGCCTGCAAGGTAGCCAACCAAGTCCCTGAAGGGCAGTGGCGCAATTGGATTAAACCGACCAACGATACGCCGGTTCCCGGCAAAAAAAGCGATGCCGCCAGATTCCAGCCCGGCGCATGCATGCACTGCGAAAACCCCACTTGTGTGGATGCCTGTCCCACTGGTGCGACATTTAAGGATACGGAAACCGGCGAAGTCGTTATTAACGAAGGACTGTGTATTGGATGCGGTAACTGTATTCCTGCCTGTCCCTATGACGCCCGTTTCCGTAACGAGGTCAAGCGCAAGGCGGATAAGTGTAATTACTGTCCCGAGCGCAGGGCCGCGGGTGTTCCTCCAGCATGTGTGGACACTTGTCCCACCAAGGCTCGGGTCTTTGGCGATATCAATGATCCCGACAGCGAAGCCGGTCGTCTGTATCTTAAGAATAAGGACCGTCTGACTCGTGTGGCCGCCAAGACCGACACCAAACCGAATATGTTTTATCTCGGTAACCCCGGTCCGGGCGAATGGGGCCGAGAGGCCATCATTCCTGCATCCATGGTCGCCATGAAGCAGTCCGCACCATTGGTGAAGGGTATCGTGGCCCTGTCCGGTCTGGGCGTGCTTGCCATGCTTGGCCGTCAACTGTTTGTCGGCTCCGATTCCGACCACAAGGAGGATTCCGATGCCTAACACCATGTTCAAACGACACGATAAAACCGATATATTCATTCATTGGTTCAACGCGGTCTGCTGGCTGCTGCTTCTGCTGACAGGAGTGGGGCTGATCCAGCACCCGGCCATTGATCCGTTTGGTTCCGGCTATCCCGAGGCTATGCGTGCCATGGTGGGCGGCGGGGCAAATCTGCTGGTCATCCATGAAATTATCGGTCTGCTTTGGCTGGCCGGGTTCGTTTTCTATCTTCTCGTCAACTTTAAGGGTGCCCGGTTTTTTCTGGCAGAAGTATTCGCCGTCAGTCCGGCGCGTGACATGGCGTGGATGATCAAGAAAATGGTGCTCATGACGCTGGGCCCCAAGGCCCTCAAGATGATGGGCATGGACCCGGAATTACCGGATCAGGGATATTACAACATGGGCCAGAAGGCGTTTGCTCAGGCCTCTGTTGTGGGAGGCATTGTTATCGCTGTGACCGGCGTGATCATGTTCATGTCCGACCGGACTTTCGGGGCCGAGTCCACAGGCATGGTCGGTTGGGCCGTGACCCTGCATTTTATTGCCGTGGGGCTGGTTTTTGCCGGATTGCTGGTTCACATCTATATGGCCGCCATTTCGCCGGAAGAACGTCCCGGCTTCAAGTCCATGTTCACCGGCGTGGTTCCCGGCAACTATGCCAAACATCACCACCGTCTGTGGTGGGAAAAGGTCAAAACCGAGGGTGAATAGGCCTCGGAAACGATAGTGTCAGAGAGGACTTTGTCCCATGCGGGGCAGAGCACAAGCAAATCTTTAGGAAGGGAGTTTGTTATGTATAGGAAATTGTTTGCCGCAGTCATGATGCTGGTGTTCGCTCTGGTGACGACAACCGGTGTTGTAATGGCTGATGAAGCCAAGAAGCCGAAGTTCAAGGAATTCCACTCCATCGTGGATTACAAGTTCGTGGCCAAGTACGCCAAAATGCCCAAGCCCAAGGGCGCGATGATCGTTGATTCCAGACCATACAAACCGAAGTATGTCGATGGATACATTCCGACTGCTGTGTCCATTCCGACCAGCCAGTTCGACAAGATGGTGGATAAGTTGCCCGCCAACAAGGACGATCTTCTTATTTTCTATTGTGGTGGCTTTCATTGCGGACTCTCCCATAAAGCGGCCTGGAAGGCAGAAAAGCTTGGCTATACCAACGTCCATGTCTACGCCGCGGGTTTTCCGGATTATAAGAAGCACGCGTTGTACTACTCCATCGGTCTGGAAAATCTCCACGGCAAGATGGCCAACGGCGATAAATATGCATTGATCGACGCCCGTCCGTACCAGAAGTATCTGGCTGGCGCGATTCCGTCCGCTATCGGCATTCCTGAAAAGGACTTTGCCGACAAGCGCGGTATGTTGCCAATTGATAAAGCTGAAGTCACACTGGTTTACTATTGCGGCGGCTACAAATGTGCCCTGTCGCACAAGTCCGCAATCAAGGCCCGTTACCTTGGCTACAAGAAAGTTGTGGTTGCTGAAGCCGGTTATCCCGGTTGGAAGGAAATGTTCGGTGGTGCCGATGTGGCCGTCAAGGCCGGTGAAGCTGAAGGTGCAGTCGATGCTGAATGGTTCCTGAAGACCATCAAGGAAAACCCGGATTCCATTCTGCTGATCGATGTGCGTGATCCTGAGGAATACGCAGCCGGTCACTTCCCCTCCGCCATCAACATGCCTGTTGATATGGTTGAGAAAAAGGCCAAGGAAATCCCGACAGACAAGCCTATCGTATTCTCCTGTGCCACAGGCGCACGAGCAGGCGAAGCTTATTACCTGTTTATGGACATGGTACCTGATGCCAAGAATGTCTTCTATCTGGAAGCCACCAATGACTTTGGTGAAGACAATTCTTACGAGGTTCATCCAAATAAATAGATTCCAGTTGCAGAAGGCCGGATAGTCCGGCCAGACGTCACACACAGACAGGCGGGGAGCAGATATGATGATACGGATATCTTCCATTGTATATATGCTCCTCGCCTTATGCCTTTTCTGGAGTGCACCCGCCAATGCTGACGAAAACGAAGTTTGGTGGTCCGCTGCACAGGGTGAAGCCGAACGTGAAGGGTATAAGCTCATCAACACCAGCGGGTTGAAGGCGTTGATTGATTCAGGCGTAAAACCACTTATTATCGATGCGCGAGCTGATTATGAATTTGTCGCCGGGCATATCCTCGGTTCCATCAATATGGAATTTGATCTTGGCGACCGGATGGATTTGCCAGAAGCCAAGCGGACGGCATTCAAGGATTTGGTCGGATACGATCAAAAACGTCTGTTGGTGGTGTATTGTCGAAGTTTCAGGTGACTGCGCAGTGGCATTGCGGCGCGCTGGGCAGCGCGTCTCGGATACACTGATGTTTATCGATATGCAGCGGGATTTCATGACTGGAAAGAAGCATACCCCGAACTCGTGGATGGTGTGCAGGAAGAAAAGCATATTCTGGCCGTGGGCGATACGTTCCCGGCATGTCGGGTGGCGGTGTTGAATGGCGATGCGGATCGCGAGTATTTGAATTTACCGGAAGGGACCAAATGGTTGCAACTTTCCGAGTTGTCCGCCCGTTTTGTGCTGATTCAACTGTACAATACCATGTGCAACGATTGCGTGAGGGAAACCAAGTTGCTTTCGCGGTTTTTCAAGGATGTGGAGAATGATCCTGTGTTGGCCGGACAACTCAAGATCATTGGGTTGGGTGTGTATGATTCGAATCATGCCGTTGTTCGTTTCAAGAAACATTATGATGTGGCCTACCCGTTGTTTTCGGATAAAAGCGGGCAGATCTTCGAATGTCTCGGACAGGCCGAATTGCCGCTGGCATATCTGGTTCGGGCCGAGGGTGATGGTAACTGGACCATTGAATTGATCCGGCGTGGCTATTTTGAACCGGACACCAGATTTTTGGATGTATTGCGGTCAGCCGTTATTCGAACCGAAGAACTGGACTAGATCTTTGAAACAGTTTCCAAGGTTGTTACTGTGAGGTCTGCGACACAGGTGAATATAGGGTGTGGGGCGGCCTTGTTCAGTGCGTCCCGGAAACGGCGTACCCATGGAAGCATGATCGATTCTGCGAATTCGGTGCCTTGAGCGGCTTGTTCCTTTTGTCCGAACCACCCTTCGGAGAGTAAGTAGAAGAGGAATTCGAGTTCAATGGTCAAGTGGTCGGCTGGTTCGTTGGAGTCTAACGACATTTCAAGTCCGGCTTCCTGAAGACGACTTTGCATGTCCAAGGCGCTCTGGCCCATGGTTCGGGGTGTGGTGTCGAGATGGCAGGATTCATACAGCGGGGCGGGAACTCCTCCAGAGCCGGCAATGAACAGGCGGACATATTCGGTCTCAAGAATTGAGATGTCTTCATCCGAAAGATTTGCTGACAATTGGTTCAAGCATTGAGCCGGAGCGAGGAAGGTGTCGGGGTTTTTCTGGACACTGGCAAGGAGTTCAGGCACTCCAACCTTGGCGAGATTGGCCCATTCTTCTGCATTAGGGCCACGAAATACGGTGACACACAGTTCCAATACATTAAGTAAATGAAGTTTTGATTGAGATATGGACATTTTGGATCCTTTTGTCGGCAGTGATTTATACCGTACTACAGTACGGTAAAGTTTGAGACCCGGCAACGGGAACTTGCCCTGAAGTCAAGGAGAATGACATGGAATCAGCAGCAACAGTTGAAGAACAGAAAATCAAAAAAAACGTTTTGTCTCGTATGAAGCGGATCGAAGGGCAGGTGCGCGGCATTCAAGGAATGATTGAGGCAGGCAAGGAATGTCAGGATATTTTGGTTCAGGTCCGGGCTGTTCGGTCTGCCTTGCAATCCGCCAACAAGTTGATTTTGAAACGGTATATGTTGCGGTGCTATGCAGATGCCATGGAAGGTGAAACGGATGAAAAGGAAGCTTTGGATAAGCTGATTAAGGTTTTGACCGGTTTTATTGAAGGATAATGTAATGATATTTGGAGAATACATGA
Organism: uncultured Pseudodesulfovibrio sp.; assembly: GCF_963677845.1. NCBI lineage: Bacteria > Pseudomonadati > Thermodesulfobacteriota > Desulfovibrionia > Desulfovibrionales > Desulfovibrionaceae > Pseudodesulfovibrio > uncultured Pseudodesulfovibrio sp. Next base: position 39,529 of record NZ_OY782498.1, read on the forward strand.
AGAAAATATTTCTAGCTTGTGTGCTGGTTCTTATTGCGAGCCAGTCTGTTTCAGCCAATACAAACTATAATGTCTGCTTTAATTCTCTGGATGCGGATGTGAATGGGACCATCACCAAAGGTGAATTTTTGGTTGCGTTTCCTAGTGGAAAGTTGGCTGTTTTTGAGAAGGCTGATACCAACGCGGATAACGCGGTGGACCATGAAGAATGGGAGACCTACAAGACGGAACAGGGGTTTGAAGAGAATCACTGATCTGTATGATGGATATCGGGTCATAAGCCGCTGTCCCCATAAGGGGCAGCGGTTTTTACGTTCCGAGTATTTTGTTGAGAATCGCTCTAAGGCCGTCAAGACTGACTGGTTTGGCAAGATAGTCGTCCATGCCGACTTCGAGGAATTTCTCACGATCTCCGCTCATTGCATGGGCCGTTAAGGCAATGATTGGGATGGCTTGTTTCTTTTCGTCTTTCATTAAACGAATTTGGCGAGTGGTTTCAATGCCGTTCATGATGGGCATCTGTATATCCATGAGTATGATGTCAAAGTCTTCTTCAGCCAGTTTTTCCAGTGCTATCCGGCCATTATTCGCGTTGGCCGTGGTATGCCCCAATCGTTCCACCAGCTTAGTGATGGCGATTTGATTGACCCGTTCGTCTTCCACGATCAGTATTTTCTGTGGAGGGATATCTTCCGCCAGCATGTCCATGGGGGCATGACATTGGGCTTCGGATCGATCATCCCATTTGAATGTGGCCGAAAAATGGACTGTGGTTCCTTTGCCCTCGGCACTTTTAATGGAAACCTTGCCGTTCATGAGAGCCGCCAACTGTTTTACTATATGAAGGCCGAGCCCTGTCCCCTGAAATTTTTGGGACGTACCCGGCACCTGAGTGAATGCTCCGAAAATTTTATCCTGCATGGCTTTGGGGATACCTATGCCTGTGTCGATGACCGAGAAGAGGAGTGTGGAGGCTTCTGATGATTTCACAGGTTGTTGTGAAACTTGAATCGAAACCGATCCTTGTTCGGTAAATTTGATGGCATTGCCCACGAGATTGAAAAGAACCTGCCGCAGGCGAGCGGAATCTCCGATTACACATTCTGGAATATTTTTATCTATCAAAAGAGAAAGCTTCAGGCCTTTTTCTTTGGCTGGTTGAATAAATGCATCCCGTACGGTCAAGAGAAGTTGACTGGGGTTGAACGGAATCGGGGTGAGTTCCATTTTGCCTGCTTCGACTTTGGAGAGATCAAGAATATCCCCGATGAGCCGAGCCAAACTTGTGCAAGAGGAAAGGGCTGTGTCAACATACTCTGAATGGGGAGGCTTGATGTCTTCCAGTGCCATGAGTTGGAGCATGCCCATGATACCGTTGAGCGGTGTGCGTAGTTCATGGCTCATATTGGCAAGAAATTCACTTTTACTTATATTGGCGGCTTCCGCGTTTTCTTTGGCTTCGATGAGTAGGGCCTCGGTCCTTTTTTGGCGTGTAATATCCTGAATGGCACCTATGCGTCTGACAGGGGTGCCGTCGGCGGAAAATTCATAAGAAAAAACACTGGCACCTGTTTTATATGTTCCCTTACCCGGCTGTCTGAAACGAAATTCCAGAAAAAAGGATGGAGCTTCAGGGGAAACTGCGTTGGTTTTCCGTTCATATTCTTTGAGGTCATCCGGGTGAAGACTCGCACGGAATTCTTCTGTGCTGGGAGCTTTTTCTGATTGGGGGAAGCCAAGGACCTTATACAGTCCGACGGACCATTGGCCTTCGTCCGTGATGAGATCTCGTTCAAGGCTGCCGAGCGAAGTTAATTCTTGAGCTCGACTGAGTTGAGATTCTCTGGCCTTGAGTTTTGCTTGAGTTTTGACCAGTCTTTCCATGGACAGTTTAAGTTTTTCGTTGATTCTGGACACGGACAGCCAACGCCAAAGCGAGAATCCTATTACCGTCAAGATTAAAAGGATTGTTCCAATGGAGATGACTTTTTGCGTAGTCCAATAGGGGATGGGTTTACCTCGCCATTTCAAATATACGGTATTAAAGGCTGGAGAAGCCACATAGGTATGTAAGGCCTTGTCCAGTTGGTCGCGTAATTCGGTGTGGTCCTTGCGCAGGAGGTATCCGCGTTTGACTTCCATAAGAGGTGGACCAACGACTTTGATTTTGTCTTCAATGCCGATTCCTTGCGCCGTCCGCCACAGGAACGGTTCAGGAAAAATTATAGCATCCGATTTTCCTGACAAAAGACTGAACAAGGCTTTATCAACAGAGCGGAGCGGTAACAGGGTGACATCAGGAATTGTCTTGAGCAAGGTCTGTGGTGCTGTCTTGTCGATGAAAGCTATACGGCGTCCAGGGAAGTCGGCGATTCCCTGGATGTTAGTGGATTCAGAGCGAACAAAACAGGAGATCGACACTGTTTCGAAAACTTCTGTGAAGATGAATTTTTGTTTGTTCGGTTTAGTGATCCCTATGCCGGGAATAAAGTCTGCCTCGCCTGTGGAGATCGCTTCTAATGCTTCGGCCCAAGTTTCCACGACAAGTAGGTCATAATGGATTCCAGCTTCGGCACCAACGGCTTTCAGCACATCCAGAGCGAATCCATCCGGGGCGCCGCTGCCGGTGGTCGTATATAGGGGAGGAAAGTCCGCGAGAACAACCGCTGTGAAGTGATCGCTCAGATGTTCTGCCTGAGCCGGGTATGTGAAAAAAAGTCCGCAACAAAGCGTTGCCAAAAGGATGGCTTCGGTTAGGAGCCGAACGCGATGAATCAGAACTGCAAGCATGACCACCTCATATTTCAAGGCCCATGGTGCATTATTTCAAGATTTTCGCAAGTGGGTTATATTTGAAGTAGAACTATTCCCCCAGTCCCATGGCCCTGAGAAATCCCGGATCTTCCGTCCAGCCTTCGCGTACCTTTACCCAGAGTTCCAGATGAACTTTTGAGCCGGTCAGTTCACTGATGTCTTTTCGAGCGTCTGTGCCGATGCGTTTAAGGTTTGATCCCTGTTTGCCAATGATCATACCTTTGTGGCTTTTACGAGAGGTGTAGATGACTGCATTAACGATGATCATGTCGTCTCGAGATTCTTCATCCCATTGTTCGATCTCAACGGCTGTGGAGTACGGAAGTTCCTGCCTGAGAGAATAGAACAGTTTCTCACGGATGATTTCGGATGCCATGAAGCGCATGGGAGCCGTGGAAATTTGGTCTTCCGGGAACATGGGAGGGCCTTCGGGCAGAAGAGAGAGGATGCGGTCCATGAGTTGATCCGTTCCCTTCCCGCGCAGGGCAGACACCGGGATATACTCGGCTTCGGGCCACATCTCGGCCACGCGGGCCATGAGCGGCAGGAGTTTGTCCTTTTCCTTGACCCGGTCAATCTTGTTGACAGCTACCAACACAGGTCTGCCGGATTCGCTGATGGGTTTGACCAACGGAACAATTTCTTTTTCCAGCAGGTGTGGTTTGGCACAGTACAGGGCCGCATCGATGAGTACTACCACGGCGTCTGAAGAGGACAGGGCATTCCAGGCTGATTCCAGCAGAAACCGATTCATCTTACCGCGCAGTTGGTGGATACCGGGTGTGTCCAGAAATACGATCTGTGCATCTTCCTCGGTCAGGATGCCGCTGATACGATTGCGTGTTGTCTGCGGCTTGGGGGATACAATGGCTACCTTTTGTCCGAGGTAGGTGTTCATCAGGGTGGATTTGCCTGCGTTAGGCGGGCCGATCAGTGCGACCATTCCAAATTTATGCATGATTTACTCGTTGTTTTTATGGGTGGTGCCGAATCGTTTTTCTGCGATCCGTACTTTTTCTACAATGCGGTGATAATATTCATCCGAATCATCCAGCTGGACCGGACGGCCGCGTCGTTCGTTCATCTTTAATATCATGACGTTCAGTTTTTGCATCTGTTGATACCGTTCCTGTTCGTCTTTCATGTGTGCCAGAAGATCTATGGTGCGTACGATTTCGTTTTCTTCAGCTATTTCAGCAGGAACATAGCCAGAACTTTTTAGCACTCGATACGCCATTCGCAGTTCAGGTGGTAAATTTTCAGCTTCATCCTTGGGAAGTGGTTTGCCTTTCCCTTCAAGGTTGTCAAATTTGCCTTCCTTGATTGCCCGTTTGATATGGGCTTCAGACACGATCTGCGCGAAATTGAACATTGGGTAGTTTCCCATACAAAGAGCATCGGGTCAAAGCGAGGGGGGGGCGGAATCTTTTTTTGCTGAGCGACAGGCTTTACTCCTTGCGGTGAAAAGAGTAAAGACTTTCAAAATTCATGATAATGAAAATCAAAATCAAATGGTGTAATTATGTCGGACATCCAAACATTCGAAGCCGAACCGCTTGTCCCTTCGAGCAATCCAGGCCACGTCTTTTTTCATTGCCCGAAACCTATCGGCACCGGAAACTTTTCCATGGAATCCTTTGCGTCAGGGTTGAATTTGGTGGTCATGGATGTTGCTTTTAACAAACCGGCCGTCATTCACCAGCAATGCTCATCGCAATCTGTGGGGATGGGTTTTATTCTCAGGGGACATTCCGAATCGGCTTCCCCATCCTACAAACGGTCTATGAAGGTCGTTCCGAATATGAATGGTCATTTTGTCTTTCCTGAAACCGTTGATATGAGAGTTAAAATTTTTCCGGAAAGGTGCCAAAAGGTGTGGATCCTCATGAATAAGAACGCCTTGATTAATATGACTCGTGATGACGAGGAATCCTTTTCCCTTTTTTGGGAAGGGCTACAGCAGCAAAAAACGATTGTCGCGTCGGACAAGCTTACTTCCGTCATGCGCCATACCTTGCTTCAGGTCTTGAACTGCCCGTACCGAGGAAAGGTCCGATCCCTGTTTCTGGAGAGCAAGACTCTGGAGCTGATGAGTTACAAGCTTGAACAGATTCAAAATAGTCGTCGGAAAGGAATGAGCAGGACAGCTACGGTGAGGCCTGCCGATGAAGAGCGAGTTCAATATGCTGCTGATTTGCTGGTTCAGGATATGCAGAGCCCACCGGATCTTTCTGCCTTATGCAGTGCCGTCGGTCTGAGTCGCAGTAAGCTCCATTCCTCTTTTAGACTCGTGCATGGGTGCACCCCTTTGGAGTACCTGCGCGACTATAGACTTGCCTCCGCCAAAAAGATGCTGAAAGAAGGGCGCTGCAATGTCAACGAGGCTGCCTACTGGGTCGGCTACGAAAGTGTCGGTTATTTCTCCAAGCTTTTTTCGGCGCGTTTTTTGAAAACCCCGAAGGAATTTCTTCGCACGAACAGCCGTTGTTGATTCTTTTTTTGCAACACCCATTCTTACTTTTACGCGATTTCGCGCCTTTAACGTCCATTTTTGGCTGATAAGAGCCGATTTTATCATTTTTACAGACGATCGTGGGTAAAATTTGGACGTTTGTGCCACTCAATATTGTCGGATTTTGCTAACAGTTTCACCTTACTGCTGAAGGGCTATTCAGAATTTCATAAATAAGGAGAAACAATGTTTGCACGATATGTCACTCTTGCCGTCGCATTGACGACGCTTTTTCTTTTCACGAGTCATGCCTTTGCAGAGGGTGATCAGGAAGTGAGGTTGAAAGGGGTAACAGTCACGGCTCAGAAACGGGAGGAGAATGTTCAGGATGTTCCCGTCAGCATGAATGTTGTCACGGGAATTGATATTGAGGAAGCTCGGATTACTGATTTGTCGGAATTGATTCAGTATACTCCTAATGTATTTTCAACCCAGTCACTCGATAATCGGTCCATGGTCATACGAGGGATATCAACCATGAATACCGCATTAAGTCCGGCAGTTGGTCTTTTTGTCGATGATATCCCGTATGCCATTAATAGAATGCAAAACCCTGCCCTTTTGGATGTCGAACGAGTCGAGGTTTTACGCGGTCCTCAAGGCACTTTGTACGGCAAAAATACAGAATCCGGCGCTGTTAATATCATCACCCGGCAGCCGGACAACGAGTTGCGCGGCAAAATCTTTGGTGAATACGGATTTTATGACATAGGCAAAGCCGTCCCCCTATACCGAGCGGGTGGTAACGTGAGCGGTCCTATTCTTGAAGACGAGCTGTTTGTTGCTGTCGCGTTCCAGGGTAAAACCTCTGATAGTTACATGGAAAATATTTATGATGGGGACAAAAGTGCTGCCGAGTATGATCAGAAGCTCGGCAGGGTTTCTTTGCGTTGGACTCCTGCACAGGTGTGGGATATTTCGTTCATCGTGGATGCAGAGAAAAATAGGAATAAATATGCATGGTTGCGATATGAATCTGGCGCCGGAGCCAGCGACAAGCATAAGTCCAACTGGAATGGCGGAAACGACTGGGACACGGACAGTAATAATCAAGTTCTCAAAGCCAAATACAGCGGCAAACATTTCGACCTGCTTTCCATTACAAGCCGAAGCGATTATCGGACCGAAATTCTCAATGACGCGGACTTCGGCCCTTTTAATTTTGGAAATCAAGACTTCACGTTCGACAGCGTTTCCTACAATCAAGAACTCAGGCTGTCGTCTCCCAATGATGGGAAAGCGTTGGAATGGTTGGTCGGCCTTTTCGGTTCCAAGGACAAGACGTTTGCGAAATCACACACCCCCGCATATTTCGCGGTGCGCGATACGGATATAGATATCGGAACAGTGGCCGTCTTCGGGCAGGCCACATATACACTGTTTGACAGTCTGCATCTGACTGTGGGGACTCGTTACGAACATCAGAATTTGGAAGGAAAACAAACCAACCAATTTGCTGCAACGCCCAAGTATTCTCATTCAGAGACTAATGATGAGTTCTTGCCGAAGTTATCGATAGCTTATGACTTGACTGATGATATCATGGCTTATGGAACGTATTCCAAGGGATTCCTGTCCGGAGGGTACAACTTCCACATGGGGAACAATGCTGATGACATGTATTTCAAGCCAGAACATACTACCAGCTATGAAGCCGGCTTCAAGTCTGTTTTCTGGGATAGCCGTCTTACCGTCAACGCCGCACTTTTCCACATCGACATCAAGGATAAGCAGGTGATTGAATGGCCGGTTGGTGGTGCTCCTACACTGAGACGGGTTTCGAATGCCGCTCAGGCGTCCTCCAACGGACTTGAGTTGGAAGTTTCGGCTCGTCCATGGAACGAAATCGAGTTTTTTGGTGGAGTTGGATACACTGAGGCCAAATTTGACAACTGGGTAGCACCGCGTCCTGGCGGCAACAGTTTTGATTACAAAGGCAAATATTTACCCAACGCCCCCAAGTATACCTACAATCTGGGAGCGCAATATCGGGCCATGAACGGTCTGTTCCTGCGGGGTGATCTTCTGGGAACAGGGAGTTATTACTGCGACTCGGAAAACACCCAAAAGGTGGACGGGTATAAGACCGTGAACCTCAAGGTCGGTTATTCATGGGAAGATGTTGATGCCGTTTTGTGGGCGAACAACGTGTTCAACGAAAGCTACGTCGTCAGCCGGATGGCTTATATGGGGTCACTCGTTCAAGACGGGGAACCTCGGAGCACCGGTCTGACTTTGACTTACAGATTCTAATTATGAGTGTTGTCCGCATGGCGTGAAGTACACTGTACGGACAGCTTCTTTTTATTCGATCATGAAAATACTCAATGAAAAAGGAAAGAGAAAATGAAAATAGTATCTCAAGCTATTATAGCCTTGTTGCTGCTGGTTGCTCCCGCCCATGCGCATATGTTGTGGGTGAATGCCTTTGAATCCTTCGCGCATAAGCCCGGTCACACCACGGTATCTATCGGGTGGGGGCACTCCCTACCCATTGATGACATGACGAATAGTGTGAATGCCAGAACCGTCGTCAAGGATTTCTCTTTGATCGATCCGACCGGCAAAGTTATTTCATTACATATTCCTGCGTCAAAAGTGACAAAGCCCTTTGCAAAAACGTCTGATGTTGGGATTTTTGATGCAGACACCGCTTGTCAGAAGATCTTATTTAACAAGAACACAACACCCGGTACATATCTGGCGGCGGCAAAAACGGAAATTAAATCATATACCCGGTACATCGACTCCAAAGGACGAACTCGTCTGGCTTTGAAGCCTCAAAATGAGGTTAAGGATATCGAGAAGGTGCTGTTTTCCGTCCAATATCAGGCTTTTGCCAAATCGTATTTTTCTGTAGAAAAATGGATCAGTCCCAAACCTGTGGGGCATGGGTTGGAAATTACTCCCCTGACTGATCTTTCCAATGTGAAAGTGGGTGATTTGGTGGAAGTGGATGTCCGTTTTCTGGGAAAACCATTATCGTACGGCCCTACCGGAATTGAATATGTGACAGCATTCAGCCCTTCATTTGGGCAGGGGAAGGGATTTGAGCTGTTCTCATATATATCTGAAGGAAAAGCCCAGTTCGAGGTGCAAAGTGTCGGGCAATGGGTTGTGAATGTTTTTCATAACGAACCCGTAACAAAAGACGGTCCACTGAAAGACCTTTATGGAAAGGTGACGTCGGTCAATTACGGGGCCACCCTGACCTTTACCGCAAAATAAGTTGAGCCGTTAAGCGGCTGCTTCAGGTGTTTGTCAGGCGGTTGAATTAGCCTGTCTCACCATGAAGCAGTCGTTTCCATTTTCGAGCTTTTTCCCAGTTGAATCCACCGGGGACACAGGGCCAGATGGAGTTGTTTTGGAATAGCGGGTCATCGGCTAGTGGGTATGGGCTAACTGTGCAGGCAGTCTCAAACATGGGTGAACCGGGAATGGGCGTGTAATGTGCTAGGTGTGGTCGGAATCCAAAGGCGCGGACATGCTCAACTGCATGGGCTACATTGTCGAGGTCCTGATTTGGCAGGCCAAACAGAATATAGACGCCGATGTCGTCAAGATCGAATCCGGCATCCAGAAGGTTGCGAGCGCCGGATTCCCACTCTTCGCGGGTGAGTTTGACGTCGTTGCGGTGGTCAAAATCTGTGGTCTCCAGTCCGAGTCGAACAGTGTGTAAACCGGCTGCCTTGAGTCTGGTGCAGACCTCTGGTGTAAGCCTACGGATGTGCATGGCGTTGGGCGTGTGCAGTCGGAGGTCTGGAGCGTGTTCGGTTATTTGATCAAGCACCGGCCAGAGCCATTGCTTCGGGTTGACAAGCAGGGCATCGTCATAAAAGGAGAAGTCTCGTACTCCTCGGTCATACTCTGATTGTATCGATCGCATGATCGCATTGGGCGACCCTTGGCAGAAGTTGGGGTACAGAGCATGACTCGCGCAGTATTCGCAGGAAAATGGGCAGCCTCTTGATCCGAGAATAATCGAGTATGATGGGTCTTCGTATAAATCGAGTGCTAATGAAAGTCCTGCATTGTCGGGCAATTGTGGAATCGATGAATTAATGCGACTCCAGAAATCAGCCCAGTTGTCTGAACGTTCAAGCGGGCCTTGTTGCAGGTGTGCGTTCGCGTGTTTTTTTGCATGGTCCGCACACAGGGAGGCATAACCGCCGCCCAGAAAACGGGGCGTATCCGGCCAGAGTTCAGCGGCCATGTCGAGTACGTCCAGCGCGCCGGGATACCAGTAGGTCATGATGGATGAGACCATGACTGCATCAGGTTTGGGATCAAGCGCGGTCAGTGCTTCGCGTACCTGTTCGTGTGGCAGTCCATAGCGAGAGAATCGTCGGTCCATGAAAGACAGTTGCTCGGGGAGTGCTATTTCTTCCTTGGGATAATGGCCGGTGCCGTACTTGCCCGGTTTGGGCCAATGCATGTCTCCCCATGTGGGGTTCAGGCAGTCCATTAGGGCCACGGATGCTCCCGCCCTGCGCACCATGTCAAGGCAGGCGAGTAAGCCCACAGGCCGCGACCAGACATTGAAGGCAGCGAAGTCATGTATCCATGGATTGATGCCGAGAATGCGGGGGCCGTCCCCTTCGGTCCAGGGAATATGTGGAAAATCAGGTTTGGTCACAACATTACCGCGTCAGGAAGTTGGACAGAATGGACAATCCGAGCATCACGATAACGATGATCAACAGTACGTTGGTCCATTTGTCACGGCGGTGCGCTCGTTCCACCTTGGATTTGGTGAATTGGCTGATAATGAGAAAGATCAGTCCGAGTACGATGATGAGTTTGATAAATAAGCCCATGGTTTATTCTCCACGTATCCAGATAATACCCGCTTGCCGGCCGGTATCTCGGTTCGGGGTCTTGCAGGCTTTGCGGTATGAGAAAAAGGTATCGTCCAAGCCCATGGTGCAGAGATCCATGCCGAAGATTTGATTTTCAGGCAGTCCTGCATCCATGAGTTGGTCGCGGGTAATCTGCCACAGGTTCACGGTGTTGGTGGATCTATTGAAATATTTTTTGAAGTTTGGACCAAAATCTGAATCAAAATTGATGAATTCGGCAGCGTCAGGACCAAGGGACGGGCCGCGTACTGCGAAGATGTCTTTGGGCTTGAGATTGTACTGTTCGCAAAAACGACGGACTCCAGAGCCGGGGAAGTTGATCTTGTTGCCGCGCCAGCCAGCGTGAAGGCCGGCGATATATTTGCCGGAACGATGGGCGAGCAGGATGGGCTGACAGTCTGCGGTCTTGATGACCAGTCCAATACCGGGAGTGGCCGTGGTCAAGCCATCTCCGTCGAGAGTCGCGTGGATTTCGGGCTGTGTTGGTTCCAGGTCACAATGAATTATGTCGCCGTGAATTTGGTTCAGTTCGCACCAGCCGTTCAATTCCAGACGGTTAAAAATGGCGCGTCGATTGTTTTGCACGGCCTGTTCGTCGTCGTTGACGTCAAAGGAGAGATTCGCCGAATCGTGGGGTGGTTCGGAGATTCCGCCCCGGCGAGAGGTGAAGGCGCAGGCAACATTGGGGATGTCGATGAACTGATAGGGGAAGAACGCTATGGCCGCCATAATTCCTTGTCCGTGCAGACCGCGTGCATGGGTTTGTCCCATGGTTCGGTGGGGAGAGCTTCCACGAATTGAAAATCGTAGCCAATGCCCACGGTCAGAGTGTTTTGCATGTTTGCAGTGGTTAAAAGCCGGTCATAGTAGCCGCCGCCAAAGCCGAGTCGATTGCCAGCGCGGTCAAATCCAACACCGGGAATGAGAGCGATGTCCGGGCAGAAATCCTGTTTGGGCGGACATTTCTCTGCGTCCGGTTCCATGATGGAGAACGGACCGGGCGTGAGGTCACCCTCACACGTTGCGCAGGCCAGATCCATCTTGCCGTTTGCGCCGGGATGACATCGTGGCAGGAGTACTCGACAGTCACGTTGCCATAGTTCGGTGACCAAAGGACGCAAATCCACTTCCCCCCTGATGGGCCAGTATATGAGTGCTTCGGTGGCGTCCTTCCATCGTGGCAGGGTACGAATGTGTTCCAAGACCTTTCGGCTGGCATCACACACCTGTTCCGGGGTGAGGCTGTCACGTTGTTTCAGAAGCGTTGTACGCAACGTCTGTTTGTCCATCCCTTTCATGAGGAATGTCTATCATGCACGCTCGGGACAATCCAGCATGGAGAATATCCCTGCTTGGGTTTCGGACCGTCTTGTTGTATCGTATCCGGCGATATCAACGAAACTGATCGAGCGGAGTACTGATGGCTGCGAATATACTGGTTTTAGACGACGAAAAAAACTATCTGCTCATCCTTGAGACTATTCTGGAGGACGAAGGGTTCAACGTGACCACTTTGTCAGACCCGGAAATGGGGTTGGCCTACCTTGAAGACTCCGAGGTAGACATTGTCCTGACCGACATGAAAATGCCCGGCCTGACAGGACAGGATGTGCTGGAACATTGTAAAAAGAACTATCCGCATATTCCGGTGCTGATCATGACCGCTTTCGGGTCGATCGAAGCCGCGGTGGAAGCCATGCGAATTGGTGCATTCGATTACATCACCAAACCCTTTGCCAACGAAGAACTGTTGCTTTCCATTTCCAAGGCCGAGCAGTTTGCGGCCACACAGCAGGAGAACATTCGGCTGAAACGGGAAATCCGTGACCGCTATTCCAAGGACAATATTATTGCGCGTGGCAAGGGCATGCAGCAGGTCATGGATATGGTGGACCGGGCTGCGCCTTCTAAATCCACGGTACTCATTCTCGGTGAATCCGGTACAGGTAAGGAACTTATCGCCCGTTCAATTCATACTTCATCTCCGCGCCGGGAAGCCCCGTTTGTCACGGTCAACTGCATGGCACTGAACCCCGGTGTGTTGGAGTCAGAACTTTTCGGCCATGAAAAAGGGTCCTTTACCGGTGCTACGGCCATGCGCAAAGGTCGTTTTGAGCAAGCCAACAAAGGGACACTTTTTCTCGACGAAATCGGCGAACTGACCCCGGAATTGCAGGTTAAGCTGTTGCGCGTTTTGCAGGAACATCAGATCGAGCGCGTTGGTGGTGCCGAGACCTTTGACGTGGATATTCGCATCGTGGCCGCCACCAATAAGAATTTGCAGGAGGCTGTTGCCAAGGGCGAATTTCGCGAGGACCTGTTTTATCGACTTAATGTGGTTTCCGTATTTATGCCCCCCTTGCGCGAACGGCGTGAGGACATTCCGCTGTTGGCTGCACATTTTCTGGAAAAATATACCAAGGAAAATGAGGTTGAGATCAGTGGTTTTTCTTCCGGTGCCATGGATTATCTGACCGCCTACGAATGGCCTGGTAACGTTCGTCAGCTTGAGAACGTGGTGGAGAGATGCACTGTCTTGTCACGGGCTGATGTTATTCATGCAGATGACTTGCCGCCCGAAATCAAGGATGAGGATGCACAGTTCAAGTCTGCTGTTGATTTGCTGCCTACCAAGTTGAACTTGGCTGACACCATGGATAAAATTGAAGGTGCACTGGTGAAGCGCGCTTTGGTCAAAACCGAGTTCGTGCAGGTCAAGGCAGCTGAGATGCTTGGTTTGTCCAAGTCGAATCTTCAATATAAACTCAAGAAATACAGCCTGTCCGGCAAAGCGAAATAAATGTTTCTTCTCGATGCTCCCTATGTTTCCGAGTTCCTGAAAAAAACAGTCAAGGAACTCGGTCAGTCGGTTTTGGACACCCCTGAAGCTCGCGCTCTTGCTGGTGATGCGGGGCTTGATTTTATCGATACCGTCGATTTTTCTGCCCGTCTTGGGGCTGGTGAAAAGGTTTTGGCCAATTCGGAAAATGCTCTTGAGCATGTCATCCGTTGCGGGTGCCAACCAAATTTGGCGCGTCAGATAGATATCTGTAAAGACAAGGCGTTGTTCCGCGAAACCGTGGCTGACATGCACCCTGACTATCGCTTCATGCGTGTGGCATTTGATGATCTTGCCGGATTGGATGTCTCGTCCATGCCGTGTCCGTTTGTGGTCAAGCCTGCCCGTGGTTTTTTCAGTCTGGGTGTGCATGTTGTAGATGATCACAGTCAGTGGCCCGAAGTGGTGGCTACCATTCACGATGAGCGCGAGGCCATGAATGCCGAATATCCGGAAGAAGTGGTCAATTCGGGCGAATTTATTGTGGAGCAGGGTCTTGATGGCGAAGAATATGCCATTGATGTCTATTATGATGACGATGGTGAGGCCGTGATTACCAATATCATGCACCATCATTTCATCTCCGAAGATGATATCTCGGATCGTCTTTATTACACCTCGACCAACATTATGAAAACGTGGTTGCTGCCATTTTCGGAGTATGTATCCGAGGTCGGAAGAGCCTGTGAATTCAATAAATTCGCTACGCATATCGAAGTGCGTGTGACCACGGACGGCGAGATTGTTCCCATTGAGGCGAATCCGCTTCGATTCGCAGGATGGTGCGTGGCCGATATCACCCATCACGCTTGGGGATTCAATCCGTATGAGTGCTACTTTGAAAATTTGCGCCCGGATTGGGATGCCATTTTAGAAGGGCAGGAGGACGTGGCAACAGTCATGGTTATCGGCGATCTCATGCCGGGGACTGAACGAGAGGAAATTGAGTCTATCGATTATGATGGATTTTGTTCATTGTTCAGTAATTTATTGGAATTGAGAAAGATTGACTATTTAGCCTACCCAGTGTTCGCCTTCGCCTTCGCTCGCATGAACGAGGCGGACCTCAAAGCATTGAAGTCCGCCCTCACGGATGATTTCAGTCGATTTGTCGAGATGTAGTTTTGCGTTTGTTTAGCTGTCCCAGTCGTTTGAGGGGCTGACGATGCCATTGGATTGTTCATACCAATCCATAAAGGCGTCGACACATTCTGGGCAAAATTGTTTGTTTCGTCCTTCAAAAATGATGTCTCGAATCTTTTCTTTTGGCATTCCTTTGCGGTAGACGCGATCACTGGTCATGGCGTCGAAAACGTCAGCGACGGCGAGGATTCTTCCGAGCAGAGGAATATTTTTCCCCTTGAGACCGTGAGGGTATCCTGTCCCGTCCCATCGTTCATGATGGGATGATGCGGCAACGAGAACATCTTCCATTCCGGGCAGCGGATCAAGAATGTCGACCACCACTGTGGTGTGACTCTTGATGTGTTCAAATTCCTCAGTGGACAGTTTGTCGGGTTTGAGGAGTACGTTGTCCCTGATTCCTATTTTGCCCAAGTCGTGAAGGTTGCCTGCTATGTGGAGCCTTGTCATTTGGTCGTCACTGAAGTCCAGCCGTTTGGCTATTTGCATGGCAATGTGTGTCACTGATTCTGAATGACCGCTTGTGTAGTGGTCGCGAGCTTCCAGAGCCTTGACCAGGCTGGCTATTGATCCCAAGGTCATCCGTCGTTCAGCCCTGAGCCTGTCCCTTTCCACCAGCATGATACGGAACTGTTCGGAGAGTATCTTTTCGATAATCTGGATAAGATTGTTCATGCCGAATGGTTTGGTAATGTAGGAAGCCGCTCCGTCATGAATCATGCGATGCATAACCGCCTTGTCTCGCATGGACGACATAATGACCATTGGTATGGCCTTGAGATCTTCGCGATTTTTGATTTGTCTGCATAGTTGGTGCCCATCCATATTGGGCATCATCAGGTCAGACAGAATCAGATCTGGAGTGACCTCGTCGAGTATGGTCATGGCTTCATTCCCGTCATTGGCGAGAAGGACCTTGAATCCCGCGATGGAGAGGCCGTTCTGAAGGAATGTTCGTATAGCCTCTGAATCATCAACGACGAGCAGAACCCTGTCTTGAGTCATGGCCGTTCTATCCAGAATTTGTTCTATGCGTGGGATAAGTTCTTTTGCGGCGGAGCTTTTGGGGACGTAGCCGTCGGCACCGACTCTGAATCCGTTGTCGATGTCTTGATCTGATTCTCGGGAACTGAGGATGATGACCGGGGTGGTATTTGTTTTTGGATTTTCTTTGATCCATTTGCAGAATTCCAAACCATCGAGTCTGGGCATGTCTACATCGGTTATAACCAAATCAAAAGAATGCTTTTCCATTATTTCCCGAGCTTCTAGACCATCCATAGCCGTAGTGAGGATGGCATCCGTGGGAGCAAGGTTTTTTTTCAGTGCATAAAGCGCTGATGTAGAGTCGTCGGCAATAAGAATCTTGAGGGATTCAATCATAGCCACCTTTCCGGTTCAGAGTGGGAATAGCGTTGCCGCTCATTGTATACCCACGACTTGTGGATGCATTCAATTATAAACGTGGCAGCATACATTCCTTTTATTCATTTTGGGTTTCTATCCGGCCTCCGGTTTTATCAAACCATTTTTGGAATGCATCTACACAGAGGGGACATAGCAATGTCCCTTTCCCCTCATTGAGGATGTCGGCTGCGACAGGTTCCGGCATGGAATCGCGATGAGGCCGCTCGGAAATGATGGCGACATAAACATCGGCCGTACTGATGAGACGGGCAGCAAACGGAATTTCTTCACCTCGGAGGCCGTGCGGGTAGCCTGAACCGTCCCAGCGTTCGTGGTGGGTCAGACAGACTTCAGCGACATCCTCAAGCTCCTTGATGGGGGCGAGCATTTGTGCTCCCAGAACCGTATGGTTTTTGACGTGGGCGTATTCCGTGTCAGTGAGCTTGTTTGTCTTGAGCAGGACGCTGTCACGGACTCCCGCCGTGCCAATGTTGTGCAGTCTGCCCATAAGCAGCAACCGTTCAAGTTTTTTGGTCGGAAGATCAAGCTCCAGCCCAATGCCGTGGGCCACTTGCGCTACACGTTCGGAATGACCTTTGGTCAGGGTGTTTCGGGCTTCAGCGGCTTGGGCCAGACTGATGAGGGTCGTCAGAACATCGTTTTTTTCAAGCTGTTGGGTCATAGGCTGCTCCGTATGTAAAACTCTAGTTCCTTCATACAATATGCGTCCACAATACGTCCTTGGCAAGTATATTTCACGGCTTGCTTCGGGATGCTGCACGTACTACCATCCGACCTGTGGAAACTCCTGTCACAGAATATGTCGCGGCTATGCTCGATTCCAAGCGCATGGCCCATCAGATAGCTCATCATCGTATGCTGGATGGTGCAGAGGCTTGTTTGGGTGAACCGCGCCGTCCGTGGCCTGCGGCTTTGCAAAATGCGCTTTCCCTGCTCGGTGTGGATGAGTTGTACGCGCATCAGGCCGAGGCCGTTGATTATGTTCGGGCCGGGCGCCATATTGTGGTTGCCACGCCGACAGCCAGCGGCAAGACGTTGACCTATAACTTGCCGGTCATGGAACGGTGCATGGCGGACCCTGAAGCTAAGGCTCTGTATCTTTTCCCGCTCAAGGCGCTGGCTCAGGACCAGCTCAAGGGATTCAATGAACTGGCTGCTTTGTTGCCCGAGGACAATCGGCCCACGGCTGCCATTTATGACGGCGACACCACGCCTCATTTTCGTAAGAAGATCCGTAATTCACCGCCCAATGTCATTATGTCCAACCCGGAAATGGTCCATCTGTCCATGTTGCCGTATCACGCGAGTTGGGCCGAATTCTTGTCAGGTTTGACGCATATCGTGGTGGATGAGGTTCACACTTATCGAGGTGTCATGGGCGGGCATATGGCCATGGTTTTCCGCCGATTACTTCGGCTTTGCCGGTATTATGGCGCCACTCCGACTTTTGTGTTTTGTTCGGCCACCATCGGCAACCCGGCTGAACTTTGTCATATGCTCACGGATCTTGAAGTGCATCCCATCCTTGAGTCCGGGGCTGCTCGCGGCGGTCGGCATATGGTGTTCCTTAATCCTGACGGCAGTCCGTCACAGGCTGCCATCCAGTTGTTGCAGGCCGCATTGGTCCGTGATTTGCGGACCATAGTCTATTGCCAGTCGCGCAAGATGACCGAGTTGATTTCCATGTGGGCCACAGAACGTAGTGGGCAGTTTAAAGAGAAAATTTCTGCATACCGGGCCGGTTTTTTACCTGAAGAGCGACGCGAAATCGAAACGAAAATGGCGGATGGCGATTTGCTGGCTGTTATTTCCACCTCGGCCCTTGAGCTCGGCATCGACATCGGTGGGCTGGATGTCTGTATTATGGTTGGCTATCCCGGCTCAATCATGGCGACGTTGCAGCGCGGTGGGCGCGTGGGCCGGAGCCAGCAGGATTCCGTGGTGGCGCTTATCGCGCAGGAAGACGCTCTTGATCAATACTTCATGCGCAACCCGGACGATTTTTTTAGTCGACCTCCAGAGTCAGCCATGCTCAATCCGCACAATCCGGTGATTATGGACCGGCATCTTATCTGCGCTGCCGCTGAATTGACCTTGCGGCGTGGCGAGAATTTTCTCCGTGAGGAGCCTGTCAGCAAGCGCGTGGAAGAGCTGATCGGTTTTGGTCAATTGTACGAGGTGCAGCCTGACACGTCAGGTCATCCGGCAGAAGTGGTTTCCAGCCGCAAGCGGCCACATCGGGACGTTGATTTGCGTGGAGCAGGTCAACAACTCCATATTGAGGACAATTCGTCGGTTCGGGAAAAAGCGCCTGTTATCGGAACCATTGACGCACATCGGGCTTTTCGGGAAACACATCCCGGTGCCGTTTATCTGCATCGCGGCCAGACCTATGTCATTTCTGATCTCAATGTGGGGGCGGGTGCTGTCCATGCTCGCAAGGAGCGAGTGGGCTACTACACCAAGCCTCGCGGGAGTAAGGATACCGAGATTCTGGAAGTCCTTGGACAGAAGGCGAGTTTCGGAACTCGTGTCTACTTCGGGCGGGTCAAGGTTACGGAGCAGATCACCGGCTATGAAAAGCGTTCCGTACGTGGCGGAAAGTTGCTCGGTATCATGCCGCTTGATTTACCCCCGTTAGTGTTCGAGACCGAGGCCATTTGGTTTGAGGTGGGCCATGACATCCGTCGTCGGTGCGAGGATGAGTTCCTGCATTTCATGGGGGGTATTCATGCCTTTGAACATGCGGCTATCGGCATGTTGCCGTTGCTGGTTATGACTGATCGGAATGATCTTGGTGGTATCTCCACGCCCATGCATCCGCAGGTGGAAGGTCCGGCGGTTTTTATTTATGATGGCATGCCCGGTGGAGCCGGTCTGACCCGACAGGCTTTCGAGCGTGCCGATGAGTTGATTGAGACAACGCTCAAGACCATTGTTGACTGTCCGTGCGACCTGGGGTGTCCATCTTGCGTGCATTCGCCCAAGTGTGGATCAGGCAACCGGCCCATTGATAAACGGGCCGCACAGTTTGTGCTGGAAGCAATTCGCTCCGGCGATCCGAAATCAATCGAACCAAAGGAGATAGACGTGAATCTTCTACCCGGAATCGACATGAAGAAGCCCGCGCCCAAGCGGTATGGTGTGATTGACATTGAGACTCGCTATTCCGCCGACGAAGTGGGGGGGTGGGGACGTGCCGACCGTATGGGCGTGTCCATTGCCTGCGTGTATGACTCGGATGATGATGCCATGCATGATTATGAGCAGGATGAGATGCCCGAGTTGGTCGAACATCTGCAACAATTTGATCTTGTTATCGGTTTTAACCACGTGAAGTTTGATTATGCCGTGCTTGGCGGGTTGAATCCTTTTCATTTCAGAGGATTGCCCAATCTTGATTTGCTCATGGAAGTGCATAACCGGCTTGGGTATCGCCTCAAGCTTGATAATATTGCATCTGCCACCTTGGATGTCGGCAAGTCAGCCGATGGGTTGCAGGCGCTCAAGTGGTGGCAGGAAGGACGGCTTGATCTCATCACTGAATATTGTCAGCAGGATGTCGCGGTGACTCGTGATGTCTATTTATTTGGTCGAGAGCATGGGCATGTGTTTTTTACGAATAAGGCGGGACAGAAAGTCAAATTGCCCATTGATTGGTAAATTTATTTGAAGGCACCGGGGTATGAAATCCCGGTGGAGATGAAAGAAAAGGGCCGTTTAAAAGCGGCCCTTTTTTTGTGGGATTTAAGCAACGAAGTCGTTTTGATAAATTTTCATGGCACATCGTGATTTTGCATCTGAATTGTTCGGACGGCTGGGATCATCGCTTATTGCTTTATGGCTTCAGCCTTGACGTCATATGTCATTTGTTGGTGTGGGGCTTGCGTGGGGATTTTTCCGAATCCTTTTTCAACCATCCCGAGTTCTCGAATAATGTAGCCCACGTTTTGTAGTATTTGTTTTATCTGATGACTGGAAAGGGGCGTGGAGATATCTTCAGCGCTTTCTCTTATGCGCATGGCCTCATCAAGAAGTTTTCCAATCGCTCGTTCGAAAGCGTTTTGTGTATTTAGGGTTTTGTTGACGAGGTCGTCGATGATTTGGATTGCCTGTTCGGCGCTTGGATTTTTCATGGTGTAGTATGCCCTCCAATTCAGTTGTTTTGAATTTTAAAGCAAATTTCGCACCCTGTTCTATTTATTTTTATTAATAGATTGTGTTGATTTATTTGTTTTTTGAAGAAAAAAGCCGTCACTGGCGTTCCTCCAAGTTTTTTTGTTGCCCTCCCGGCGGAGTCTATTTCTTTTGCTGCGCCAAAAGAAATAGACGAAAGAAAAGGCGCTTGCGCTAGCTTGCCCGCCTGCACACCCGCGCCCAAGAATCTCCACCGACCGGCTGCGCTCCCGAAACAGTCGCCGAAGCGGCTCCGGGTTTCGAAGAGCCGCTCCGCCGTTCGGGGAGCTTCTAAGGTGCGGGTGTGATGCTGGGGGGTGATGTTCAATGAATTGGAAGAATTCTCGCTTGTGAATAGGTAGGGATTTCTTTGGGGGATTTTAAGAGAAGAGGTCGTCTTGTTGGCGGTTGAAGAGGAGAGCCGTCACTGGCGTTCCTCCAAGTTTTTTATAGCCCTTCCGGCGGAGTCCATTTCTTTTGCTGCGCCAAAAGAAATAGACGAAAGAAAAGGCGCTTGCGCTAACTTGGCCGCCTGCACTCCCGCGCCCAAGAATCTCCACCGACCGGCTGCGCTCCCGAAACAGTCGCCGAAGCGGCTCCGGGTTTCGAAGAGCTGCTCCGCCGTTCGGGGAGCTTCTAAGGTGCGGTTGTGATGGCTGAGGGTTGACGTTCAATGAATTGGAAGAATTCTCGCTTGTGAATAGGTGATTTTTTTGGGGATTTTAAGAGAAGAGGTCGCCTTGTGGGCGATTTAAGAGGAGAGCCGTCACTGGCGTTCCTCCGAGTTTTTTTTATGCCCTTCCGGCGGAGTCCATTTCTTTTGCTGCGCCAAAAGAAATAGACGAAAGAAAAGGCGCTTGCGCTAACTTGGCCGCCTGCACCCCCGCGCCCAAGAATCTCCACCGACCGGCTGCGCTCCCGAAACAGTCGCCGAAGCGGCTCCGGGTTTCGAAGAGCCGCTCCGCCGTTCGGGGAGTTTCTAAGGTGCGGGTGTGATGGCTGGTGAGCTATTGCAATACACCAAAGACAAGGTTTAGATAGTTGCTTTTCTCACATGCTTGTTTTTTCTCAGAAAGTCTTTTTTTATAAGCGATATCCAACAACTGAACTTCTTTTACAGCATGTTCCATGCTGTATGCCTGTTGCTTTTCAATGACTAAGTGTAAAACTTGGCGGAGAAAAATATCTAAATATGTATGCGCATTTTCGACTAATACATCAAGGTATTGTGGTGTGTCGCCAGAATGGACTATTAAGTTTCTTGTCCTGTATATTCTCCGAAGTTGTAATCTTACTCTTTTTTCATGAAGGTTGGTAAATTCAAGAATCCGATCAGAAGAGGTTAGTTGTTCACTGAGAGTAAAGAAGCGGTAGCGCATCAATGTGAATTTATCTAATTCGGTATATAGCTCTTTTCTAATGGGTTCATATTCTTTTATTGAGAGGAGGGCAGCTATTTTGTTTGTTCTATTTTGTTCATTGTCACAGTCTATTTTATTAATGATTGAATTTATAGTATTTGCTCTCCATCTGAAAAGACTGTTGGCTAAATTTTCAATAATATATCTTGTGTAATTAATCGTTTGGAATGGAACAAGCGTGTCGATTACGTTCTTTATGTTTGATTTATTAGTTTTTGTTGGTGGGGTTAATGTCTCAAGGGCTGTCCAAAGATTTAAAAGTTGGTTGTCTAGCGAATTGGTACTGATTGTTGAGCCATGTAGTTTGACGACTCGGATAAATTTTTCAATGTCAACAGGGTGTAATCTAAACCCTTTGGAGAATTTTGTAATTTCTTTATATGCCTTTATAGGTTTGCTATCTATGCATTTCTCTATTGGAGATGGGCCTGTTTTTATTATAAATGAATTTTTGGTTTTTTCTTCGCAAACAATAGCATCTTTAGACCAAGATATCTTCCTTTTGTGCCTGTATATTGCAACTATGTTAGAAAAGTTTCTTATCAAACTTTCCGTTATAACCTTTGCACTGTATGGGTCCAGTGATTTAATTCCATTTGCTTTAATGAAGAGTTCATCAGGTTTAATGTCTGATATATATGATATTTCTTGTGGTTTGTCTGAGAATTGCTGGATGTTGTTATGTGCGTTCAAACCGAAGATAGTAAGAAGTTCTTTATATTCAGGAGCAAGTTTTTTCACTTTAAAAACAACATGATAACTTTTATGTTTTAAGTCAAAAATTTTGAAAAAATTCAGTAAATCGGATGGGGTTGAGATCTTCTCAGCCCTTCGGTAGAAGAAGAAATTGTTAGCTTTTTTATAGATATAATTATTGTTGTATCCGCTTGTTCTTAAGCAAAGTGCAAATTGGATTGTTAATCTATCAATTTTTTTCTTTTCACAATTTTTAATTGCTTCGTAAAGTTGTTGTTGAGTTTCTTTAATATATTGTGTTTTTCCTAATTTCATGAGCATCAATTCAATTCCATTTTTTTTATCTTTTAAGTTGTGCTCATTTGTGTCGGTAAGATATAATTTATAATCAATTCCAATCATTTTTTTTGCAATTGTATCATCGCGAATACTTTGGTCTAACTCTTCTAATATATGAGTGATGTTTTTTGGGCTTATGATTTTGGCTTCAATAGCCTCAATTGTTTTGATAGCCTCAATGCATAATGTTTGGGTATGCATCGCCGGAATTTTATATTTATCAAAAGAATAATCAAAAAGGGATTCATTGAGTCTTTGTGCAAAAAACAAGACGCCTTCAAGGGCTTTTGTGTAATTCCATCTAGATATGTTTGCAAATTTCATATGTATGTCCAGTCGTTAACGATAATTGAGTAAGCCGAAAGTCTATATCATTTTTTGTTTTGTGTGCCAATGAGCATAGTGTGTTTAGAATGGAGTGTGGCTTTTTATAAATTCCAGCCATTCCATCTCCTAAACCTTAGAAGCTGACGATTTTGCCGGAGCGGCTCTTCGAAATTTGGAGCCGCTTCGGCGACTATTTCGTGGAGCGGAGGCGAAATCGATCAGATTCTTGGCTTGGGAGTGCTGGCGGTTAAGCTAGTGCAAGCGCCTTTTCTTTCGTCTATTTCTTTTGGCGCAGCAAAAGAAATGGACTCCGCCGGAAGGGCAAGAAAAAAACTGGGAGGAACGCCAGTGACGGCTCTCTTCTTCAAGTCGTTTAAACGACCTCCCAAATCGCCGCCGCTGAAAGCGGCATCTACCCCTTCTTCTCCCCGTCGGGGTTGCAACCCCGACTGCTTCAGTCCGCGACCAGCGACCATATATATTAGACAACCACACCCAAATCCTTTACAAGACTGTTCCGAAACGCCGTCTCCCACGGGTCTTTCCGTGTGTCCGGCAAAAAATGCGCTCCCCCAAAAGGCATTATGAACAAAATAGATAAAATACGTAATTTCAGCATCATCGCCCATATCGACCATGGCAAGTCGACCTTGGCCGACCGCATTCTCGAACTCACCGGCATGGTCGGCGACCGCGAGAAAAAAGACCAGTACCTTGATAAAATGGAACTGGAACGCGAACGCGGCATCACTATCAAGGCGCAAACCGTGCGAATTCCGTACACCGATACGGACGGCGAAAAATATATCCTGAACCTCATCGACACGCCCGGCCACGTTGATTTCAGCTATGAAGTCTCGCGTTCGTTGTCGTCCTGCGAAGGCGCACTGCTCGTGGTTGACTCCACGCAGGGCGTTGAGGCCCAGACCCTTGCCAACGTGTACCTCGCCATGGATAACGACCTCGAAGTTATCCCGGTGCTCAATAAGATCGACCTGCCGAGTGCAGACCCCGAGGCGATCAGCCACGAGATTGAAGACGTGATCGGTCTGGACTGCTCCAATCCGATTATGGTTTCGGCCAAGACCGGCCTGAACGTGCAGGAAGTCATCGACGCGGTCATCAACCTGTTGCCCCCGCCCGAAGGCGACCCGGAAGCACCGCTCAAGGCGCTCATTTTCGACTCATGGTATGATTCATATCAGGGCGTTGTGGTGCTGTTCCGTATCCTCGACGGCAAGCTCAAGAAGGGCGACAAGATCAAGATTTTCTCCACGGGCAAGGAGTTCGACGTCACACGTGTCGGCGCGTTCATGCCCGAAGCCGTGGATATCAAGGCCATGGGACCGGGCGAGGTCGGGTTCCTGTGCGCATCCATGAAAGAACTTGGCGACGCACCAGTCGGCGATACCATCACCAAGGCTGAAAACCCGGTGGCCGTGCCGTATCCCGGCTTCAAACCGGTCAAGCCCATGGTGTTCTCCGGTCTGTATCCCATTGAACCGGCAGAGTATGAAACGCTCAAGGCCGCACTGGAAAAACTCCAGCTCAATGACGCGGCGTTTAGCTACGAGCCGGAAACTTCGCAGGCTCTGGGCTTCGGCTTCCGCTGCGGATTTCTCGGACTGCTGCATATCGAGATCATTCAAGAACGGCTGGAACGCGAGTTCGAGGCCAAGCTCATCACTACGGCTCCGTCAGTCATCTATGAGGTGTCGGATATCCATGATGAGATCATGACCATCGATAACCCGTCCAAGTTGCCTGATCCGTCAAATATCGGCAGCATCCGCGAACCGTTCGTGCGTCTTGAAGTGCATGTGCCCAATGAATTCGTGGGCGCGGTGCTGGCTCTGTGCGAGGAGAAACGCGGCATCCAGAAAAACATGGCCTACCTGACCGAGAAGCGCGTGGTGATTACCTACGAGATTCCGTTCGCCGAGGTCATGTACGACTTCTTCGACAAACTCAAATCCTCTACCAAAGGATATGCGAGCCTGGATTACGAGATCATCGATTACCGCGAGGCCGACCTTGTGCGTCTCGATATTCTGATCAACGGCGACCCCGTGGACGCATTCTCCTGCATTGTGCACCGCGAGAACGCGGCCCGTATCGGCCGGTCACTGGCTCTCAAGTTGAAACGCTCGATTCCGCGCCAGATGTTCGAAGTGGTCATTCAGGCCGCCATCGGCAACAAGATCGTTGCCAAGGAACGCAATGCGCCGTTCCGTAAAGACGTTACCGCCAAGTGTTACGGTGGTGACATCACTCGTAAACGTAAATTGTTGGAAAAACAGAAAGAAGGTAAGAAACGTATGCGCCGTATGGGCAACGTTGAAATACCTCAGGAAGCGTTTCTCTCAGTACTTAAATCTGACGAAGACTAATAGACCGACCCAAATGCCCCGACGATGGCGTTTCTCTCATGTGGAAACGTTTTGCACAACCGTGCACATCGGACCGCGTTGTGATACGCCCTGCATTCGAGTCTTCTTACAAGAATTAACATTGGACTAGATATTATGACCCAAAGCTCTCTGAAATCCTTTCGCGACTCCATCGAGGCCATTGTCGTCGCCCTGCTGCTCGCCTTTGTTATCCGCGCCTTTATTGTTCAAGCTTTTAAAATTCCGTCCGGCTCCATGCTGGAGACCTTGCAGATAGGCGACCACTTGCTGGTCACCAAGTTCGCGTATGACGTGCGCCTGCCGTCCAATATCTGGCTCGACACCACAGATGGTAAAGTCCTTGCCAAGACCGGCGACCCTGAACGCGGCGATATCATCGTGTTCAAATTCCCGGAAGATGAGTCCAAGGATTTCATCAAGCGTGTTATCGGTCTGCCCGGTGAGACCATCGAGATTCGTAATAAAGTAGTCTACATCGACGGCCAGCCTATCGATGAGCCGTACACCCAGCATACCAAATTCACCCGCAATCCCATTCGTGACGACTTCGGGCCGTTCACCGTGCCGCAGGACGAGTTCTTTGTCATGGGCGATAACCGTGAAGGCTCCTACGATTCCCGCTGGTGGGGACCGGTCAAGCGTCAGAAGATCGTGGGTAAAGCCCTCGTCATCTACTGGTCCTGGGGCTCTCTGACAGATATCAGATTCAACCGCATCGGAACCATGTTCAACTAGATCGGTTGTAAAAAGAGATGTGAATTCTAAAGCTGAACGCGACTGAACATCGATAAAGGCGACTGAAACAACGATAGACGCTATTGAGGTGTAAGCGAAGGATGGTACTACTTAGTCCTTCCATAGAAATTTCACAAATAAATCGCCCTAGAATTTGGGGCTTTAACGGCGACTATTGGATTGCAATTATTGCAATTCAATAGTCGCCGTTCTGTTTAATCGTCCCGATGAAAACATAGAGGGTAGTATGTCTTCAAGAGTTCAAATCCCTAGAATTAAAGCGTTCCCGAAAGATGGCCGGAAATGGCAGATAGATTGGCTTGGTGCAATCAAAGCCAATTCTCAACAATCAATTGAGCCAACGATAGAGGTAATTATACGTCCTTTGGGGGGGCGGTCCTCGTCTGTCAATGAAGAGGGGGCTCAGCAGGACGTTGTAGATGTAGGTGTCGGGTTGTTGCCATTTCTTAGGGTCGGGTCGGTATGGTTAAATGGTCGATCCTGTCCTGGTTTTTTAGGGTTTAGCAGAACTTTCAAACAGATCACCATTTCTTCTAAATCTGTTATATCGTTCCGAGCTAACGACTATGATCCAGAGCTAGGGAAAGGGTATTATATTGTCCCAAAGTGGGAATATGAATTCGGCAAAAACGGCCTTAACTCTCAATGTCTTGCTATCAAGAACAATGATGACCCCTATGGGATTATCCTACCAGCAATCGAGGCAATTAGATTTTATTACGCCGGGTCAACGAACCTGACAAGTCTATCCCTTTTTGGTGCATATGATAATTATTTGACAGACATAATTAATCCAGAAAAGTCGGGGTATCTAATAGAACAAGAACGTTGTGTTTTACGCTTGCGACGCTGGATAACGGATGATGATGGTTGGACGATAGGAAGAGTTTTACATGAGCCACTGGCAAAAGCTGGCGTCCAAAGAATATATCAATCAATTCTTCCTTACTCAGTGGAAGGGGCTTGCGTTTATCCAACGTGTAGCTTCCCTTTTGAGGGAGAAACAAGGTGGATGGCGCGCGGGATATGGATAGAGACCATACCGGGAAAAAGGCGATTTTTAATTTTTGAGTTAACTCGTTGTTCATCGCCATTTCCGTTCAAACAACTTCATGTGACAAGGGATAATGATGGCAGAAAAGCGGCAAAAGAAACTGACATTCCTGAAGATGAAAAACAGCCGTGTTGGACTATTCCAAAATCTACAACATCCTTAAAAGGTAAAGAAGCTGAGCTTCAAACAGGCACAGATCCGCAGCGCTATGTAAAACCGATGCTTCTCGATATGATAGGAGAACGTTTTGATGAATTGAGTGGGAAAGAGATAATTAAGACTGAAAAAATTGAGAACCCATATAAATCTGGACAGTTGGCGGGATTGCATTCTGTGCCAATCGAATCTTTAAGTACAGGAAAAGAGGTTGGTGGCAAACAACCTGTTGGCCCTGTGAAAGTGCAAGAAATTACGAGGCGCAAGGGGGCCGAGCCTTCATTTGAAATATTATTGGAGGCCTCTGAAATCCTTAATATGAAGGAGGGCTTTACGGCTTCTATGCGTTCGGTAAGCTATGATCAGTTTGTCACCCCTCGTCTTAAGCCTGAGAATAGGCGGCAGTGGCCCTATCTGGATTTTAAAACAAAGGCTCTTCGTTGTGTTTGGGGCATGGATATCGTTTACAATGAAATATCTTACTGCTTTGTTGACTACGAGCTCCGTAGAAAAGGCGAAAGGACTGCAGGGCTTCTAAGGAACCTGAATGGAAGCGAAATTACTTATTCCGATTTTGGTATAATTCTGCATGGACTCTCGATCTCGGAAGGCAACTGGGAAAACTTGTACTTTATCCAGCATGATTTGGTTGCGATAAAACGCAAGCACACATGGATAAATGGCGAACAGTGCGCTGAAGCTATCGCTACGATGATTATGGGTAGCTAAGTTGTGCTTGCCGCCTTTTGTTTGATTGGCCTAAAAAAATAAATGATAAGAGCAGCATGGGGGCTGCTCTTTTGAGTATCCTCACTAAGTCGTTAGTGTGTTTTTGTTTTTGATGAATCGTTTCATTTCTCCGTCCGTTTCTCCCCCACTCTTTCATAGTTGTGACGTTTTGAAGGATATGGTTGCGATAGGTTGGTTTATGTAGTATTTAATTGATACGTTTGGTCGTAATTGTATTAATTAAACACTACTATGAGAAAAATTCTTTATACCAATCAAGAGGTTAGTGGCCTTGTTTCATCCGAGCTCGTTGCGCGAGGCTGGTCTGTAAGGCGGTGTTGTAGAGAGTTTAATAAAAAAAACCATTTGAGGGTTTTACGCGGTGAAGTTCGGGGCTTAGATAAGGATTTTTTGCAGCGAGTTAAGAGTAATAATTTTAAGGTGCTTTCCCAAAGAGTGCTTGAGTTGTGTCTTTTCTTGGAATTGGATTTGTGTCGCAGAAAACAAATACATGCCCAACATCATCTCGTGGATGAATTTTTAACTCTTGAGCACGTCATAAAAACGAATCCGAGCATAAAGCATGATTTAAAGAAAATTTTAAAAAACCTAGCGATCGTGGCTGGGGGGGAGGCCATAAATGAAATTTGTTGATCTATTCTCGGGCCTTGGCGGATTTCATGTTGGTCTATCCAACAACGGACACCAATGTGTGTTCGCTTGCGAAATTGATAACGATTTGAGGGAACTTTACTATAAAAACCATGGGATACTGCCCTATGAAGACATTCGATCTGTGGATGTTGAGTCGATACCAAAACACGATATCTTGTGCGCAGGATTCCCGTGTCAGCCTTTTTCGTTGGCGGGCAAAAAGAAAGGGGCAAAATGTCCTAAGTCGGGGAAATTGATCGATTATGTCGTTGAAATAGCAAGGGTTCACTCCCCTCAATTTGTTTTGTTGGAAAATGTTCCAAATATTCTGACTATTGAAGAAGGAAAGTTCTGGCATTATTTGCGATCGGCATTCAAATCAATCGGGTACAGCTTGAGTTATAAGGTAATATCCCCTGTTGATTTTGGGATTCCTCAGAATAGAAAGCGTGTTTTTGTCGTAGGAACCAAGTGTGGTTTGCGAGAAGTTGGTTTTGAGTGGCCTTCTTCGGAAGGGGTAGGCTCATCCCTAATTGAAATCTTGGACGATTCTGTGCCGTCAAAACCGCTTGAACCGAGCAAGGATGAGGTTCTTCAGAATTGGCAGTTGTTGCTAGATGGGTTGAAGGTGAAAACGTTGGGCTCTCTTTCTTTAGTCGCGCCGGAGTTTGGGGCTAC
Source organism: uncultured Pseudodesulfovibrio sp. (assembly GCF_963677845.1). Classification (NCBI taxonomy): domain Bacteria; kingdom Pseudomonadati; phylum Thermodesulfobacteriota; class Desulfovibrionia; order Desulfovibrionales; family Desulfovibrionaceae; genus Pseudodesulfovibrio; species uncultured Pseudodesulfovibrio sp. Next base: position 68,521 of record NZ_OY782498.1, read on the forward strand.
ATACCCACATGATTTTCGGGATTTGTCACTTTCTGAAATGAGGAAGTACAAGGGGGCTTACGGTGTTTCTCTTTCGGGGTGTTCTACGTGGGATGATGTTTTACAAAAACTGCCTGCGTACGCCCGGAAAAAAAGCCAAGTGTCTGCTTGGATAAAGAAGTCTGTAGCTTATAGCCGTGAAGTATACATTGCGAACAGAACCTTTTGTGATGAGTGGGCTTTAAATAGCCACAAAAAGTATAATAGTTGGCAAATTCTTGAGTGGCGAGGCGATAGATATAACCATTGTATCGATAAACATCTTGTCCAATTTAGGGCTTCAGGGATTCGCGTCTTCAAGCCGCATACTGCCCCATCGTTAATATCTATGACCCCAACACAGGTGCCAATAATTCCATCAAAAAAACGCTACCTGTCGACATACGAAGCTGCCAAGCTTCAACATCTAGATACGCTGGCTTACTTGCCAAATCATCCGCGAGAAGCTTTCAAGGCTCTTGGCAATGCTGTGAATGCTAAAATTGTTGAGTTAATTACTGAAAACCTCAGGCCATTGACAAGTTGCACTCCCTAGAATAGGGCTTTTCATATGTAGATTTATATACTTGTTCATATGGAGCCGTTATGAAAACCGTTGCTGTTGATCCTGACATGCGTTTCTACAATCTTTTGGAAAGCTATCCGTATACTCCAACTACTGCTCTTTGCGAATTCATTGACAATTCGATTCAGGCTTTTGAAGATGCTAGGCAGGATGGAAGCATCACCGATGGAGAAAAATTAGAAATTCATATAAAATTCAAGGATGAAGAGCTCGGTGAACCGTCAATTGTAATAAGAGATTATGGGGTCGGCATTGCTGAAACAGATCTCCAGCAGGCCTTGAAGCCAGCTTTTGCGCAAAAAGATAAAGCACTAAGCGAGTTCGGAATAGGAATGAAGGCCTCTGCCATTTGGTTTGGGAGGCGCTGGCAGCTTACAAGTTTATCTCGGGTTAAGGGTGAACAGTTTTGTATAGAATTTGATTTGGATCATCTTCTTTCCAACGGATTGAGTGAGCTTCAAGTTAATGAGGCAGGTAGGCTAAAAAAGCCTGGTGTTGAGATAAAAATCTCAAAATTAAAAAACAAAATATATAAACGTATTGTAGAAGATACCCATTTGAATTTACAGGAGATATATCAGCTTTTTACTCGGGGAGAGGGGGCTTTCCTTAAAATTACTACAGAGTTTAATGGGACGCGCATAACAAAAAGTAATAAGCAAAAAAGTGATTTCTACGAAGTGTTACGCTATCCTCGTGCAGAGGAAAGAGTAGAGCCCAAAACCAAAGAAAAGATTTTTTATTCATACGGAGAGACTCTTTTTTGGAAAGAGCATTTCGATTTCAAGTTCAATGGCAAAAAAGTTCATGGATTTCTCTCTGTACTGAAAACTTCTAGTCAAAAGTCTAATCCAGGCATTCGGCTATTTCGTTTCAAAAGATTGATTCGAGGCATGGTACATGCCCCATATCGTCCAGTAGATTTAGTTGGAACGGCAAATAAACATGCTGCTTCAAGGGTATATGGTGAAATTCATTTAGATGGTCAGCCTATTAGTAATCATAAAGGTGACTTTCAGTTTGATGAGGCTTTCTTTTTAGAGACTCTTAAAAATCAGCCCCAAATAAGCGCGCTGATTGATCAGGCAGAAAGTTATAGAGCAAAGCTGGTTGAAAAAGGAAAAACTCAACATTTTGGTAGTTTTGAGGATTTTCAAAAAGCCACTAACAAGAAAACAACTCGGCGAACATCTCCTGCGAAAAAGAAAAAAGGGAAAACTTCCAAGCCTGGTTCATCGCCAAAATTCACATCCGCTTCTCCTCAGACCTCACTTCAAAAGCCAATTGATGCACTTGTGAATGCATCATTGCCTTCGCAACTGTTCCTGTTACATCAGATTCGCGACGTTACTGTTGAAATGTACCACTTATCCCAATGGTGGCCATTTTGTTTGTGCTATCGTGTGGTGTTGGAAGTTGGGATAATTGAAAAATTAAAACAGGAGCATGAGGCTCATTACGAGAAAGCTTATGATAAATCTATTGAGGGACTTTTAAAATATCTAAGCACCCATCGAAAGGAATTAATCGATGAGGCTAAGTTTAAAGTGCTGCATAAAAATCTGCGCGATGGCGGTAAGATTATTGAGAATATTCCGATGATAGCAGTTCTGAATAATGCTTCTCATGGTAACTTCAGGCCATCGGAAACCGAAGTGGACATATTGCTGACAAATACTCAAGCATTGATAGAGTGGATATCTGAATAGTTGCCAACAGTAGTAACAATATTGAGGGATAAAAGTTTTTAAGTATTTGCTTCTTCGAGCGCTTTTAAGAAGTCAGTGTGAAATATCCTTTCAGGAGGGAGTGTGAATGTCGAAAAAGATATTGCGAACTCTCCAAGATTATATGTGTTATTTTGGGATTCACAAAGAGGTGCCATTGAAATGTTGGTTCCTCCTGATTCGACAAACCACGCTAGATCCTCTTCGCAAAGAGTGTCCCCTGCCCACATGTTGTATTCTTTGCCATCCTTTACACTAACTCCGGTCTCTAGGAAGTTTTCAATTTCACCCGAATAACGTATGGGGTGCCCTTCAATTTTGTACCCAGTAAAGACCCTGTTTCCGAGAATGGTGCACGTAAATATTTTTTTAGAAGCGATGTTCGTAATGCCAAAATCAGTTTCGATTCTTTGCTGATGTTTGGTCTTTGATAATTCTTCGACAGCTCTAAAGAGTTGCTTTGATGACTTTTTTATATGGTCATACGTGGTGCGCTCTTCAGCATAATTACAGGGCAAGAAATTGTTCTTTACCTCAAAAATAAAAATGTAATTATCAAATATAGAGATGCAGTCTACCTCTTGTGTTCCAATGAAATAGTTACTTTTGGTTAAGCTGTTCACTTTTAATAGAGAATTGTACAGATTGAGTACTAGTGGCTCGTTTACATTATCTTCGAAAAAGCGTTGTTTGTGGTAAACCAAAGAGTTTCGTATGAGGTCTGAACATATTAGTGATTGGACATTGCAATAATAAAAATTACCTAAATCTGTAATTGGCTTGTACTGAATGTCAAAAAAAGAATCTTTTATTGGATCAAAACTAAATGTTTTGATGAAGGATTCAATAATTGATTCATCGAAAAATAATCCTAATAGGCGATGTATATCTTTTTTCTCAAAATATGGGATAATTGAGCGCATTACTAACGCCGGAGGGGGGAAGGAAGGGGAATGAGCTTCTTTTAAAAGTGCATGTCCAAATATCGTCCCTATAAACACGAAAAATCTTCGAAGTTTTATAACATCAAGTACTGTTATCTGGCCATTGATTTTAAAATTATAAAGGGCGTCAGCTTTGATGTGGTACTGTGAACATGTGTAGGCTATAAGGGATGCTTCATCTGTTGAGATGGAGTCCCTATTAAAATAGCCATGAAATGCCATGATTAAGGAGTTATCTTCAGGTAAACCGAACACAAGCCTTTCTGGTCCGTTTTTGCTAGTCCTTATAACTAGTGAATTAGAAAGCTCTTCTTTGTGTAATTCTAATTGGTGGTGAAAGTCGTTGTTGATGTCAAGATTGTTAACAATCGCGGAGTGCACTTTGAAGCTTTGTATTTGGTGGTTTGTGTATCCACACACGCGACACTTTTCATACTCAGGGTCAATTGGCTTGATGATCAATGATTTGTCATCTAAGTGTGCGACATATGGAAGCTTCCCAATAACAATTTCTGCATAAATGTATTGCTTTAGTATGTGCGAAAAAATAATAACGTTAAAGTGCTCTTCCAATTTATATTCGTCAATATCACCATTGATACTGGGAAGGACTTCTGATGTGTCGTAAAATATTGAAGCTATATAAGAACAAGATTCTGCAATTTCTTCTGTAGTTACCTGGTGACCATTTGATAATTTCCAATTTGCTTTGTTCAGAAAGAAGACGTCTGCATATGCTAAAACAGATTTTAAAAACGATACATTGTCCGTTTCTATAGTGTTTTTTATTTTACTGTATGCGACCAAGGCAATTGAAGAAAATTTAATTATTGCCATTACAGATTTGATATATTGACTGACTTTTCTATGGATAAAATTTGATTTGTATAATGCAAAAAGATGTTTGTAAATCTGCTCTGGATATTTAAAGTCAAATGACGAAGGCTTAAAAATATTACTTTTGTATGATTCGTTAATGCCAGTATTTGTATGTTGAAGTGCTAAATAAAGAAATTTTATTGATGAATCGCTTTTGTCGAATAACTCTTTATATTTTTTTAATGCAGTTCGACAACGTTTGCTTTTCTTTTTTATAGATAAGCACCCTTCAAAGTACGCATCATCCTTGTCTCTTAATCTTAATTGAGCTTCATTTAAATAACTCTGCAGTTCTGATATATGTTTTGTGTTTGTCATGTAGGGTCCGAGGAGTTGCTTGTCGAATATGCATTGTAAGGCGCTGGGGGCGGTAAGCTTCTGAAAAACTTTGCTTTGCTAATTCATGTCGTGGGTAAAACTGTTGGTTTAAGTCTTTTGCTTTTCAGTATGTTATTGCGTCCCATTTCGATATGAGCTGATCCGCCAATTCACTCAATTCATGTGTTTTTCCATTATACGATAAATGGTATTCAGGTTCCGAGTTTAACGTTATTTCATTTAAGGCTGCGCCATTTAGTAAAGAGCTTTTGGTACTGGGGATCGCGTTTTTGTCTATTTGCTGTAGTTTAGGGTCGCGAAGCTTTAAATGTTTATTCTTGTTACAAACAAACTGCATTATAATATAGAGATTGCCGAAATGAGTTCGGATTTTATTCTTTGTCCATTTTTTATGAATCCGTTTTCTTCTGTTCGTGCGAGGGCCTTTGATCAGGTAGTCTTCAATGTGATATATAGTCACGAATAAGTTGAAAATATTGTCTGGGGTTGGGGCGTTGCGATAAACAACTAAATCCCTCTTTGCCTTTGCGAGCATCTCGCTTGCGCAATTAATCCCGAACATTTTTCGATCTCCTTGCTTTCTGATAGCTCAAACTGCCTTCATCGCTCTCAGCGCATGTTTGTCACGCACTGCCGTATATATACAAAATCTTGATCACACTCAAACAGTCTGTTTATAAATGGCAGCAAATATGTGAAGTGTGGGCCATCTGGTTGCATCACTTAGTGGTGCTTTTCAAAGTGACGCTTTTTGATGTCCCGTAGCTTGTTGTATTGACGGTTCATTTTTTGTGTGAATACTCGATACCAGTTAGGCGGATTTGGAAAGTCCCTTACTAGTGAAGCATATCTCACAGCACCTTCTTTCCACGCGTCCGTAATGCGCATCTTTGGACTTAACATTATCCAGAGTGCGAGGTGGATGATGTGATGACGTGTGGAAATGCCTCTCCAAGAAAAAGGCGTTCTTTTGTGCGGAATCATAAAAGCAGGCATTTCGAGTTTGGAGCATATATACTCTCTTAGTTTGCCCTTGTTTTTTTTTGATAGCAAAATCCAGCATAGATGATGAAGGACTAAGAAGAACGGCAAGTCATGGTTGCAAGCGGTGCTGGCATTAATGGAGTGTAAGAGTCCTTTGTGCTTGTTGGTCAGTTCGGCTCGATCCCCCTCAAGCCTTTGCGGCTTTGCAGAACGCAAGTCGGCCCCGCAATTGTAGCACATAGTTATAGAGGCGGCTTGGTCGATATCAACACCGCAGTCTCTTCTATGAAAGGCTATCCGAGCTCCGCATATTGAGCATGCGTCGAGCATTTTTACCATATGAATAGGGCAAAAGGTGTAAAACGCTAGCCTCCATTGTCTTCGATAGTAAGGCTGTTTCCCCTCAGATAGGCATCGTGGGCAGAACTGTGTTCCGCTTGTTGGGATTCTAGAACCAGGAATTTTTGTAGGCAGTATCCATTGTGTCCTCGTTCCTCTTTGGGCGGCGGGGAAGATGACTCCTGAGTATTCGGCAAGGGTCGTTTTTTGACCTATATGGAGTGGTGCCCCCGTTGCATCACAGAGCGCTTTAAGGAACCATTCGCCCCCTTCAACGTCTAGAACCCAATACCATGGAGGTTTTTGCGCTCCAAGGCGCATGAATGCTAGCGTGTGTTGCTTGACGAGATTTGCTTCAGCTACGCGTGAAAACCATGAAGCAAGCGATTCATTCCATAGCGGCTTGGGGTGTGCCGGCAGCAGTTTTCCTGAGAGCATACTTACCCTCCGTGTTCTGGCCAGTATCTCCTGTCTTGGGGGGGCACACCAATTGAGTGAGTTTAATATGTCGGTGTCGATTTTCTCATGCCCCTGCTTCACAGCTGCCGTAGCAGCGTTTGTCAGAAGTCTGGATATTTCACCTATGTACCCATCGCTCATGCTAAGAATCTGTTTGGCGAGAGGGCCTTTGTGAAGGTCGGAGGCGTTCTTAAGCGGAAACATGCGTTCAAATGTGATCAGCAGGCGGCGGTATGTTTCACCGTCTTTCCACCTAGGAAGCGGTGCAGGCTCAAAGCGATTTGCTAACTGGTCGTCTGTCTGAATTGCACGAAACGCTTCTTTGGTGCCGACGCCGATAATCGGAATTTGAAGTTCATTGCCGATGTATTTGATGACATTAAGAAAAGCCCTTTGTTTATTAAGGTTTCCTGCTAGAATTTGATGGATTTCATCAATGACGAGCATGCGCAAACCAACATATTTAAGCAGCTTGATTGCTTGGGCGCTTTTCTTCCCGACCCTGTCTGATGGTCTGAATGGCGCAAATAGCTTTTCAAGAATCGTATTGTAAAAGCGTCCTTCATCCGGAACCGGTGGTGCTTGGATGTAAAGGACTGGAACAATAGCGGCTTCGCCGTCAGGATTGTCGTTGGGAGGATGTCTTTTGCAAAACCTCTGGACCAACATCGTCTTTCCGTTGTTGGTGTCTCCCACAATAAGCAGATTAGGCATCCTGTGAGACTTGGGGTAAGTGAGTAAGTCTTCTAGTTTTGCCAACGTCTTTTCAGCCTGAGGATAGCCAATCCATCGGGAGGATCTGATTTTGACGATTCGTTCGTCGTCAGAAAGAGCTAGGTGCTTAATGGCCAGTTCGTTGAGATGTGGATGTTGAGGAGTCATCATAGCTCCTCCATCACATCAAAGGGCTGCAAGTCGTCCAAGTCATCAAGTTCGCGTGGAACAGGTTCAGCTTGGGGGCTCAACAATTTTTTCTCAGTTGCCCCAATGCCCATTTGTCTGCGTTTATTTGCTCTTCTTGTCGCGGTGGTATTCTTTTTTGCTGTCTCTACAACCTCCCGCATGTGCGTGTAGGCTTCAAAAATTAAATCTTCATTAATAGAAGTTTTTCCGGCTTCTAGAAGTCTACGTTTGGCTTCACGCATTTCCCATACGCTTATTGGAGGATGAGAAGTATCCCTGTAGGGGATTGGGAAGTATGTATCGAGCTCCGGGTCGAAAAACCAAATTGTACTAATGTCGCGAGGATCACGGCGGAAAACAAATTTTCGTTTGAGTTTGGGATTTTCTGTGCCAGGTGCATCAACCCATCTTCGTAGAGCATCTGCCCAATAATGGATTTTATCAATCAGGATGCCATAGGTTTGAACCGACCTTTCAACGAAAGGCATGAAATCAAGTCGAAGCCGCTCTTCGTCCAACGTCATAGCCGGTAGCCCCGAGCCTGGTTTAGTGTCGGTTCCCAAGATGCCTTCACGATATTTGTCGATAGGGGCCATTGTTATACCTGAATGAAGACGATGGTGGTATGCTTGCACGACGAGGGTGGCAAACCATTTCTCAAATTCTGATAGTGATAATGCCGCCTGGTCTTCGGACTTGTAGCGGCCCCGTTCCTGTACGTTGGAAAATGTTGTGCCAGGCAACGCTTTGATTTCATCAGCAAAAGTTCCAAGTAGCCTTTCTACGTGTCCTCCAAATTCTGGGCGAGCCACCGGACGCCATTCAATGTGTATCCCATACTGGTCGCAGGCCTTTTGCAGCATTGTCCCGCGGAATTCTTTCGCATTGTCAACGTGAATCGTTGTGGGAAGCCCATAGCATGGCCATTCCCCGTCTATCTCGTGCTTGGTGAGCCAGTTGTCTTTCGGAAGTATTGCGTGAGCTAAGCACAGGCCGGTAGAAAGGGCGCTGGGAGGGTCAAAGGATATATGATAGCCGACAACCATCCTACTGAATACGTCAACAGCCAGCGTTATCAATGGCCTGCCGATAGGCATGCGGTAGATGTCATCAACCAGGATGATGTCCATCGGAGTGTGGTCGATTTGAACAACTTGCAAGGGGAGGTCTGCCCCAGGAAACTCTCCCTTGGTTGGCTCGTATTTGTCCTTGGCGGCTTTGTAGCCATGCCTTTTTGTTGTTTTTAGGTAGCCGGGGATGGCATTCAATCGATTTCTAACTGTGTTGGGGTGAGGAGGCTTGAGATTCGCTTTGCGGCACCTGCGCTCCACTTCTCGGCATACTTTAATAGGAGCCTTTTTTTGCTTGGTTAAGTATTCCGTCTCGATGACCTCTCGGATAATTTTTTCAACTTCATCGGAAAGTTTCTTGGTCCCCTTGTCTACTCTCCGTCCAGGAACAAGCGAGGTCATTAATCTTGAATCCTCATAGCGTCTCATCCACTTGTAGAGTGTGTTGACATGCACGCCGACCTCATCAGCTCGGGTGGCAACCTGTTTTCTGGTTCTGCCAGGCAGAAAGAGGAGTGGCTTGATATTTTCGTATCGTTCTTTGGCAATTTGCCACTTTTCTTCTGACACTCCCTCGATGCAAGGGGAGTCTACTGGCTGATTTGGAAGAGGTTTAATCTGAGATAGCTTAAACATACTCACTTGGCCTGTTTCATAATCGCTGATTGTGAATGTGTTTAAGTCAACGATTTCGATAATGGTCCCACGGTGGCCATCGGCTATTACCATCTCGCCCTGAGAGAATGAATATGTGGCTGGATAACTGTTCATGGCAAATACCAGATCGGGGTTTTCATGGTTATCGGTTCGGAGAAATTGCAGCCGACTTGAAAGGTGCCAACCAGGTACCATAGCGTCGGCAGCAGCTTTGCTTGATTCCATTCGTCTTTAAAAATGTACTCCACCAACTTTCGCGGAGTGGTTTTGCCAAGCTCATGGAGTTTTGTGTCCAGCAGCTCCATTAGAGCCTCTGGGCCCGGTCCTTGGCGTGTGAACGGCAGTAGGAAACGGGCTGTATCCAAGAGGGGCGTTCTGATTTCAATTTCGGAAGCAATTTTAAAACGCCATCCCTGAGTCTTAGCGAATGACAGGGCCTTTTTGAATTTGGGTTTTAGGTCGTCCCAGGCCTTTGCCATGTCGCTTCGATATTTGACCTCAAAAAGTGTTGGAATGCGCTTTGACTTTTGGGTGTAGTGAACAAGTACGTCAGGAGTGTAACGACGGCTCTTGCCCTGCGGATCAGTCCACTCGATTGTGACTGGCTGGACCTCGAAAGACTCAACTTCAGGTGAGAATTCAATGAGCGTCAAAAAATCTCTTTCAAGGGTTGATTCAAATGCGGCAACATCTGTCGATTTTCTATGCGCAGCAATTCCGGTCACATTGCGATAATTTTTAGGAATTCTTCTAGCTGACATATTAAACCAGTAGCGATTAGCGTTGTGAGTTTTGTTTGTACTATACCCCATGACACCTCCTAGTAGTCAATAGTGTTGTGGAAAAAACCGAAAATGGATGGGGCTGGTAGCGATGAGCGATGGAATTCACAAGAGAAATGAATAAGCCGCCTGCAAGGGCGGCTTTTTTTGTGGCTGAGGTTTGCAAAAAGCCATTCTGTGTTCTGATGATGACAACGCTTTCTTTTCAAAAGAACGTAGTGTATACCATCTATACTGTTTAGCTGCTAAACTCTTTAAGGACATGGAGACAGATATGAGTGATATTCTCAGAAAAGTAGACAGGGTCTCGATTCTTACGCTTCAAGATAATTATGTTGATGTGCTGGCCATGGATGGGAATGATACAATCGAACGGCCAATTCTTGTAAAAAACCCCACAAAAACCGGAGCAACATTGTCGTTGAGTCCTGTTGCGGAGCATGGCTTTTCCACATGCATCACCGTGGAAGCGGACGGGCAGGAACGACGTATGCTTTTTGATTTTGGGTGCTCACCTCATGGCGCGGCATTTAACGCAGACTTATTGAATGAGGACATGACACGTGTCGAAGCGTTGGCGCTTTCACATGGTCATTTGGATCATTTCGGGGGCATGAAGCAACTGGTTGAGCGGACGGGCAGGTCGGATTTGGAACTCGTCACGCATCCCGGGGTGTTCAAGGAGAGTCGTTTCGTGAAGACTCCCACGGGGTATCAGCTTATTTTTCCAACGCTTGCGAGAGCTGATGTGGAGGCTTTAGGCGTGTCCGTAGTTGAATCTGAAGTCCCTCGTCAGATGTTGGACGGGAATGCTTTGTTCTTGGGGGAGATTCCTAGAAATTGTGATTTTGAACGGGGGATGCCGAACGCGTTTCAAAAAAACGGCGGGGAAGAATCTTTCGATACCATAGAGGACGATTCATCCATGGTCTTTCATTTGAAGGGGAAAGGGTTAGTTATCCTTTCGGGTTGTGCGCATGCCGGTATCGTCAATACGGTCAACTATGCGCGAGAGGTTACGGGAGTGGACAAGGTCCATGCGATCATGGGTGGTTTTCATTTGACCGGGCCTGACTTCGTTCATGCTGTCGAGCCGACCATAGCGGCTTTTCAATCGTTTTCACCGCAGCACGTGATCCCGGCGCATTGCACAGGGCGGGCGGCAACCCTTGCCATTGAAAAGGCCATGCCAGATGAGTTCATTTTGAATATGTCCGGGACGACATTGAATTTTGCTTGATGAAGCGTCGTGCCTACATCGTGAGCACAACCTATGAAAAGTCGCTTGTAAAAGCGGATTTTTTTGTATGCTTCAAAGTGGACACCCGACCTCATTAAGGGTAATAATCGCGAAGTCTCAAAATTTTCTAGACTTTAACTTTCACGTGGCGGATTCATGGAAAAACAGACCTTATTTGCGGGGATTCCCGATATGTTGGATGAGCAGAAGTATGCTCATGGCGGGAACGTGCGGCGTATGGCCGAGACGGCCGGGTGTGCACCTGATGATATCCTTGATTTTTCCGCCAATGTGAATCCGCTTGGGCCACCGCCGTGGCTGGGGCAGGTAGTGGGACAGGCGTTGCAGGACGTTGATTCCTACCCGGACCCTGAGTGCCACGATTTGGTCATGGCGGCCTCTGAGAAGTATAAGATTTGGCCCACGCAGGTTTTGCCGGGGAACGGCGCGTCCGAGTTGTTGTTTGCCATCTCGGGTATGGGCCAACACCGACAGGCTATTATTCCGTCACCCACCTATGTGGATTATGCACGGGCATGCAAGGCGCATAGGCTGCCCATTGTCGAAGCCGGGATGACCGAGGATTTCCAAGTGGATTTCCCGGCCATGGGATCGCTGTTGACCACGCCGTCCGTGGTTTTTTTGTGCAGCCCGAACAATCCCACGGGTACGATGTTTTCGCCGGATGACCTGCGTGAGGTCGCGGCCATGTTCCCGCAATCGCGGTTTGTGGTGGATGCTTCCTTCAGCGATTTCCTCCCTGAAGATCGAGATCAGCTTATCCGTAATCGACCGGCCAACGTCATCACTGTCCTTTCCCTGACCAAATTTTACGCTATCCCCGGTATTCGGCTCGGGTTGGCTTTTGCCGATCCCGAGATCGTCTTGCAGATCAAACAGCGTATGCCAGCATGGTCCGTGAATACGCTGGCTCAGAGTGTGGGTATTAAGTGCCTCCGCGACACGCAGTACGCCGCCGAGACCCGTGAACAGACGGCTTTGCTCCGTGAATCCCTTGCCTCGGGACTGCGGAATGTGCCGGGAATCAAGGTTTTGCCGGGGACAGCCAACTACCTGCTTTGTCGAGTCGAGCGTATTGGGCAGGATGCGGTCATGCTCCGTGACAAACTGTTGGCCGAACATAATATCGGCATTCGGCTGTGCGGCAATTATACGGGACTGGACGACAGTTGGTTCCGTGTTGCTGTTCGGAGTCAGGGCGAGAATGAACAACTGATCAAGGCTATGGAAGCGGTCAGCGGCACGGCCAAGCCTCCGGTGGTCAAACGTATCAAACGCACCCCGGCGTTGATGCTTCAAGGCACCAGCTCCAACGCGGGTAAATCCGTGTTGGCTGCGGCGTTTTGTCGGATTTTTTTGCAGGACGGCTACAATGTGGCTCCCTTTAAGGCGCAGAACATGTCGCTGAATTCCTATGTCACGGATCAGGGCGGAGAGATGGGCCGTGCACAGGTGACGCAGGCCATGGCCTGTCGATTGAAACCGGACGTACGTATGAATCCCGTATTGCTCAAGCCCGGTTCTGATGTTGGTTCGCAGGTGATTGTTATGGGGCAGCCTGTGGGCAATATGGCTGTGCGTGAGTATGTGGAATACAAGCCGCGCGCGTGGGAAGCCGTCAAGACTGCGTATGATTCGCTTGCCAACGAGTATGACATCATGGTGCTCGAAGGGGCGGGGAGTCCTGCTGAAGTGAATTTGAAACACCATGACATCGTGAATATGGCCATGGCCAAATACGCGGATGCGCGAGTGCTGTTGGCGGGTGATATCGATCGGGGCGGCGTATTTGCGTCCATGGTCGGCACCATGAGCTTGCTTACCCCCATGGAACGGTCATTGGTGGAAGGGTTTCTCATCAATCGGTTCCGGGGTGACGCCACCTTGTTGGAACCTGCCTTCGGCCAGATGTTTGAACATACGGGCAAGCCGGTGCTTGGCACTATCCCTTATATTCATTCGCTCGGTCTGCCCGAAGAGGATTCCGTATCCTTCAAGGAAGGGCTGCTTCCTGACAGTGTAAAATTCCCTGATGACGAATGTGTGGAAGTCGTCGTTGTGGACCTGCCGCGCATATCGAATTTCAATGACATCGACCCGCTGTTTGCCGAGCCGGACGTCAAGGTCCGTGTGGTGACGGATGCTCGTGATGTGGGGACGCCGGATGCCATCATTTTGCCCGGTTCCAAGTCGACGGTGCCAGATATGAAGGCACTCAAGGGAACTGGTATGGCTGCGGTGTTGCGTGAGCTGGCAGGCGACGGACACAAGACGCGCATTGTCGGTATATGCGGTGGTTTTCAGATGCTTGGCGATATTGTGGATGACCCGTATGGCCTTGAATCCGAGACCACTCGCGTTGAAGGATTCGGCCTGTTGCCTGTACAGACTTCGCTTGCTCCGGAAAAGACCCTTGTCAGAACATGGGGTGTACATTCCTCGTCCGGTCAGAAAGTTCACGGGTATGAAATTCATCATGGTCAGACAACGCCGTTGTCTGAATCTTTGCGGGTGGCTTTGCGGAATAATAACGGTGAACCGTTAGGATACGGCAGGGCGGATGGGCGTATATTCGGCACGTATCTTCACGGATTATTCGATGCAGATGAGTTTCGTCGTTGGTTTATCGATCAGTTGCGCATGGACAAAGGACTGTCGCCTCTTGAACAGGTTCAGACCACATTTGATTTGGAAGATGCCATTGATAATTTGGCGAGTGTCGTTCGTGAGGCCGTATGTATGGATTCCATCTATAAGTCTCTGGGGCTGAGTGGTTGCTGCGCTCAGGCAAGTCTGTTTTACAAACTTGGTGGATAGTTGGCCGTTTCGAGGCGGCTCTCTTTACCATAGAATTGAATTCGTGCTATTAATGGCACTGCTCTGGAAAAGACAATGCGCGTTTGCGTATTGGTGACTGCTTTAAAGGAGAGAGTGTCATGAAATGGAGTATCGGATTGTGTTGGCTTGTTGTTATCGTGTTAGTCTTGCCTGCTCAGGCGTTTAATCAGGCGGACGTGGACCGATTGGCTGCTGGGGACAAGAACATGCAGGGCGCAGATTTGAGCGGTGCGTCTTTGTTTGCTGATCCTTATGACGGCGTGAATTTCAGTGGCGCCAACCTGAGCAATGCCACTATGATCGGGCGGGTTTTTCAAAATTGCGATTTTCGGGGGGCGAATCTCAGGGATGCCCAGTTTCGTAGTGCGCGGTTCCTCGAGTGTGACCTGAGCGGCCAGGATTTTTCTGGGGTTAGCTTCAGCCATCAGCAAATAAAGCAATGTACCTTGCGTAACGCCCGGTTTAACGGAGCGTTTGTGGAGAATGTCCTGATGTATCAAAATGATATTGCCGGGGCCAAATTCGACAAGGCCACGCTCAAGGGCGGGCGATGGTATCAAGAAGATGGAACCGGTATCACCTGGGATAATATCAAATTTCAGCAACCTTCCATCGTGTTGGACGCCATCAAGATCAGTGAGGTCTACAAACCGTATCTGTCCAGTCAGATTCCGGTCGGCAAAGTTCAGTGGATGGCCTCGTCAGGACGTCAGGTAGATCCGTCCAAGGTACAACTCAATAAAAAGGTCAAGACCTACAAGCCTGCCACTCCCAAGGGTGTGCAAAAGGGTATGGTCCCGAAGGCGCCATAAAAAAAAGTTGTGTTGAGAAATGGCGGTCTTTGGATCGCCATTTTCTTTTTTCAGTACGGACACTTGGTTAATAAGTCTCGCCAGAAAAAAAGATATCCCAATTGATCTTTTTTTACAAAACAATTGTTTGCCTCTTGACTTGTCAGTCAAAAATAGGTTTTGAAGTGGTTCGCTGGCGGTCTGCACCGTTTATGGATGGAATTGCACCACTTAATGAAAACGTGTATCCATCCGTAACAATTATGTGCCATTAAGGCTAACAGAGACCGCACAGCGGCTATCCAAGGAGGATAAAACATGTACGTCGGACTGAAAATGCTTCGCGACTTCGTTAAAGTCACCCCCCAGACTCTGGTCAAGGACGCCCAGAAGCAGCTTGAAGAAAGCAAGCTTTGGATGCTCCTGGTGGTGGACGAGGAAGGCAAGCTGGTCGGCTACGTGCGCAAGGAAGATATCTCCGCTGCCCTGCCCAGCATCATGACCTCCTTGGAGAAACACGAGATCAACTACCTGATGAGCAAGCTGACTGTAGAGAAAATCTACCGCACCGACATCAAGACCGTGGCCCCTGAGACCGAAATCGAAGGTGCTGCCGACATGATGTACGAAATGAACCTGGCCGGACTGGCCGTGGTCGACAGTGCCGGCGAGCTTATCGGGTATATTAATCGAAACGTCATGCTCGACGTTCTTGCCGAAGAGATGGGATACCGCGAGGGCGGCAGCCGCCTCACTATTGAGGTGGAAGACCGTTCCGGTGTACTTTACGAAGTTGCCGGTGTCATCGCCAACATGAAAATGTCTATCATCTCCACCGGCACTTTCTTTTTTAACGGACGCCGCGTTGTCGTCGTCCGCATAGATACCGAAGACCCGTCCGCAGTAGAGGCATCTCTCAAGGACCGGGGCTACAAATTGGTCGCTCCCGATGATTTCAAGGGAGAATGGACCTAAGGGCCTATTCGCTAACTCGGCAGCATATGGACCTGGGCGGTGTTACGTAATTCACCGCCAGGCCGTGCAAACGTCGTTTTGACGGGTTTGCTCTCAACCATAATTGCAGGATTATGGCTTACCTCGACGTCAGTGACGTAACACTCACCTTCAAGGGCATCGCCGCCCTTATGGGGGTGTCGTTCACCGTGGAACAGGGGACTATCGCGTCCCTCATTGGTCCAAATGGTGCCGGCAAAACCTCCATGCTCAACTGCATCAGCGGTCGCTACATTCCCGATGGCGGGGCCAGTGGACCGTGCAAGATTTCTTTAGACGACGAATGTCTGCTGTCCCTTCCCGCGCATAAGCGTACGGAACTGGGACTCTCGCGGACATTCCAAAACATCGCCCTGTTCAAGGGGTTGTCCGTGCTGGACAACCTTATGGTCGGGCGACACAGTCAGATCAACTATGGTTTGCTATCGTCCATCTTCTACTGGGGCAAAGCCGTCCGTACCGAGGACAGGCATCGCCGTCGAGTGGAAGATGTGATCGATTTTCTTAACCTATCCCCCTATCGACACCAACACGCGGGACGCCTTCCCTACGGTGTGCAGAAAAGGGTGGAACTCGGACGCGCACTAGCCGCCGAACCCAAGCTTATCCTTCTGGATGAGCCGATGGCTGGCATGAACCTCGAAGAAACCGAGGACATGGCCAGATATATCTTGGATATCGCCGAAGAATGGGGCGTCACCGTCCTATTGGTTGAACACGACATGGGAGTTGTCATGGACATTTCCGACAAGGTCGTTGTTCTCGATTTTGGTGCCAAGCTAGCCGAGGGGACGCCGGATGAAGTGCAGGCGGACAAGAATGTCATCGCCGCCTACCTAGGAACCGAGGAAGCTACATTTACCGGGAGATAGAAGACAGAAGGTCCGGCCACTTTGGCCGAGATAAAAAATAAGGAAATTTCATGGCAAAACCATATAAGACAACGTTGCCCCGACTGCTGTGCAAACAGGCCGAGGAACGCGGCGAAAAGACAGCCCTGCGAGAAAAGGAGTGGGGTGTCTGGCAGGCCGTGTCCTGGCAGGAAAACCTCAAAGTAACGGCGGAGTTCGCGTGTGGCCTCGAACATTTCGGGCTGGGCAAGGGCGACATTGTTATTCTCATCGGCGACAATCGCCCGGAATGGATCTGGGCAGAGCTTGCCATTCAGGGGCTGGGCGGTATCGCGCTCGGTCTGTATCAGGACTCCCCCGCAGAAGAAATCGAATACATTTTCGCACTGGCTGAGTGCAAACTGGTGGTGGCCGAGGATCAGGAGCAGGTCGACAAGATGCTCTCGTTTCGCGAAAATCTGCCCAACCTCAAGCATATTATTTACCACGAGCCAAAAGGCCTCAAAGCCTATGAGGCGGACGTGGACGGACTGTTGGATTTCAAGGCTGTCCGTCGTCTGGGCCGTGAAGGCTGCAAGGACGCCGTGGCTCGCTATAGAGAGATGGTCAGCGCGGTCAAACCGGATGATCCGGCATTGATCGCCACAACGTCCGGCACCACTGGTCGTCCCAAACTGGCGGTGCTTTCACACGCCAACCTGCTGTCCATGGCGCATAATCTGGGCAAGTATGACCCCAAGAGTGCAACCGACGAGTTTGTGTCCTTTCTGCCTCTGGCGTGGATGGGCGAGCAGATGATGGCTGTGGCCTCGGCCCTGCTGTTCGGTTTTTGCGTCAATTTCCCGGAGAACCCGGACACAGCATCCAATGATTCCCGCGAGATCGGGCCGCATTTTATCTTTTCCCCGCCGCGTGTGTACGAATCCATCGCTGCCAAAGTGCAGGGCGACATTATGGAGACCACGAAGTTCAAGCGGTTCCTTTACAATCTGTTTTTGCCCATCGGGTATGAGTATGTGGATACCGTGTTTGCCGGAAAGACTCCGTCTGCCTGGTTGAAGCTGAAGTATTTCGTTGCTGATCAAGGGTTGTTTCGCGCCTTACGTGATCGCCTCGGTTTCAGCCGTATGCGTTCGGCTACAACAGGCGGGGCCGCTCTTGGCCCGGATATTTTTCGTTTCTTCCACGCGCTCGGTGTCAGGCTCAAACAGATTTATGGCCAGACCGAAATCGCGGGTATTTCCTGCATCCACAAGGAAGGCGAAGTTGACTTCACCTCCGTGGGCGCACCCATCCCGGAAACAGAAGTGAAGATCACGGATGAGGGCGAGATCGTTTCCCGATCTCCAGCGGTTTTTCTTGGTTATTACAAGAACGAGGAAGCCACTCGTGAGACCGTCAACGAAGATGGCTGGTTGCTTTCGGGGGATGCCGGATACTTTGACGACAACGGACGTCTGGTGGTCATCGATCGTTTGAAGGATGTCATGCATCTCAATGACGGAACCCAGTTCTCGCCTCAGTTTTTGGAGAACAAAGTCAAGTTCTCTCCGTTTTTGCGAGAATCCGTTGTGTTGGGCGGCGGGCGTGACTATGTGGCCGCAATTTTGTGCATTGATATGGCTATCGTGGGTCATTGGGCTGAGACTCAGATGATCACGTATACCACGTATCAGGATTTGGCAGCCAAGGAAGAAGTCTACGCGCTCATTAAAGCAGAGATTGCGAAGACTAATGATTCGCTCCCCGGAGAGACGCAGATCAAGCGTTTTTGTCTGCTCTACAAGGAACTGGACCCTGACGATGGTGAGTTGACCCGTACCCGCAAAGTGCGACGGTCGACTATCAACGAGCGGTATGGCGCGTTGATCGAGTCGCTCTATACCGATGCATGTGCAGTGAATCTGGAAACTGAAATTACGTATCAGGATGGCCGGGTGCGAGAGATGTGCGGCGATATCCGCATAGAAGACATGGAGGTGTAACATGGAATATTATCTGCAACTCATCGTCAATGGACTGGTGGTCGGCGGCATCTATTCCTTGGTCGCCCTGGGATTCGTCATTATATACAAGGCCACAAAGGTCGTGAACTTCGCACAGGGCGAGCTGGTCATGGTCGGGGCATACATGTGCTTCGCGTTGACCGTACAGTTTAACATCCCGTTTATCTGGGCATTCTTTATCACTCTGGGGTTTTCTGTTCTGCTCGGTCTTGCCATCGAACGCATGGTTCTACGGCCACTCATTGGTGAGGAACATATCTCGGTAATCATGGTTACGGTGGGGATGAGTTCTGTGCTCAAATCGTTGGTGCAACTTTTTTGGGGCACCCAGATTAAGGTGTATCCGCAGGTGTTGCCGAGTGAACCGATTGTGATCGCAGGTTTGCCCGTAGCCCCTGTCTATATCGCGGCCTTTGCGCTCTCTGCGGTCCTGTTCGCCATCTTCTCGGTCTTTTTTAAATATTCACGGACAGGGATTGCTATGCGTGCCACGGCCTTTGACCAACAGGCCGCGCAATCCATGGGGATAGGTATCAAAAACATCTTTGCCATGAGTTGGTGCATCGCTTGTGTTGTTTCTTCTGTGGGCGGCGTGATCCTTGGCAATATCAACGGTATTAATTCCCACATTGGTCATCTTGGACTGAAAGTTTTCCCGGCGGTGATTCTCGGCGGGCTGGATTCCCTGCTCGGCGCGGCACTTGGCGGGTTGATTATCGGTGTGCTTGAAAATGTGTGTGATGGGGCGGCGCGACAGTTGCTCGGTCTGGGTGGTTTCCGAGAGGTTGCGGCCTTCATTATTTTGGTCATTATCTTGATGATCAAGCCATACGGTCTGTTCGGGACCAAAGAGATCGAGAGGGTTTAGTCATGCAAGGCAAATGCGGTCTCTTTTTCACCTCCTATCGCGGCGAAGCCCGGATTTTTCAATCCGGTTTCCAAAAACTCATGATCGGCCTGCTTGTTGCGGCCTTGTGTGTTGCCCCATTGGTACTCGACGTCTTTACGACATCCGTCATGAACTTGATTTTTATCTCGGTTCTCGGCGCAGTGTCCCTCAATTTGTTGACCGGCGTATGTGGTCAGATTTCCCTCGGTCATGGTGCATTTATTGGTGTGGGTGCGTATGCAGCAGGGCAATGTTCCCTGCATGGTGTTCCATTCCCGCTGGCGATTCTGACCGGAGGTCTGATTACGGCCATGGTCGGTATGGTGTTTGGCGTTCCTTCGCTTAGGCTCAAGGGTATTTATCTCGCTATCGCAACGTTGGCGGCCCAGTTAGTGCTTGAATACGTGTTCCTGCATGGCGGGGCGTTGACCGGTGGGTCCAACGGGTTGCTGCTCGACCCGCCGCAGATGTTTGGCTTCAGTTTTGATACTGAGGGACGGATGTACTATCTGCTCTTTGCTTTTGCCGCTGCCAGTCTGCTCATGGTGTCAAATATCATGCGGTCCAAGTACGGACGGGCTTTCGTGTCCATCAGGGATTTCTATCTGTCGGCTGAAATCGTGGGAGTGAACTTGTTTTGGTACAAGCTTATCGCATTCGGCGTCAGTTCGTTTTTAGCGGGTGTGGCCGGTGGCCTGTGGGGGCATTACACGGGATACATTTCTGCCGAGCAGTTCAATATAGGGCTGTCCATTTCCTA
The DNA here is from genome assembly GCF_963677845.1 of uncultured Pseudodesulfovibrio sp. Classification (NCBI taxonomy): domain Bacteria; kingdom Pseudomonadati; phylum Thermodesulfobacteriota; class Desulfovibrionia; order Desulfovibrionales; family Desulfovibrionaceae; genus Pseudodesulfovibrio; species uncultured Pseudodesulfovibrio sp. The sequence goes on from NZ_OY782498.1 coordinate 88,618, forward strand.
CCTTGCCATGATCATTATCGGCGGATTGGGGTCGGTCATCGGTTCTGTGTTCGGTGCCATATTCATTGTACTGCTCCCGGAAGTCCTCAACATTCTTGCGAACGGCGTGGGGGCGTATTTCCCGGACATCGCCCAGCACATTGTGGCTCTGCGCGAAGGTGTGTTCGGATTGGTTCTTATTTTGTTCCTGATTTTTGAACCGGAAGGACTGGCAAATCGTTGGCGTTTGGCCAAGGCGTATTGGAAGTTGTATCCGTTTGCTCATTAGGCATAATCCCGCAAAAGGCGGGTTAAAAATAGAAATGACGTCTCGTTCACAGTGGAGGGACGTGTCAACCTCAATCCCTTAGGAGAATGACTATGAGGGTAGGTACAATCATAACTGCGGTTTGCATCACGCTTTTGGCCGGGCTGATGCTGTTTGGCTGCGGAGGCGAAGACAAGAAATCGGCTGAAACTTCAACCAACGACGCTTCTCCCATCAAGGTGGGTGGCCTTATTGACATGTCTGGTCCCACATCGTCCGTGGGCGCTCCTTATGCAGAAGGAATCAAGGGTGGCGTTAAATACGTCAACGAGAACGGCGGCATTGATGGCCGTATGATTGAGCTGAACCTTCAGGACACTGCCTATAATGTTCAGCAGGGACTTTCTTTGTACAAGAAGATGGTCAACACCGACAAGGTTGTCTGTATCCAAGGGTATGGCTCAGCTGTGACCGAAGCTCTGATTCGTAATCTGGCCAAGGACAAGGTCCCTGATCTTTCCGCATCCTATTCCGCGCATCTGACCGATCCGAAAAAGGCACCTTACAACTTTTTCATAGCGGCGGATTATTCCACGCAGGCCCGTGCTGCCATCAAGTATTTCCATGAAAACTGGAAGGGCGAAGGCGCACCCAAGATTGCCTTTATCTATCCCGATCACCCTTATGGTTTGGCTCCTATTGCCGGTGCCAAGGCATACGCCGAAGAACTCGGTTACGATGTCGTGGGCGAAGCCAATGTTTCGCTCAAGGCCATTGACGCTACCACCGAGTTGTTGCCCCTCAAGGATTTGGCTCCCGATTTTTGCTGGATAGGCGGAACAACGCCGTCCACATCGGTCATTCTCAAGTCTGCCAAGAATATCGGCATGAATACGACCTTCTTTACCAATATTTGGGGCTCTGATGAAAATCTGCCCAAATTGGCCGGAGAGGATGCCAACGGTGCATATTCCAATCAGGCCGCCGCAGTGTATGGGCAGGACGTTCCCGGCATGAAGGCTATTATGGAAATTACCGACAACAAACCGCAGATGACACATTACATCCGTGGCTTTGTGTCCGTGTTGGTTATGGCCGAGGGCCTCAAACGTGCAAATGCCAATGGTCCGGTGACAGGTGAGTCTCTTAAAACGGCTCTTGAAACCCTTCGCGATTTTGATCCCATGGGGCTGGCTCCACTCATTTCCTACTTTCCGGATGATCACCGCCCGAATATGGCCGTGTTCCTGTATGTCATCAAAGATGGCAAGTTGACTTTTGTAAAAGAGGAAATCCTGAACCGTCGAGCCGATTGGCTGGGACATTAAAAACTGTTGAAAATTCCGGGCTGGCGTCGTTGCTTCGGCAAATTCAGACTCTCACGTAGGAGGACTACGCTTCGATCCTGAATTTGCCTTGCGCCTACCCAGCCCGGTTTTTGAACAGTTTTTGAAGAAATTGAAAAAGACCGAGGGCGGTTTCAATCGTTCTTGGCCATATCGCGGGAGTACCCCTTGAATAACGTATTGAAGGTCGAAAATCTGGAAGTCGTCTATAATGACGTCGTTCTCGTGCTGAAAGGGTTGTCCCTGGCCTGTCCATTGGGAGAAATCACAGCTTTGCTTGGCGCTAATGGCGCGGGCAAATCAACTACCTTGAAGGCTATTTCCGGCCTGCTTGAGACCGAAGACGGCGAGGTTACGGATGGGACGATTCTTTATAAAGATGAGCCGATTCAAGGGGTTATCCCCGAGAAGATTGTCAGGAAGGGGGTTTTTCAGGTCATGGAAGGACGCCGTATTTTTGAAGATCTGACAGTGGAAGAAAATCTCAAATGCGGTGCATTTACCCGTCCGCGTTCCGAGATCAATGCGTCCATGGAAAAGGTGTATGATTATTTCCCCCGGCTTCGGGAACGGTGTAAGCAACTTGCAGGCTACATGTCTGGTGGCGAACAGCAGATGTGCGCTATTGGTCGCGCTATTATGGCGAAGCCCGACTTGTTGCTTCTTGACGAGCCATCCCTCGGCTTGGCGCCACTGTTGGTGGAAGAAATTTTTGACATCATCAAGAAGATCAACGCTGAAGAAGGCGTGACCATCCTTTTGGTGGAACAGAACGCTCGCGCGGCCCTGTCCGTGGCGCAACAGGCGTACATTATGGAAAATGGTCGGGTCGTTATGGACGGCACTGCCGCTGAGTTACTCAACAATCCGGATGTGCAGGAATTTTATCTTGGCATGGGAAAGAGCGGCGACAAACGATCTTATCGGGATGTAAAGCATTATCGCCGTCGTAAGCGTTGGCTTGGGTGACGGCTGTCCATAGCGGGGTATCTGCATATTTATCCTACTCTGAACAGCCTTCAGGTGTGATAGGGGTCGCTGTTGGGTGCTGGAGCACCAAGGTGCTTTGGTTGGTGAGAGATTGTTGATTTGCTAGAAATATTTTTAGATCTGTCGTAAAAGGAAAGGACTGTATTTTTAGACTGATTTCTACGCCGCTTTATTTACTTTTTTCGTTGGCATGACCTGTTAGCGGCGTAGCGACAAAAAGTTTAGGAAGGGGGTTCCAAGGGGGAGAACCCTTTTCAAAGGGTTTCCCCCTTGGCCGCCGGAGGCATCTTCAAATGTACTACAGCGAATATGAGACTGAGCCGCGTGAAAAACGGATGAAACGGAAGTGGAAGGGCGTACGAGAAGTGCTGCTTGAGGCCGAACAGTCGTCCGGTGAATTTCAGGCGCGTTTGGAAACCATGGGCGCGTGTGCCCGTGATTTCAAGAATTGGGATGATTATGGCAAAATCCCTCCGCTCAGAAAACGGGATGTCATCCAATGGCAGAAGGAATACGGCCTAGGCTGGTTTCTAAACTGCAAACCCGGTCAGTTGTCGCGTATCTACCAGTCCCCCGGCCCTATCTTTGACCCGGAAGGCGTTGACCCGGATTATTGGGCGTGGAGTGAGGGGTTTTTTGCCGCCGGATTCCGCCCCGGCGATCTTGCACAGATGACATTTTCCTATCATATGACCCCCGCTGGACTGATGCTTGAGGAGCCTCTTCGGGATATTGGTTGCGGCGTGGTCCCGGCTGGGCCGGGCAATACAGCCAAGCAGATTGAGTTCTTGGTGCAGCTGCCGGTCACAGCGTTTGTAGGCATGACCAGCTACCTTAAAGTTATAGGTCAAAAGGCGCAGGCAGCGGGGTTTGATCTGCGTGAAGATTTTTCGCTTGAAAAAGCCTATGTCGCTGCCGAGCCTCTGTCAGAGATGCTTCGAGCAGAAGTCGAGGACATGTTTGGTATAACCGTCCGTCAAGGCTACGGCACAGCGGATGTGGGATGTATCGCCTATGAGTGCATGGAATTGGGAGGGATGCACCTGTCCAATTACCGGCATGTGGAAATTTGCGATCCGACAACTGGTGAGCCTCTGCCTGACGGCGAACTTGGCGAGGTCGTGGTGACGCCGTTTTTCACTGATTATCCTTTGATACGTCTGGCTACGGGAGATCTGTCTTCCATTGATACAGCCATGTGTGAATGTGGTCGGACAGCTCGGAAGCTCACGGGTTGGAAAGGGCGCGCCGATGATACGGCCAAGGTTAAGGGGCAGTTCATTTACCCCGGGCAGGCCGGAACCGTATTCGCGAAGTATCCTGATGTTTCGTGCTGGCAGATTCTGGTAAAGAATGATAAAGGCAGGGACTCCCTTGTGGTGGTGGTGGAAACTGCTGCTCCATTGGATGACGAAAAGTTCTGTGCCGATTTCCAATCGGTGATGAAATTAAAACCAGTCGTCGAGACCTGCGCGCCCGGGACACTCCCGGAAGACGCGCCCCGGCTCGTCGATGAAAGGACTTTCGATTAAACCGGCTTTTAGCCGGGTTGCGGTCCTAATCGAGTGGGGCAGTGCCAAGCGAGCACTGCCCCTTTGATTTTTTTTTGGTGGGTGGCGGCTTTCGATAGCGGCGCATCTGCACATTTTTCGGGCGTAAATCAATCCTCGCCATAGCTAGGCTACGACTGTGGTTGATTTGGCCCGAGAAAATGCACATCTGCACCACTCTCGAAAGCCTTGAGGTGTCGGGGATGTTTCTTTGAAGAGGGACTGTTCATGTCCCTTATTGTGTCGGGGAGGAGAGCCGCTGTTGGGATGCTTTGCATCCCAAAGTGCTCCCGTTGAGATTGAAGAAGAAGGCACGGCGCGGGGCTGGTGCCTTTGGGGAGAAAAGGCACGGTGTTGGCCTGATGGTTGGATATTTTTTGAGTGATAAGATGTGTGGCGTAAGATATAAAAAAAGCCCGCTTGTGCGGGCTTTTTTGTTTGATTTGGTGTTGCCTATTGGCCGCATCCACCACCGCAACTGCCGCATCCACCACCGCCGATCTGATTCTCGGAATCGATGGCGAAACCGTAGTCGGTCATGTCGATGGAGACTGTGCCGGAAGCTTGGGACAGCTCTTCGTTGATAAGGAAGGTGAAGCCGCCGTGCTCGACGGACTTATCTCCGTCACGAACTTCGTCCAGAGCCAGCGACAGTCTCATGCCGGAGCAGCCTCCGTCGGCCAGATGGACACGGATGGGCTGAACTTCGCGGTCGGCAAAATATGTAGTCAATTCTTTCTGTGCAGATTCGGTTACGTTAATCATTGGTCTCTCCTGAGAGTTGATGTGTTTGACACCAAATAAGTAGGAATTAGTCTCTGTAAAGAGGTAAGGGCCTTTTTTTTGGATGCAAAATTGTGATTTGTTGCGGCGCTCAAAAAGATTTTGTCTATAAATAGCATAGATAATAGGGAGTGGTTTTGGTGCAAAACCACTCCCTATTATTCGAGGATTATTGGACTAATCGAGGCATTTCGGAGTCAGTCCCAAGGCTTTTGCCACGCCTTTCCCATAGTTGGGGTCAGCTTTCATGCAATTGCCGATATGGCGTTGTTTGATTTCTTCCGGGGCATCACCCATTGCACGGGCGGTGTTCTCAAAGAGAACTTTTTGTTGATCAGGTGACATCAGTCTGAACAGTTTGCCGGGTTGGGTGTAATAGTCGTCATCCTCTCTGTGATCCCAGTTGTATGCCGCGCCATCCAGTTCAAGAGGCGGTTCTTTGTGTTCCGGTTGCTCCTGCCATTCTCCATAGCTGTTCGGCTCATAGCCGAGGGTGCCACCATAGTTGCCATCCACACGCATTGCACCGTCCCGGTGGTAGCCATGGACAGGGCATTTGGCGGCGTTAACTGGAATCAGGTGATGATTGACGCCGAGGCGGTAGCGTTGTGCATCTCCATAGGAGAACAGACGCCCCTGGAGCATCTTGTCGGGAGAGAAGCCAATGCCAGGAACAATGCTCGCCGGGTTGAAAGCGGCTTGTTCCACCTCCGCAAAGTAATTTTCAGGGTTGCGATTCAGTTCCACTTCTCCGACTTCAATTAGTGGATAGTCCCCATGGTACCACACTTTTGTCAGGTCAAAGGGGTTATGCTTGTACGTAGCAGCCTCTTTCTCCGGCATGATCTGGACACTGAGCGTCCATTTGGGAAAATCTCCTTGTTCAAGAGTGTCGTATAAATCCCGTTGATGACTTTCTCGGCACATACCGACTGTTTTTGCTGCTTCTTCATCCGTCATGTTCTTGATGCCCTGATGCGACCGGAAATGGAATTTGACCCAGAATCTTTCGTTGTTAGCGTTGATAAAGCTGAAAGTGTGACTGCCGAATCCGTGCATATGGCGGTATGATTGCGGGATACCGCGATCGCTCATGGTTATGGTTACCTGATGCAGAGCCTCGGGCAGCGATGTCCAGAAGTCCCAGTTGTTTTTTGCGCTCCGCATATTGGTGCGCGGGTCGCGCTTAACGGCGTGGTTGAGGTCTGGGAATTTGAGCGGGTCACGCAGGAAAAAAACAGGCGTGTTGTTTCCGACCAGATCCCAGTTACCTTCGTCCGTATAAAATTTTAGGGCAAAGCCGCGAATATCGCGTTCCGCATCAGCCGCGCCGCGTTCTCCGGCAACAGTGGAGAAACGGGCGAACATATCGGTTTTTTTCCCCACTTCCGCAAAAATGCTGGCCTTGGTGTATTGGGTAATGTCCTTGGTCACGGTGAAAGTGCCGTATGCGCCTGATCCTTTGGCGTGCATTCTGCGCTCAGGAATGACCTCTCTGTCAAAATGGGCAAGCTTTTCAAGAAACCATACATCTTGCAGAAGCTGTGGTCCCCGTGGGCCGGCGGTCATTACATTTTGGTTGTCGGCAACCGGAGCGCCGAAATTGTTCGTCAGTTTTTTCTTTGACATTGGCTTTCTCCTTTCGTGAATAAATGCTTTTATTTAATTATCCAAGCTGTTTGGATTTAAATAGAAACCGATAGGGGCTGAGTATATCAATTGAAAAAAGGCGGGAGTATTATTCTTTAAAGAAAGGCGAGGTGATAACTTTACCAGAATGGTTGTTGAGCCTTTGTAAAGGACGTAAAAAAGCCCGGACCATTGCGTCATGTGTACGCAAAGGTCCGGGCCTTGAAAGCAATGTCGTAAAGACGACTTATCGCTGTATTAGCAACCGCAGCCGCCGGAACCGTTGGAACTGCACGAACCAGCGGAAGAGCATCCACAGCTGGCGCCTTCGCTGCCGCCGCCAACAGGATTTTCAGACTCAACTACGAACCCGTAGTAGGTCATGTCAATCTTGATCTTGCCGGTCTCTTTGCTCAATTCCTTGTCAACAAGGAAGGTCAAACCAGCGGCCTCGAAAACTTCGTCTTTATCATTAGGCTCATCCAGAGCCAGGGTCAGGCGCGGGCCTGCTCAGCCGCCAGCCGCGAGGTATACGCGGATGGGGGAAGCGTCCTTGTCCTGGAAGTAGCCTTCAAGCTGTTTCTGGGCAGCTTCTGTAACTTCGAACATGTTAATTTCCTCCTAAATGTGGTCGGGAAAGGAAGAGGTAAGGTTAATAGGAGTAATTGTCAAATCGAAAGTTGCAGATTGTCTGCACTCGATGTTGACCACCCCGTTGGTATGAGCTAATTTCCACCATTCCGAGAACAGCCAAAAAAGTGTACGCGAGGCCATCACGATGAAAGAATGCGGGACCATCTTATCCGACAGGGAAATGAGCAGGACGCTTGAGCGTCTGGCCTTTGAAATTTATGAACGGCACGGGGACGATGAAACCGTTGCCATCCTTGGCATTCAGCGGCGTGGAGCCGATCTTGCCGAGCGGTTGAAAAAATTGCTGGATGAGCGCCTTGGGCGCAAGGTTCCGTTGGGCAAGCTCGATATCAACCTGTACCGCGACGATTGGACGACCAATCTGGAGCTGGCTCCGACCATCAATTGCTCTGAGATTGGCTACGACGTGGAAGGACGCACCATCGTATTGGTTGACGATGTGCTTTATTCCGGTCGCACTGTCCGGGCCGCACTGGAAGCTATTCTTGATTATGGGCGTCCCAAACAGGTTGAACTGTTGGTGCTGGTTGACCGCGGGCACCGTGAGTTGCCTATTCAGGCGGATTACGTGGGCAAACGCGTCGATACGTTGGGCGATGAGCACGTTAACGTGCTGGTGGTTGAGCGTGACGATGAAGATAAAGTCTGCTTAGTGCGGGGCGATTAATCATGGCTTTTACTCCTCTGGAGCGCGACCCCATTCCGTTGCCGTGCATCACATTGGTGGGCATGGCCTCGGCGGGAAAGTCCACGTTGGGCACTCTTTTGGCCGAGCGTCTTGGCTGGGGGCAGCTCGATACGGATCGTTACCTTGAATCCTACTACGCCATGCCGTTGCAGGCGATTCTCGACAGGTACGGGCTGGATGAATTTTTGCGTATCGAAGAGCATCTGGTTTCCGAGTTGAATCTGACCCGGACGGTTATCTCCACGGGCGGCAGCGTTATTTATGGGCCCAAGGCCATGGCGCGGCTCAAGAAGCTTGGTCCGGTTGTGTTGCTCGACATCGACGAAGCCACGTTTGTTGAACGTGTAGGGAATGCTGAGAATCGAGGACTTGCCATCGCTCCCGGCAAGACCATGCAGGACCTTTACAACGAACGGGAGCCACTGTACCGTGCCGCCGCCGACATCGTGGTCGGTACTGTTGAGCATACGCCTGAAGAGAGCGTGGATCTTATTCTCGAACACGTGGATTTCGCATGAAAAAATTGACTCCCAAGGCGGCTTTTCGGAAGCTTGCTGCCATATATGACAAGATGGTTGATCGTTACAATGATGTCGCGGAAACCATTGATATGAAATGTGATGGTTGCACAGATAACTGTTGTCTCTCCTTTTTCCAGCACCACACCTATGTTGAATGGGCGTATATGTGGGAAGGGCTGAACCAGCTCCCTGCAGATCGTTTGGAAGACATCAAGGCCAAGGCGCAGGAATATGTGGAGCAGGGGCAGATGGCTCTGGCTCGCGGTCAACGTCCGCACATCATGTGCCCGTTGAATATCGACGAGAATCAAGGCATTTGTGGACTGTACAAGCACCGCCTTATGATTTGCCGTATGCACGGCGTACCCAATATGCTCGTCAAACCCACAGGACAGGAAATTCGTTTTCCTGGCTGTTACCGCTGTCAGGAACTCACCGAGGGCATGGACACTCCGCCCGTAGTGGATCGCACTCCCCTCTATAAGGATCTTGTCATGCTTGAGATGCAGTTCGTGGGCAAGAATTTGCGCCAACTGCCAAAAGTTGATCACACCATAGCCGAGATGATCGTCCTCGGACCGCCGAAGCTTCGATAAGCGGCCGATTGCCTCGTTGCTGCGGTCAATCCGCGTCCTCACGTGCTGAAGAGTAAGCTGCGGGGCAGATTCCCTTTGCGCCTAGCTCTCGATCACTTCTCGAAGCTTTGGGCCAAGTGTGTGAGAGAATGCGATAAAAAGAATGAAACAAAGCGCACTGTGTATAAGCACGGTGCGCTTTGTTTGATGTATGCGATGCTGTTTAGACGCTTTTCGAGAATCCCGCTTTGGCGAATGTATATTGTCCGGCCTGCAACAGGGCTATTTCGTTCTCTTTGGATGAAATCTGACGATATTTTTCGTCGTCAGGCAGTGCGGAGTTCCAGACGTCGGCGATTTCCGAGCGCACGGTTTGAATACGTGATTCCATGTGCTCAAGTGTAAAGGTGCCATTTTTGATAGGCTCGATGGCGGCTTCCTTGAATGCTACAATAGCCTCTTCCGACAACTCGATGAAGTCGCCGAGAATCTGGCTTGCCTGCTCCTGCACCACTTCCTTGAGGTGCATTTCAAAGGAGTACCCGCCTGAAATGTGAGTGTTGTCCAATTCTATATACATGACCTTCCTCCGTGATGGCCTGTATACTCCTATCGGACAGTGTGAGTGATCGCTTTATGGTTTGTGAATGCCTTGGAGATAGCCGATAAAGTCGGTTACGTTCGCTTTTCGGGCGCTGATGTAGTGTGTGACCCATCGGGCGAAGGTCATCTTTGTCCCGTAAATTTCGTACTCCTGCTCAGGCTCGCCAAAGGACAGCCCTAGGGTCGCGGAGACCTTGGGGTTAATTGGCAGTTCACATTCCGGGAACGGATCACCCAGTGCATTCAAGGCGGCATCGCTTGGCGGCGCGAATCCAAGCTCCTTGAGCACTCCTTTGGCGACATGGTTTATGAGCAAGGGACCGGGGTGGTTGATCGTGTTGAACAGTCTGATGTCCTTGTATCTTTCTCGGATGATATGACTGTATGTGACCGGTGTATTTGCTTCTCGACTTTCTTCCTGCACAAAGGTCTGTGCCAGACGTGCAGGGAGGTCGTATTTGGCGGCAATGTTTGCGTGCAAGGCGAGGATGACTGTTTCCTCTGCCGGAAGTCCGAGAGCGACCAGTGTATCCAGATGCTCGCAACGGTAATCAAATCCGGCTTTGTTTGACCACGTCGGCCAATAGCCTGTGAAGAACATGTTGGGGATGCATAAGGAGCGAGCATTGTCTGAAAGTTTGGTAAGTAGTGTTTCTGACGCCAGTTCATCCCAATTGGGGCCGAGAAATTGATATAAAAATAGGGTGCAGTTTTTCCAAGTATCGTCGGGGAGAGGTTCTCGAACATAGTTGGTGAAGAGCCGACATTCGTACCTGTCAGCAAATTCCGGGCAGGTCTCAAGTCTTTCGATAAGTGGGGCGCCCTGACAATTGGCGTGAACGATGCAAAGTTCCTTGTTCATAACTGTGTCTGGAACGGGTTGGATTTGTGTGTAAAAAACATTGAGCTTTAGCTATCATGGTTCCTATTCTACAGCAATATAGGCCTTCGGCGGTTTACAGGGTGGCTTGGACAAGGTATCCCTCGCGGACACGAAAAAATAGATAAGGAAGAGTGCCATGGATACGTTTTTTGAAGCAGCTTTGGCTGCCATAGAGCCAGTTGATCAAGCCCTTGCCAAACAGGGACAGGCCCATCTCGATAATTTGACCAAGCCGCAGGGAAGCCTTGGTCGTTTGGAAGAATTGGCCTTACAATTATATCTCATTCAAGAGGATAAGAAACTTTCGGTCGACCCCATGCGGGTCTATACTGTGGCTGGTGATCATGGCGTAAACGCTGAAGGTGTCAGCGTGTTTCCTCAGGAAGTGACCCGGCAGATGGTGCTGAATTTTTTGAATAATGGCGCAGGTATCAATGTCTTGGCCGAAACCGTGGGTGCACAATTGTATGTTGTGGATGCCGGCTGTTGCGGTGGCAAATACGATGAACACCCCAACCTGATCCAAGCTAAAGTGGCAGAAGGGACTGCTAACTTGGCTCAAGGTCCGGCCATGACGCATGAGCAGTGTGTGCAGGCACTCAATTTGGGTATTTCATTGGCTGATCGTGCTCATGAGGAAGGGGTAAAAGTTCTTGGGACAGGCGACATGGGTATTTCCAACACCACGCCATCCACTGCTCTGTATTGTGCATACCTCGGACTTGAGCCTGAATCCATGACCGGCCCCGGAACCGGTCTTGACAAGGACGGCGTTGTTTCCAAGGCAAATGTCATCCGTAAGGGGCTTGTGGCGAATGCTGATGTTGTGGGGTCCGGCGATGCTGTTGGTATCCTTGCCGCACTTGGTGGGCTGGAAATCGCGACTTTGGCTGGTCTTATTCTCGGTGGAGCAAAGAACCGTCAGCTTGTGTGCGTGGATGGATTTATTTCTACCGCCGCTTATCTCGCTGCCTGGAAAATTTGTCCCACGGTGCGAGAATACAGCATCATCAGTCATGCTTCCGCAGAACCCGGTCATGCTGCCGCAGTCAAGGCCATGGAGCTGAAGCCCTATCTTGATCTCGGCTTTCGACTCGGCGAAGGGACCGGCGCGGCATGTGCCATGTTCCTTGTTAGAGGAGCTGCCAATATCTTTAACGATATGGCGACTTTTGCAGACGCAGGCGTTGCCGAAGCTGACGCGTAGAGTTGTCTCCGACGGCTGAGGGAAGGGAAGAGGGAAACCCTTTGAGAAGGGTTCTCCCTCTTCCCTTCCCCCAGACCCCCATCCTATCTCCCTTCCCAAAATTTTTGTAGTGCCTTCGGCGATGCCGTTTGATGGCCGTGTATAGTATAAGATGATTTTTATATCACACGGAAGAGTCAACAAGGTTTGTTGGATAGATATGATTTTGCTGTCGTTCTTTTGTGCAATTCATTTTTACCACCGAATTTATCTCTTTTCTTAAAAGGCACCAGCAAAGCGCCGTGCCTTCTTTCCTTTTGAAATGGAGTGCTTTGGGATGCGAAGCATCCCAACAACGGCTTTTTCCCCCGGAGGCGTGAAGCTTTCGAGAGTGGTTTAGCTCCTAGGCGGGAGGCCCGAGGCAGCCGGAGGCGTAGCCTAGCTACGGTGAGGATTGACTCGCGCCTTCCAACGACGGAGATGGGCCGCTATCGGAAGCCGTGTCTGAACGATTCTCCAAAAAAATAGGCTGGACAAAGCGTCCAGCCTATTTTTTTGGAGAATCGTTCACAAACCTATGCATCGCCGAGATCTCCGGTGACAGCCTGTATGACGTCTCCCTTGGCGTTGTAGGTGCCGGTGGCCTCAACCTTGACGAGTTGACGAGCCATTTCCGGGTTTTCCAAAACCTCACGTTGGAGCCTGACCTTGCGGATATTCTTAACTTGATCCGTCAAATTCGCGCCCTGTACTTCAAATCCAGCAACTTCCATGATTCGTACCTCCTTGAGAGGGGTGTTGAATATGTTATATGCTTTCTTTATCGGCTTCCCTAAGGAAACCTTTAGGGGATTGGCCGGATCACGGGGCTTGCGTTCCCCTGGGAGTCGGACTCCTGTGAGCTTTTTCATAGGCTTATAGCGTGAAATGTTTTTATGAAGAGGCCGTTAAAAACGGCCTTTTCAGTGCTAGGATACGCGATTGTAGACTTCATCGAGGATTTCTTTGCCGCCGGCCTTGCAGACCTGATCGGCTAATTCCATGCCCAAATCCCATGCGTCTTTGGCCTTGCCTTCGATCTCCATGCGGATGGGGCGGGAACCGTCCACGTCAGCCACGAAGCCTGTCAGATGGACAGAATCACCGTCCAGAACGGACCATGCTGCAATGGGTACCTGACAACCGCCGTCAAGACCGGTCAGGAAGCCGCGTTCAGCCATGACCTGCACCTTGGTGGGGGCGTGGTCGAGGAACTGGAGCATTTCGATCAACTCGGTGTTGTCGGTGCGATACTCGATGCCGAGTGCGCCCTGTGCCACGGCGGGCAGAAATTCGGGCGGTCCGAGTTCTTTTCTTTTGGGAGCGGAGATTCCCAATCGCTCAAGACCTGCTGTGGCGACGACAATGGCGTCGAAATTTCCGTCCAGCAACTTCTGGATGCGGGTGTTGAGGTTGCCGCGCAGGGATTCGATTTTGAGATCGGAGCGCAGAGCGGCAAGCTGGGACTGACGGCGCAGGCTTGATGTGCCGACGACAGCACCTTCGGGCAACCCCTTGAGGCCATCGTATTTGACGGACAGCAGGGTGTCTGTGGATGCTCCGCGTTCGGTGATGATACCTACTTCAAGGCCTTCAGGCAGTTTGGTGGGAACATCTTTCATGGAGTGGACTGCGAGTTGGGCGCGGCCATCAAGCATGGCTTCTTCGATTTCTTTGACAAAGAGTCCTTTGCCGCCGACTTTGGCCAGCGGTACGTCGAGAATCTTGTCGCCCTTGGTTTTGATTTTGAGCAGTTCGACGGTCAAGTCGGGGTATTGGGCTTCAAGTCGATCCTTGATGTGGTCGGCCTGCCAAAGAGCGAGTTCGCTCCCTCTGGTGGCGATAGTCAATGTTTTCATTGGAAACCTTCTGGTGAGAAAAAAGTTAACCGCAATTGGAGCAGTCGCCGCCGGAGCAGCCTGAACAGGGGGACGAAGAGGAAAAACTGGAACCAGTATCAGCTTCACCACCACTGGATTCAGGAGCGGAAGCGCCGCCAGCAATCTTGGAACGGACCGCACTCATGAGTTTGCCGGTCTTTTCTGATTGGCATTTGGGGCAGGGAGGACATTCATCCCGATCAAAAACGAGTTCTTCGAATTCGTGGCCGCAATCACTACATTTGTATTCAAATATGGGCATGACATGCTCCGAAATGGTGTTTTTTGTCGAGTTCGCCCGACAGAGGGATTCCATAGCCGAAAAGGGCTTGACTGGCAATGTGCAGGGAGGAAGGTAAGTCGTGATGCTGTTATGTCTAGTCTTACAGGACGAAAACAATCCTTTACAGAATCGGTATCCAATGGAAGAGTATGAGACAGTTGAGGTCTGTTTTTTGTGTTGTTTTTTGAATTTTGCCGGAGTATTTAGTGAGTATCATGAACGACGATTTTTTTGCTCTTGATCTTGCCAGTACCCTTGATGATGAAGGTGCCCCCAAGCCTCCTTCCGGTTGGAAGTATATGTCTCGCGGCGGTATGCTTCGATGCGTATTCTCGACCACTCGCCCCGTGAAGATGGGCATGGGAGCCAGTCAGCGGACACATACCAGCCAGAACTTTTGGTATGTCGAGCAAGTGGATCGAGAAGAATTTTCTGGTCGAATGATTAATGATATCCATGTGCCAACCGGCGATCCTGAGTCCATCTCCATGCAGGATTTGGTCAGCAACTATACACCGGAGTTGTCCTATTTTGAGGAATTGGTCCGTCCGGCCATGGCGGTTGCGGCCAACATCAGCCAGGATGAGGTGACGGGTGTTGATGCCAACGGTTTTTTGTCTCTGTTTGGTCTTAGCTTGATTTATCTTTCTCGCCATGAGCCTGACAGGGCAAGGGGGTTGCTCGATCAACTCGTGCGTATCAAGGCAGATTTTGAAGGGAAGGATCAGTTCCTCTTTAATGACCTTGGGATCGCTTTGCGCAAAAGTGGCATGTACCCTGAAGCTATGGCCTATTTTCACCGGGCATTGGAATTCGTGGGTGACGATGAAAATCTTTATTACAATCTGGCACGCGTTCATTACGAAAACAACGACTGGGAAGGATGTTTGGAACATCTCATTCTTTCACATAGGCTCAATCCTGAGTTAGAAGTCACGCATAGCCTTCTTGAGATGATTGTAGGATTAGATCAAGATCATTCGTTGCTTGGCCGATATGGCAAGCCCTCAATTCCGCCGCATGTCGCATCGCGGGCACGGCAGATATTAACTGCCGATTCCGGTAAGTTGAAGCTTGATGAAGAGCCGGTAGTCATGGGTATTGAACCCGGAAGAGCTCGGTCAGGTGCTGTTGGTGTCGTGGAATTAAAAAAACATGGCAGCGACAAATAGTTGATGAAAATTTCTGTATTTCAAGTGTGTTGTTGAAACACGTGCGAATTTCTATTTCAGACCTCTAAAGCCGGTTTTGTTTCTCTCCGATAAGAAACATGGTTGAGGGATGGAATGTTGTTCGGCAATTGCCGGAACCATCTCTCTTTAAGTAATGAACGCGGTTGGTGTCGCGGGAGCCCAATGCTCAATGCACAAGGCTGGTAGCACCGTGTTCGGCCATATCATGAAGACTCGCTTTGCATCAGGGGAAGATGCTCGGTGAGGTGATCGGTCGGGCACGTCGCAGCCTTGTAAGGGATTCCCATGAGGCAGGATTCGCATGTCTCCCTGGACGGCAGGGGGCAGTCATATACCAAGCAACGACATGGCGGTTTCGAGCATGTGTGTTGCATCTTTTCCACTCCGAGAACGCATTTGCTTAGTCGGGCGACAACGTTGCGCGGTCAGGGACAAAAGCATTATTGGCTTGTTCGCCAGATGGACGAAGCCTCTTTTGGTGTGCGTGGTGTGGACGGTGATTTTTTGCCTTTCGGAACCGAAGCAGTCATCCCTCTCAGTGAGTTGTTGACGTATTATTCACCAGAGGTCGCGGTTTTTGAAGAACGGTTGTTGATCGCAACCAAAGAACATGACTTTCGGATGACTGGTGATCGTCGGTCCATTTTGCGTATAGACCAAGCCAATGTGCGCGGTCTTTTCAACATTGCCATCAAGTACATCAAGACCCGTAAACTTTCACGGGCGCGTGTCTTTGTCCGTGAATTGCTCAGGCTGACAACTGAGTATGCTGGTAGGGATCAGTTTCTGTTCAATGATTTCGGTATTCGTCTTCGCAAGGCTCGGTATTTTGATGGAGCGGTTCTTTGTTATAGGCGTGGTTTGGCTTTTACACAGGTCGATGATCACCTCTATTACAATTTGGCTCGAGCCTATTATGAACAGGGGCAGTGGTGGGACTGCATGAACGCGTTGGTGTCATGTTTTGATCTTAATCCTGAACTGCCAGTAGCTCGTGATTTGGTGGTACTTATCTTAGCCTTGGCTGATAGTGCGCGACTCAGGATGCGATATGGCAAGCCACCGGTGCCGGATGGTGTGGCCCGGCGGGCAGAAGTGTTGGGTGAGGCGGTTTTCATTCATGATGAGTCTGCGCAGAGAACAGCGCGTGAGATGAGTGTGCGTGAAGAAGAGAAGGAGGGCCTGTGGCTTCCCGGCAGGGATGCTGTGGGGTTGTAAAATGGTTATTGAGGGTGAAAGAAAAGCCTCGGCGTATATACACCGAGGCTTTTGATTTTTATGAGCGGTCAGTTTAGCATTTTTTTGCTTGTGGCCAGACCTGATCCACCTTTTCGATGGGTACGATTTTGATCCGCTTGCGCAGTTCGTCAGGAATTTCGCTCAAATCCTTCTTGTTTTGGGCTGGAATGAGCACTTTCTTCATGCCGCGAGATACGGCTGCAAGGATTTTTTCCTTGACGCCGCCGACAGGCAGGACGCGTCCACGTAGGCTGATTTCGCCGGTCATGGCCAAATCCGGGCAGACCGGAGTGTTGGTCAATGCGGAGATGAGTGCAGTCACCAGCGTGACACCGGCAGACGGGCCATCCTTGGGCGTTGCTCCTGCCGGGACGTGAACGTGAATATCCAGTTTCTCCGAGAAAGCGGGATCAATGCCGTAAGTGTCGGCCATGGTGCGAGCGATGGACAGGGCGGCTTGAGCCGATTCCTTCATCACGTCGCCGAGCTTGCCGGTCAAAGTGAGCTTGCCCTTGCCGGGCATGGTCGTCACTTCAATGTGCAGAATTTCACCGCCATATGGAGTCCAGGCCAAACCAACCGCAACCCCCGGAGGCAGGGTGGTTTCCTTTTCGTCGTCCAGAAAACGCGGTGGTCCGAGCAGTGTATACAGATTTTTGGCTGTAACCTTGAATGGTCCTTTTTCGCCTTCGGCCTTTTTGCGAGCCATTTTGCGGCAAAGGGTGCCAATTTCTCGCTCTACGTTACGCAGTCCGGCTTCACGTGTGTATTCGCGTACCACCTTGGCGATCAGTTTATCACTGATCGTCAATTCTTTCTCCTTGAGACCGTTTTCATTGGTTTGGCGGGGGAGAATATATCGGCGGGTGATGACGGTTTTTTCCTGTTCAGTGTAGCCGGGAATGCGAATGACTTCCATGCGGTCCAGCAGTGGGCCGGGGATGGAATCGAGCATGTTGGCCGTGCAGATGAACATGACCTTGGACAGATCAAACGCCACGTTCAGATAGTGATCCGTAAACGTGAAGTTCTGTTCCGGGTCAAGTACCTCCAGCAGGGCAGATGACGGATCGCCTCTGAAATCCGAGCCGAGCTTGTCGATTTCGTCCAGCATGATGACCGGATTTCGGGTGCCGCATTGCTTGATGGCCTGAATGATACGTCCGGGCATGGCCCCGATGTAGGTTCTGCGATGACCGCGGATTTCGGCTTCATCACGCATACCACCAAGAGACATGCGGTGGAATTTGCGTCCAAGGCTTCGGGCAATGGAGCGACCAAGCGAGGTCTTACCTACGCCCGGAGGTCCCACAAAGCACAGGATCGGGCCTTTCATCTTGGGATTAAGTTTGCGAACACTCAGGTATTCAAGAATACGCTCTTTCACCTTTTCGAGATCGTAGTGATCGTCGTTCAGGATTGTTTCCGCTTTCTTGATGTCCAGACGATCGCGTGAAGTCTTTTTCCACGGCAATTCGGTCATCCAGTCGAGATATGTGCGAATGACGGTCGCTTCAGAGGATTCGGCGTGCATGGTTTCCAGACGGCGAAGCTGTTTGAACGCTTCTTTCATGACGTCTTTGGGCATGCCGGAGGCGCCAATACTTTTGCGGAGTTCATCCATTTCCTCGGATTCATCTCCTTCATCACCCAATTCGCGTTTTATCGCCTTGAGTTGTTCGCGGAGATAGAAGTCACGCTGCGCTTTATCCATGCCCTCTTTGGCCATGGTTTGGATCTTGTTCTGCATGCTTGCCACTTCCACTTCCTTGAGCAGCTGTTTGTTCACCAGCTCAAGTCGTTCCATGGGATCATGGCATTCAAGTATCTTTTGTGCGGCGTCCACCTTCATGCGGAGGTTGGAGGCGATCAGGTCGGCCAGCCTGCCGGGTTCGGATACATTGTTCAAGACGGACATGATGTCCTGAGCCGAAATGCCGCGCAGAGCCAAAATCTTTTCAGATTGTTCGCGAGAGGAGCGGATAAGGGCTTCCTGCTCGGCTGTAAGGTCTCCGGTCTCCGGCTCCATGAGTGGTTCCAATTCGGCGATGTGGTACGGATCGTTAGATGTGAACCGTTTGACCTTGGCACGGGCCAATCCCTGAACAAGAACCTTCAGGCGGCCGTCGGGCATTTTTAACATGCGCATAATCATGCCCACGGTGCCAGTTGTATAGAGTTGTTCTTCCGTCGGGTCTTCCACGGCCTCGTCCTTTTGCGTCAGGATAAGGATGTAGCGATCTCCGGAAAGTGCGGCGTCCACGGCCTGGACCGATTTTTCGCGGCCAACGAATAGCGGCAGGATCATGTAGTTGAAAACCACGATGTCGCGCACGGCCAGAACGGGAAGTGTCTGGGGAATGTCCGCCGGATTGGGACCAGTCATGCCGGTGCCGTCACCAAACAGTCCGGCGTTACCGCCCGGATTGGTCAGTGCCTCGATGATATCGGGCAACTCCTCGCCGCCGGGTTTGGGGGCTTCGGTTTCAGGGGTGGCGGGCTTGCGGGTCGGGGCCTTATCTTTGGTGACATCCGACTTCTTGCGTTTTATCCGCGTCGGCTGGATGGGGGATTTCTTGTTTTTTTTGCTCAAGGGAATAACCTCTCATTTGAGTGCAAACTGAGTGTGTTACACCTAATAAGTCGTTAATTCCCGTTTGCAAGTATATTATTATTGCAAAAAAACTGTTTTTAGCGACGGATAGAGAAGGAAGGGAGGGTTTCGTTTGTTTCAGATTGGTCTGCGTCGATTTTTGTCACTCGCGCTAAGGGTGGCCCGTCCCAGAGGGAATGCTTGAATTTGTCGAGTAATTCCGGTGTGCCTTGCGCCAGTACTTCCACATTCCCATCCGGTAGATTGCGTGCCCAACCCGTGACGCCCAGTTCACGTGCCGTGTCGCGGGTCCATGCTCTGAACCAGACCCCTTGTACTTTTCCGTGGATGGTGGCGCGGAATTGATGCATCAGAGATATCCTCCCTCATAAAAGCTGTAATAGTCCGTATCAGTGACAACAATATGATCGTGTACGGCTATATCCAGATTCTGTGCGGCTTCCTTGATCATGCCGGTCAACAGTATGTCTTCTTTGGAAGGAGTCGGGTCGCCGCCGGGGTGGTTATGCGCGAGTATGATGCTGACGGCTTCCAGTCGAAGAGCCATGGCAACAATTTCTCGGGGGAACACCGGGGCAGCGTTCACCGTTCCGTTGCCGACTTTTTCCCATGCGATGACCCTGTTCTTTGAGTCGAGAAATGCGGTCCAGAATTCCTCGACACCCTTGCCGCCGAGTCTCGCCATTGCGGCTTCGGCAACATCTCTGGGGTCGGATAAAGGTATACCGCTTCGTGCCTGCGCTTCACCGAGTCGGGCATAGAGTTCTTGCAACAATGTCCAGTGGGCGGTGACTGCCGGGCCAACTCCTTTGACCGAATCCAATTGGTCGGGGCGAGCCATGATCGCACTTTTCAGCGAGCCAAATCGGTCAATCAGTTCTTTTGCCAACGGTTTGGTGTCGCGGCGCGGAAGAACCTGTGCCAGCACAAGTTCCATGATTTCATAGTCCGCCAGACTGCGGCTGTTGTCCACGAGTTTAGCTTTGAGGCGTTGGCGGTGGCCGAGATAGTGCGGGGTGTCTGATTTGGTCATCGGGCGCGACGGGCTTGTCGTTTGGGTTGAAACAGGTCGATCAGTCCGGCCATGAGGATGTCCAGAGCTTCTTCGTATTTGCGTTCGCCGGTTTTGAGTGACAGTTCGGCTTCAAGGGCCAGATCAATCATACGGGCAACACCGATTCTGCCCAATCGTTGGGCGATGGGGGCTTTCTTTTTTAGCATATACGGATTGCCTTTGGGGTTTTCCCCGTTGGCGAGCATCCAGTACATGCGTGCCTGACTTGCGAGAAATCCGATGAGGTTGAACAGCATCTGGTCTTTGGCCGACTTGGCGTGATCGTCGAGGACCCGTTTCCATACCGAGACTTCGGCCCCGGGTTGACTCAAAGCGTCCATGAGGTCGAAAAAAGGCATTTCGCCGGTCTGAGCCACGAGATCAACGTGTTCACGGCGAACTGTGCGCTCATCGCCAGTAGCCAATTCAATTTTGTCCAGTTCCAATCGTGCGGCTACAGCGTCCATGGGTAGGGCGAAAGCCAAGGCTTGTCCCGCGCCGGGTTCAAAGGTTAATCCCTCGCGTGCTGCCCATGCCTTGACGAAATCCGTCAGCGAGCGTTGATCAAGTCCTTTTGATTCCCAAATCCAGTTTTCTTTCTTGGCTTTCTTAAAGAGACCACGTCGGGACAGTGCAACAGGAACGGGTGGTTTTTTCCCTTTCCATTGGCCCTCCAGACAGAAGACTGGAAAAATGTCGCTGCCAAGTCCTTTGACTCCGGCATCAAGTTTGTCCCAATGGTCAGCCTTGAGCGTATGAGCACGGCGAACAATCAGAGCCTTGGGCTGAGGAAATAGGGATTTGATGGTCAAGTCAGTCCAGAATGTGTTGGGCAAAGGCTCTTCGTCGTCGCCCCAGAAAGTCTTGGTTTCCCAGTCGGTTTGTCCGGACGTCTTAATCCGTTCATCAATTTGGGCCTTGATGAGTTGTGGGTCTGGGCAGATCAAGAAAAGGTATTTTGGGCGGTTCATGGGGTGCCTAGTAGTTCTGGGTCATGCGGTCAGCCAGTCGTCGGATGCCAAGTCGTGTGACTTCGGCGTCAGCCTCGGCTTCGTCGCCTGTGAAAAAAGGCCAGTCCTGTGAGATATCACCTGATTGCCAGAGTACAGAGTCATCAGTTGTGGATCGAATGACTGCATTGAAGTAAAACTTGGCAACGGAGCGCAAAGTTTCGTCACTTGCACCGGAAACTGCTGTCGGACGGTAATATTTGGTTATTATGATGGAAATAACAGAATCTGCACGGTCTTGGCTGTCGACCCATGTGATGGTGCCACGGTTGTTTAATTCGTCTCGGAGAAGCTTGCGAATGCGTGGTTCCAGCCATGAGAGTGTGGTCGGGTTGGTGACTTCTCGGACGGCAAGAGTTCGGTATTCTGGAGGGAGTACGGAAGTACCTCCTTCACCGAAGGTATAACCGCTGCATCCGGTCAGGATCAGGATGAGAAAGAGGGCGCTATATCGAAGAGAGTGCATGTTTGATCTCCATGTCGGGCTTTTGAATTGAGGAATAGTAATGGGAAATTGCGTAAAGGTCTACTTTGATATGATTGGGGAAGGGTACATGGAGCGGTGGGCTTTTTTTTTGAAGATGCGCCTTTGGCGAGAGCCATTGTTGGGTGCTGAAGCACCCAACGTTTTCCATGCCCTGCCGGGCGGGCCTCCTTTTTTGGCAGCGCCCAAAAAAGGAGCAAAAAAGGTCGCTTGCGCTAGTTTGGCCGCCCCCATGATTTGCGGCAAGAATCTGATCCAATCGAGTCGGCTCCACCCGATTAAAAGCATAAGCCCTGCCTCTCCCTTTATCCCTCAGTTTAAGATAAATTATCTAATTCCCTTATCAGAGCCGCCTCCTTCGATTGGTCAGCTTCTAAGCCGCCAATCAAGGGCTGGTTCCCGTCTTCGTCTGGTTGGGAGGGGAAGAAATTGGCTTCGGAGGGAGAGCGGTGTTGGGGTGCTGGAGCACCCCAAGGCCCTTTATGGATAACGAAGAGCTTGGAATCAAAAGCGAATACTTATGATGAAAAATAAATTGGTCACGATGACATGGAGATTCAAAAATATGTGTGATATCGAAGAACTTAGAATCTAAGATGAACACCTACACCCAAAAATCTCTTACATCGACGAACAATTGATAGCGGGCCTTAGAGCCTGTCCCGCGCGGCGTAACGTAGCCCGACCGAGTCTGTGCAACAGACAATTCTGTCGGGCAATGAAGCCGCGTACAGGCTCTTGGGTCCGCTATCAGGCGCACAACGAAAAAGGCGTTTTTTGCCTCCTTTTTTTCGCCTCAAAAAAAGCAGGTCGCCGTAAAGGCGAAACCTTTGTAAAAATACCGTTTGCATCTTCACTGCGAAAGCACGCAACGCCCACCAAAAAACGAAGTCCCTCTTTTTTTCTTTCTTCTCTTCTATTGCGCATTCACAACTTCCAATTTCTTTAATCAAGAGTTGAATCCGGTCTTCATCTGATTGGGAGGTAGAAATTGTCTTTGAAGGAGAAAAGATATTGAAGGGTTAACACCGCAAAGTCGTTGATGATTGTCGAAGAACATCAAGTCAGAAATGGACACCTACACCGAAAAAAAACTTACATCGACGAACAATTGATAGCGGGCCTTAGAGCCTGTCCCGCGCGGCGTAACGTAGCCCGACCGAGTCTGTGTCACAGACAATTCTGTCGGGCAATGAAGCCGCGTACAGGCTCTTGGGTCCGCTATCAGGCTCACACCCAAAAGGCGTTTTTTGCCTCCTTTTTTCCGCTTCGAAAAAAGTAAGTCGCCATAAAGGCGAAACCTTTGTAAAAAAAACCGTTTGCACCCTCACTGCGAAAGCACGCAACCCCCACCAAAAAAAGAAGTCCCTTCTCCCCATCTTCGCTACGAAACCAGCTTATCTCCCTCTTCTCTTTTCAAACAAAAACTCACACACCCCGTTGACCCAAACCAACTATCCATATATTCAAGTCAGAACATTCAAGACCATATACGAGGAGTTTCCTGAATGATGACTTTGATCAACATCGCAATTATTGTCGCCGTTTGTATCGGTATGTGGAAGACTTTTGAAAAAGCGGGAGAATACGGCTGGGCCTGCCTCATACCCTTCTATAACCTGTGGGTTCTCAACCGCATGGGTGGCAAAGAATGGTACTGGTTCATCGGATATTTCATCCCAGTAGTAAACATTATCCTGATGATTCTGCTTTCCATCTCTCTAGCCAAAAAATTCGGACAGCCCGCTGTCTTTGCAGCTGGCCTTTTTCTGCTTCCTTTCATCTTCTATCCCATTCTCGGCTTCGGCGAATCCCAATATCAAAAATAGAGCTATTGCACTGCATGCAAAAAAGCCCGGAAGGACAACATCCTTCCGGGCTTTTTATTTGATTCAATTAACGTCTTTCTAATTTGCTACAATATTTACCAATTTATTAGGAATGACTATAACCTTGCGTACAGTTTTCCCTTCGATGAATTTGACCACGTTCTCCATTTCAAGAGCGATCTTTTCCGCGTCTTCCTTGGGGGCATTGTTCGGTGCCTGGAACTTGCCGCGCATCTTGCCGTTGACCTGAACGACCATGGTCACTTCGTCTTTAATTAAAGCCTTCTCATCAAAGGTAGGCCAGGATTGTGAAGTCATACCGGCTTCATGGCCCATGGCTTGCCAGAGCTCCTCGCAGATATGCGGAGTCACCGGGGACAACAGGGTCACAGCTGTTGCAATAGCCGAAGACATGGCCATAGGATCGGACTCCTTGAGTTCGTCCTTGACATGATACATCTCGTTGACCAACTCCATGACAGCCGCGATGACTGTATTGAACTGGAACTCATTCTCGATGTCCCGCGTAGCACGACGGATAGTGTCGTGTTCCTTGAACCGAAGCTTCTTGGCGGCATCAGACTGTGGATCGTTCGACACCGTGGGCCAAACAGGTTCCAGCACGCCTTCCATTTCTTCTACCAGACGCCAAAGGCGACTCAGGAAACGGAATGCACCTTCAATACCTTGATCAGACCACTCAAGTTCCTTAACCGGCGGTGAAGCGAACAGAATGAACAAACGAGTTGCATCTGCGCCGTACTGGTTGATCATGGAATTGGGGTCAACCACGTTGCCCTTGGACTTGGACATCTTGCCGCCGTCCTTGAGCACCATGCCCTGCGTCAGCAGGTTGGAAAAAGGCTCGCTCGCCGAAACAAATCCGGTATCACGCAAAGCCTTGGTAAAGAAACGGGAATAGAGCAGATGCAAAATCGCATGCTCGATGCCACCTATATACTGATCCACGTTCATCCAGTAATCCAGATGTTCCGCGCCCAGCGCTTCCTCGTCATTGCGCGGGTCACAATAGCGCATGTAGTACCAGGAAGATTCAAAGAATGTATCAAAAGTATCGGTCTCGCGACGGGCAGGCTTGCCACACTTGGGACATTCGCAATTCACGAACTCTTCCATGGTGGGCAGCGGAGACTTGCCATCCTTGCGAACCTGTGCGTTTTCCGGCAGCAACACGGGGAGCTGATCCTCGGGGACCGGTACTACACCGCATTCTTCGCAGTAAATAACCGGGATGGGTGCACCCCAGAAACGCTGACGGGAAATGTTCCAATCACGCAGACGATAATTGACCGCCATCTTGCCCTTGCCGGACTCGTCAAGATGCTCAACCACGGCCTTCTTGGCAGGCTCATTAGCCATACCGTCGAACTCACCGGAGTTAATCAGGAATCCGGGTTCGGTATAGGCGGCCTCCAGATCGGCAGCGTTCAACACTTCACCCTTTTCATGCATTTCCGGCGGATTGATAACCGCCTGCATGGGCAACTCGTACTTGCTCGCGAATTCAAAATCGCGCTGATCGTGAGCAGGGACAGCCATGACAGCGCCAGTCCCGTAGCCCATGAGTACGAAGTTAGCCACAAAGATGGGGATATCCTTGCCCGTGACCGGGTTCACGCAATACTTGCCAGTGAAAATGCCTTCTTTTTCCAGATCGTCAGCACCGCGTTTAATGCGGTCCATATTTCTAATATTGTTAACGAACGCCTCGACCTCCGCCTTGTTCTCGGCATCGGCGATAAGCGCTTCCACTAACGGATGTTCGGCAGCCACAGACATGAATGTTGCGCCGTACAGGGTGTCAGGACGAGTGGTAAAGACATCAATGGTCTCTTCCATATCCTTAATCTGGAAAGTCAATTCCGCACCGTAGGACTTGCCGATCCAGTTACGCTGCATTGTTAGCACGCGCTCCGGCCAGCCACCTTCAAGACCTTCAAGATCTTTCAGCAACTCGTCGGCGTAATCGGTGATGCGCAGGAACCATTGTTCCATGTCCTTTTGCTCGACCTCGGAATCGCAACGCCAGCACAATCCATCTTCCACCTGCTCATTAGCGAGCACGGTATTACAAGTCGGACACCAGTTCTGAGGGGAGTCCTTGCGGTAAGCGAGACCCTTTTCCATGAACTTGAGAAAAAACTTCTGTTCCCACTTGTAATATTCGGGACGGCAGGTCGCGATTTCTCGACGCCAGTCATAGGAATATCCGAGACGTTGCAATTGTTCGCGCATCTCGTCGATGTTCTGATATGTCCACTTGGCCGGATGGGTCTCATTCTTGATAGCCGCATTCTCGGCGGGCAGACCAAACGCGTCCCACCCCATAGGGTGCAACACATTGAAGCCCTGCATGGACTTGAAACGCGCAACGACATCACCAATGGAGTAGTTGCGCACATGACCCATGTGGATCTTGCCGGAGGGATATGGAAACATCTCCAGCACATAATATTTCGGCTTACCGGGATCAGTTTCGACTTCAAAGCAACCGGACTCCTTCCAGATGTCCTGCCACTTCTTCTCGATAGCTTCCGGGTTGTATTTTCCTAAAGCCATGATGGAACCTTTTATGGTTTGAAAAGCTTATTTATTGAGAGACTTGGCCACGCCGTCCAAAATGCCGTTCACAAAAGAACGGGACTTGCCGTCCCCAAAGGCTTTGGACAGTTCTATGGCCTCGTTGATGGCGGCCTTGACCGGAATATCGGTAAACATCATCTCGTAGAGAGAGAGTCGTAGGATGGACAGCTCCACAACGGCGATACGTTCGATCTTCCAATGCTGAGTGTTTTCATCAATGGTCTTGTCGATAGCTTCACGATTGACGTCAACGCCCATGACCAGATCATGAGCGAAATCACGTGCGGTCTCAGACTCCTGAGCCAATACCAACGGATTGATGGAAAACAACGTTTCCATATCCATAGGATTCTTGGAGTCACGAAAACGCATCGAATAAAGCACCTGAAAAGCCAGAGTACGTCCCACTCTGCGAATGCCGGGCCGATTGCCCTTTTTCTTGCCAGCCATATACTAGAGCTGCTCCAGGACACGGATGGTCTCAAGCAGTGCGGAAGCAGCTTCCACGCCCTTGTTGCCACCCTTGGAACCGGCCCGTTCAATAGCCTGATCAAGAGAGTCACAGGTCAGCAGACCGAAGCCCATGGGCACACCGGTTTCCATGCTGGCCTGAGCCACGCCCTTGGCGCACTCGTTGCACACGTAGTCAAAATGCGGAGTGGCGCCACGAATGACGGCACCCAGCACGACCACACCATCGTAATCGCCGGAGCGAGCCAACTTCTGCGCGGCAATGGGGAGCTCGAAGGCACCGGGTAGTCGAACCAGAGTCAGATCATCTTCACTTCCGCCGTGACGGACCAGATAGTCCACAGCACCGGAAATGAGGCGATCAACGATGAAATCGTTGAAACGAGCCGCAACGATGGCGACCTTCAGTCCCTGGGCATTTAATTGTCCTTCGACAGTCTTCATAGACATGATATTTTCTCCCTACACAATAAAATATATATTCAATGTATTACGGTAGCAATTCCTGAAAAGTCAAATCTGACGGGGCTTATTCGCCGTCCGTCTCGTTGACATGCAACAGATGCCCCATCTTGTCGTGTTTTGTCTTAAGATACTTTTCGTTCAGCTTGCATGCACCGACTTCGATGGGCACTCGTTCGGTAACTTCAAGGCCATATCCTTCCAATCCTACCATTTTCTTAGGATTGTTGGTCATGAGACGCATCTTGGACACGCCGAGTGACACGAGAATTTGGGCACCGGTGCCATACTCACGCATATCCGGCGGAAAGCCGAGTTTCACGTTGGCTTCAACAGTGTCATATCCTTGATCCTGCAGGTGATACGCCTTGATCTTGTTACCAAGACCGATACCGCGTCCTTCTTGACGCATATAAACGAGCACGCCCTTGCCTTCGTTGCGGATCATGCACATGGCATCGGCCAACTGGGGACCGCAATCGCAACGCAGGGAGCCAAACACGTCGCCGGTCAGGCACTCGGAGTGCACGCGGACCAGAGTTGGTTCGTCAGGATGGATATCACCCATGTACAAGGCAATGTGGGTCTTGCCGTCGGCTTCGGAGTTGAAGGCAGCAGACTTGAAGTTACCCCAGCGTGTAGGCAGCTTGGCTTCGCCAACCTTGGTCACGGACTGCCCGTCAAACTTCATGCGGTAAGCAATAAGATCAGCCACGGAACAAATCTTGAGATCATGCTTCTCGGCGTAGATTTCAAGGTCTGGCATACGCGCCATGGAACCGTCTTCGTTCATGATTTCGCAAATCACGGCAGCGGGTTTAAACCCGGCTAGACGAGCGATGTCAGAACCGCCTTCGGTCTGACCTGCGCGCACGAGCACACCGCCATCCTTGGCGCGAAGTGGGAAAATATGTCCGGGAGTCACAATGGAGTCCGGGGATGCGCCGTCTTCGACTGCGGCCAGCACAGTAGTGGCTCGATCAGCGGCGGAAATACCGGTGGTGACACCTTCGCGGGCCTCAATGGAGACCGTGAAATTTGTTCCGAATCCGGATTCGTTTTTCTTGGCCATGAGTTCAAGACCAAGGGCGTCAGCCATTTCATTATTCATGGGCAGGCAGATCAAACCACGACCATAGGTAGCCATGAAGTTGATCAACTCCGGTGTTACCGCTTCAGCGGCACAAACGAGATCGCCTTCATTTTCACGATCTTCGTCATCCACCATGATGACCATTTTGCCTTGGCGGATATCCTCAATGGCTTCTTCAATTTTGCACAGTGCCATGTCTTCGCACCTCAATATTATTTTTTCCCAACGTCCATGCTTAGGTCATGCCTATCGCACTCCCGTCGGGGACACATTACTTAACGTAAAAGACCACGGTGGGAAAGGGGAAAAATCTATGTTAAAAATTGTTACATATCAGACCGATGCAAAGTCGATGGACGCAAGCGAGCCTTAACAGCGTCTGTCTGCGTCACAAAATAGTCATTAAAAGACCAATAGCAATGAGTAAAATCAGACTAACGGGATTTGCCGTTCACTTTTAGGGATAAAGGAAAGAACCTGGTTTCTGCCATTCTTCTTGGCTCGATGCATAGTGTTATCGGCAGCGAGGACAAAAGCATCCCTCGTGCTCCCTTTGCAATTTTTTATCGATCGAAGATCGGCCACGCCGCAACTGATCGTTACTTTCACCTGTGGACCTTCCAAACTGATGTCGTTTACTTCCACGACCATACGGAGTTTTTCGGCCACCAAAACAGCCTGATCCGTCGATGTCTCAGGGAGTAAAACAGCAAATTCCTCTCCACCGTATCGTGCCACGATGTCCGAGGTGCGCACATTGGCCGAGAGCAGACGTGAGACTTCGGCCAACGCCATATCTCCAAGGGGGTGCCCAAAAGAGTCGTTAATCCTTTTGAAATGGTCTATGTCGATCATAATCATGGACAACGAATTGCCATATCTAAATGCACGGTCCACCTCTTCATCCAAACGGTCGAAAAACCAACGGCGGTTCGGCAATCCTGTCAAATCGTCGTGAGCCGAGAGCGTGGAAATCTTGTCGTGCGCTTCTTCAATCAATCGCATGAATCGCGTGGCGCAATAGAGTGACAAGCCAAGCACCATGGCCGCAGCTAATAACGGAACAATCTGCGCATAGGGTTGATCGGGATAAAACAACACAGGGAACACAGAAAGGACCAGCAGAGCCATTGAAACACCTGCATGGAACGTAAAAATACGCCATGCCGTTTTCCTGTTCTCCATTTTATTGATCATCGTCATTGATTGATTCCTTGTGGTGGCAAGTATGAGCGCACTGTATCAACATCGACAAAAAAAGAAAGACCGCCGTTCTGACACAAAAAGGAATCAGAACAGCGGCGGTATTAAAACCTTTTTCCATCTATGGGACATCATGCCAAGGCAAGCCCCCCAACAAGGGGACGTTCAAGTTCACTAATGCTGACATCTCGTTCGGCAGCCAGTCTATCAAGCAATCCCATTTGTCGTCTTGAGAGCGCGCTGCAATCAAGACTCCGACCAGCGTCATAAACTCCGACCACTTCTTCAATAACGGTGACACTGTGGGCACGGCGGTGCCAATGAAGAATGTTGAGATAGTCGGCTTCATACTTGCCCCGATACTTCCACCCACCGCACCTATCCACCACCAACCGGCGTGACAGACACAAGCACAGCGGATCGATATTGCCAGGACGAATCATGGAGCCGGAATCGAACACCGGCAAAAACGGCTGGTCAAAGGCAAGCTGCGTGTCGATGCGACCGATAACCATCTCGGCATCGAAATGTTTAATATATTGACTCAGGGCATATGGCTTGATGACATTGTCATCATCCAGAAAAAGTATTTTTTCCCCGGAAGCCACCTTAAGCAGCATATCGCGGATGCCGTTGCCCCAGTCATTGTCTCTGGGCAAATTGAAAGCTCTGACCACATAGTCCGCCGTGGGAATTTTCCCTTTAACGCCGTCAAAGCCTATAAGAATTTCGATCTGCCCTTTCTCCAATCCAGCGAACCGGGCCGCCTCATCCACGGATGAAACCGCTTTTTGCAAAGCCTTGGGCCTGTTGCCGGTGGAGGGAATAATCACCGAAAAAAGTATATCGCCGTCCCTGGCCATATCCAATCTCCCTCCCCGCGTCCCTGCGGGTTTGAAGGGTCTCCCAACCCCTACATTTGTCTCCCGAAGCGCCGGATATAATCCGACGTTTCATGAAACTTATCGGTGAAGTTTAAACAATCTTTAGGGGTAAGTGAAAATTTTGCTTCAAGTAGCAGGTCCGAAGAAAGAAGGGAAAGCAAGCCGTGTTCCGCAACGGCTACGAAAGGGAAAAGGATATCTTTTTTGGAGGGGGCGTTGCGTGCTTTCGCAGTGAAGATGCAAACGGTATTTTTACAAAGGTTTCGCCTTTACGGCGACCTTTTTTTTTGAGGCGAAAAAAAGGAGGCAAAAAACGCCTTTTTCGTTGTGCGCCTGATAGCGGACCCAAGAGCCTGTACGCGGCTTCATTGCCCGACAGAATTGTCTGTTGCACAGACTCGGTCGGGCTACGTTACGCCGCGCGGGACAGGCTCTAAGGCCCGCTATCAATTGTTCGTCGATGTAAGAGATTTTTGGGTGTAGGTGTTCATCTTAGATTCTAAGTTCTTCGATATCACACATATTTTTGAATCTCCATGTCATCGTGACCAATTTATTTTTCATCATAAGTATTCGCTTTTGATTCCAAGCTCTTCGTTATCCATAAAGGGCCTTGGGGTGCTCCAGCACCCCAACACCGCTCTCCCTCCGAAGCCAATTTCTTCCCCTCCCAACCAGACGAAGACGGGAACCAGCCCTTGATTGGCGGCTTAGAAGCTGACCAATCGAAGGAGGCGGCTCTGATAAGGGAATTAGATAATTTATCTTAAACTGAGGGATAAAGGGAGAGGCAGGGCTTATGCTTTTAATCGGGTGGAGCCGACTCGATTGGATCAGATTCTTGCCGCAAATCATGGGGGCGGCCAAACTAGCGCAAGCGACCTTTTTTGCTCCTTTTTTGGGCGCTGCCAAAAAAGGAGGCCCGCCCGGCAGGGCATGGAAAACGTTGGGTGCTTCAGCACCCAACAATGACTTTCGCCGAAGGCGCATCTTCAAAGAAAAAGGCCGCATAAAAGCGGCCCTTCCTTATTTCTTATTTCCCGTCGGGGTTTAAACCCCGACTGCTTTAATTATTCATCGAAGCAAAAATCCCTCGCCATAACAACCCTACAAAACCGCCTGTTCAAGGTCTGATTATGATGACCCACAATCTGTTCCCCCGTGAGTACTCCATTGTCGTATGAAGTATGCGCATCGCCGATCAAAACATTTTTATAACCATGGGCCAAAGCACTTCGAATAGTGGTATCCACACAACATTCAGTCTGAAGCCCACAGAAGACAAGTCTTTTGGCCCCGAGACTTTTGAGGTTGGCATCAAAATCAGTTTTCCAGAATGCGTCATAAGAGGATTTGAAGGAAACGAGGTCGCCATTCTGCGGGGCTATTTCAGATTTGAACAACCAGTTGTGGGAGTCCTTTTCAAATTCAGATCCCGCCTCTTCGGTGGTGTGCTGAATGTAGTGTACTGGAATATTGCTTTTACGGGCCGAAGTAATAAGGCTTTCAATGGTTTTGAGAACGCGGTCGCCTTCAAAGGGGATTTCGCCGGGGGTCTCAAACATGATGTTCTGAACATCTATGACAACGAGAACGGTCTGGTTGGCCATCAATTCTGCTCCTGATGTAAGGTATTCGTATCAAAAAAGGCACGCTTTGCAGCGTGCCTTGTGTATTTATTAAAATCCGTGTTCCCGAAGATAATCCATGGTGATGCCGGGCTTGGTTTCGCCTGCCCCTTTGTCCCCGACCCATGGAGTTACCATGCGCTCGACATATTTGCCGATGATGTCGGTTTCCATGTTGACCGTTGTGCCGGGGGACCAACCTCCGATGGTTGTCACCTTTTGGGTCTCGGGAATGATGTTTACTTCAAGCCACGTAGGAGCGCAGTCGTTGACGGTGAGACTGATACCATCCAATGTAATAGAGCCTTTGGGGATGACGTATTTGCCGTGCACGGCATCAAAAGCGAGGCGGTAGATTTTTGATTCACCGGAAGGACGAATCTCGGCGACCTCAGCCATGCAGTCCACATGGCCGGACACGATGTGCCCGCCAAAACGATCTCCCATAGCCATGGCGCGTTCAAGATTGACGGAGGATCCCATGCGCAATGTACCAAGGCTGGTGACAGAGGTGGTTTCTTTGGAAGCGTAGCAGGTGAACCAACCATCGCCAAAAGTTTCCACGGTCAGGCAGACGCCGTTTACCGCAATGGATTCACCCAGTTCGATGTCGTTGAGATCAAATAACGCCTTAATGCGGAATCGCGTTTCAGCTCCCCGATTCTCGGCGGCTTCGATACGCCCCATACCCATGACCAGTCCTGTGAACATAATAATCCTCGCTGTTGTCTGGCGCTCTTGTATCAGGGTGCGGAGCGGGTGTAAATCCGGGATCAATGAAGATAACGACGGACGAGATCCTTATAAACAGAGGAACTGCGTACCCGGTCAATAGCTTTTTGAAACCGATCAACCAGCGTGTCAGGAACGTCTTTGCTGAAGGCGTAATAGGATCGCATTTCAGAAATTTTCCACACGGCTTTGAAGTTGTCTGGGGCGAGGCCCATCTCACGAATAGTCTTGTCGAAAGTCCGCGCTTCCAACGAAATGAGATCGACTCTTGATGATGCAAGCATATCAATGCAGGCCTGTACGGATTTGAGAGACTTGATGCGGACTATGTGACTTTTTTTTGCGAGTAGCCCTTCCGAAGCATAGCCTTTGACAATGCCAACGGATAGTCCTTGAGCATCTGTGAAAGACTGTAAGGTGATGGGAGAGTCTGCCTTTGCATAAAAGAAAGTTGTGGAGAGGGCGATCGGCCCGGCCCATTTGAAAAGTTTTTCTCGTTCTGGTGTTCTGAGCATGGAAAAAAGGACAATGTTTTTTTCGGATTCAAGCATTTCGTAAGCACGAGTCCAGGGAAGGAAATGAAGAGGCTGTGGTGTGATGTTTATTTCCTTCCATATTACTTTCAGGAGGTCGACGGCCAATCCTGTCTGATGATTATTATCCGTATAGTTATATGGTTTGAACTCTTCAGTCAGGTATGCGAGGCGAGTTGCCGGATCAGGTGTTGACTGCGCATGACTTGTGACCACCTGAAGGCAAACGAGGATGATGAACACAACCACATGTCGAAGTATGTTGAGCATACCTTTTCTTTACGATGTGTGCGGGGGTGTGACAAGGGGGTTATAATTTTTAGTTATCTTGTGAAGGGTAGGAAAGCGGTACATCCGGGTCTTTGAAAAGGTATATGGAGGTCATGTCGATCAGAGCATTATATAGGCGGTTTTGTTCAACGTGGGGCCTACCGGTGGCTACCGAGTGCATGGTCTCTTCGAACGCGTTGGCGACCACCTGAGCTGCCGCCTCCATGTCGGTGATGCGGAGGCGGTCGCTCATGGTTTCGAAAAATTGACTCAGCTTCGTGGTTGCGTCGTTGAATTCGGTTGCAGCATATTCCTGAAAGTCTTCATCAATGTACTGCATGGAAAGCATAACC
Organism: uncultured Pseudodesulfovibrio sp.; assembly: GCF_963677845.1. Taxonomy (NCBI): domain Bacteria; kingdom Pseudomonadati; phylum Thermodesulfobacteriota; class Desulfovibrionia; order Desulfovibrionales; family Desulfovibrionaceae; genus Pseudodesulfovibrio; species uncultured Pseudodesulfovibrio sp. The sequence goes on from NZ_OY782498.1 coordinate 122,131, forward strand.
CTTAAAAGTTCTGGGGAATGATGATGTGCTTCGTGTCCCATCTTGACGATGTGACTGATCACTTCCCTGCCCGTAGCTCCCTCCTTAATCTTGCGGGTGAGCGTCTTGAATATGGACTGGTCGATTTCGATCAGATGCTGGTTGATTATTTCAAACAGAATTGCTTTTTTATCAGTGAAATAGGCGTAAAAAGTTCCAACAGAAACACCTGCTCCTTTGGCAATTCCCTTGGCATTTGTGCCATGGAACCCCTTTGCGCCGAATTCTGCCATGGCCGCATCCATAAGCCGTTTTTTCTTTTCGATACTTCGGGTCTGCTGAGGAACCCTGATAGAGTTTTGTTCGTTCATTGTTTGCTCCGAGGCGAAAGTACCCTGCAAGAGGTTCGGTATCAACCCTTTCTGAGGACGACGGCGTGACTGAAAAATATGGACGGCAGACTGTCCAGTTCAAATCCCGCCTTGATGGCAGCAGCGACTTCTTCACGATAGTTGTTGGGAGAGACGTGAAATTTCGGTTCGACAAAAAGCATGTGCCCATTGCGTTTGATGCATTGCGCCATGCGGTGAAAGTAGATGTCGATATCAGGAACTTCGTGCGCCATGTATGCAGAAAGGACGAAGTCCGCTTTTGGGAGCACTCCGATGTCATTTGCATCGCATTTCCACGTTTCCACTCGTCTGTGTAAGCCTGCTCGTTCTACCTTTTCCTCCAGCTTGGCTAATGCTTCAGCCTGAAGGTCCACAGCAATGACCTTGCCAGTTTCTCCTACCATGCGTGCTAACGCCATGGTGAAAAAGCCGACCCCGCATCCTGTGTCAATAACCGTCATGCCCGGGGTAACCATATGGCCGAACATTTTTTTGGGTGGCTGGGCGAGTCCCCGTATCGGATTGTCCAAGGTCCATTGATTGCGCCATGACATGACGTGGTTGCCTTGTTCTCTATATGCGTAGTTCATGAATGCCTCCTTGGCGTTTGTTCATAAAATACAAATATGAGGTCGGGTTCATATTGTCAATATAAAAAATGAACCTTAGTTCATGTTTCTATACTGAAAGATTATTTTGTCCGTAAAGTCAACATGATATCCGATCCTGTTGTTTCCGTTTTGATGATACGGAAGTCTACTGAATCAGCCATGGAGATGGATTTGCGGCCAGAGTAAGCCGCTGGAGCGGTGTTGTCGCCAAGTATGCGAGGGGTCACGAAATGGACGAGTTCATCGGCTAGTCCCTGTTGGATGAGGGCCATGGAAAATCTTCCACCACCTTCGCACAGGGTGTAATGACATCCTTTTTCGTAGCGGAGTCGTTCGAATCCGCAGGAGAGAGCCAGGCCTCCAGGGTGTCCCGGCAGGGGCCAGACCGAGGTGCCTCGGCTTCGCAGACGGTCAGCGGCTTCACTGTGGGCGGCTGTTTCGGTGGTCATGAAAATAGCACGTTCTGGACGTTTCCGAAGCAGGGTGTGTGCCGCCGGATCTTCAGGGAGTCGTGACGTGACGACTACGCCAAAGGGTTGGATAAAATCTGGTGGTAATTGTTCCGAGCGACAGTTCAGACTCGGGTTATCGGCGTAGAATGTGGTTCCTCCGACGACGACGGCTCCGACCATGCCACGCAGATCGTGGACACGGGCAAAAGACTCCGGGCTGGAAACCGGTTCAGGTTTTTTTGCGCTGGATGCGATTTTCCCGTCCAGCGTCGCAGCCATTTTAATGATGTTGAATGGGGAATGCGAGTCCTGCCAGAGCAAAAAGTCGGCAATGAGGTCTTTGCATTGCTGCTCAAGGACACCCACCACGATTTCGATACCGTGACTTTGCAGTTTTTCCACGCCGCCAGCGGCAACGGGGTTGGGGTCACGAGTGCCGATAACGACTTTGGTGATGCCTGCTTCAATGATGGCTTCGGTGCAGGGAGGGGTCTTGCCGTGGTGGTTGCATGGCTCAAGGGTGACGAACATGGTCAGCCCTGTTGGATCGACGCCTTTTTTACTGGCATGGGCCAGACATTCCCGTTCCGCATGAAGTTGGCCGTATCGAGTATGCCACCCTCGGGCGACGATTTGGTCGCCGTCCACGAGGACCGCTCCGACGCAGGGATTGGGCGCAGTGGTGCCGCGTCCTTGATAGGCCAGGTCTATGGCCTCGGCCATGAATTGCTCGTCTTTAGATGAATTCGCCTTCCATGAACACATAGTTCACTCCAGCCTCGGCGAGCATCTCTTCGGACAACTCGTCAGGGTAGTTTTCGGAAAAATAGATGTTTTTCACTTCGCAATTGATGAGCATCTTGGTGCACAGGATGCACGGCTTGGTAGTGCAGTAAATGTCGCATCCTTTAAGGTCCAGATTGTGCGTGGCTGCCTGAATGATGACGTTTTGTTCGGCGTGGAGCCCCCGGCACAGCTCGTGGCGTTCGCCAGACGGAATGTTAAGCTTGTCGCGAAGACATCCGACTTCTTCACAATGGGCTATATTGGTGGGAACACCGTTGTAACCGGTGGCAAGGATGCGTTTGTCGCGTACGGCAATGGCACCCACTGCGCGGCGGGTGCATGTGGAGCGCTGGGCCACCAAATGGGCAATGCGCATGAAGTATTCAGGCCAGGGCAATCTGTTCGACATGGAAGCTCCTCGAACGGTCAAGATGTGGAAACCGGTTTGATTTATCTATCATTTCTTACAAGGAAAGGAAACGGTGCAAATGGCTATACCCATGCTCCGTGACAGCGATTATTGAAGGTCATACAGTCATTGTTAAAAAAGGATCGCCCCCGGACCGGGGTGCGGAATCTAGATACCTCAGCCGCCGCCGGAGCCGCAGCCTGAATCCTGTAACGCATCGAGGTTGAGGCCACCGCCGTCAGTTTGTACGGCGCAAGCACTCATGAGTTTTTCTGTTTTTTCCGAGCCACATTTGGGGCAGGCCACAGTGGCGTCTTGAGAAAAGACAAGTTCTTCGAACTCATTGTCGCATTTTTTGCAGATGTATTCGTATATGGGCATTGGGTTACCTTGGATTGACGTTCAAATTGTGTCCTGTTCAAATGTGAGACTTTTGTCCACGATGTCAAGGAATGTCACTTGCACATTGCACGTATTTTGTGCAATATGTGTGCACGAATATGCACAAAAGTGGCTTTGAGCGTGAAGAGCTTTTTGAATTATTCTTTTAAATCGGACTGTTAAAATGTTGGCACGGTGTGTGCTTAATAAGTAGCAGAAGATCACACACTCTCTTCATCCTGATTGCAAAAAACATTTTAATATTTTCGGAGGAACAATGAACAAAAAGAACATCACCATCACGGCTTTGGCAGCTGTCCTGGTCCTGAGCATGGCCGCAATGGCTATGGCCGGTCAAGGGTATGGACATGGAAAGAGGGCTGGAAACGGTTGCGGCAGTAACGGCGTATACAGTCAGCTGACCCCGGAAAAGCAGGCGGCGGTCGACAAGATCTTTGATAAGTACCAGCCCAAATTCACCGAGCTGCGTGATCAGATGTGGGCAAAACACGCCACTTTGCAGGCCATGGTTAATGGCGGCAATGCTGATGAAAAGAAGATCACCAAGTTGACAACCGACATGACTAAGCTGCGTGACCAGATGCGCGACACCCGTGATTCCATGCGTGCTGAACTCGAAAAAGAAACCGGTATCGTAGCATTCAACGGTCGTGGTCCCGGACAACGTCAGGGACGTGGATATAATGGCGATTGTTATGGTCAGGGACGTGGCGACGGATATAACTGCAACGGTCAGGGCCCTCGCTTTAACTAGATAATATTTCCTATAACCAGGAAAACAGGACGCTTGCGGGACGGTCTGCCACGGTGGCGGCCGTCCCGCAAATAATAATAAACTTCAAATAGCTTCACGCGTAGAACTCGGAACAGTGGAGTATGCATCTTTTTGAGGAGGCATTTTGACCATGAGGAAAATTACATCCCTGACAGGCCTTTTGTCTTTTCTCATCACGCTGTTGACCAGCGTGATTTTGTACGTTGTACCTGAGGGGCGCGTGGCCTACTGGGCTGACTGGCATTTGCTTGGTTTAACCAAAACCCAGTGGGGGGACATCCATACTACCGTGGGAACGCTTTTCTTGGTCGCCATGTTCCTGCATATTTGGTTAAACTGGAAACCACTCATGGCCTACATGAAAAATCGTGCCCGGGAATTCGTGGTTCTGACAGTTCCCATGGTTATCAGTCTGGTTCTGACGCTTTTCGTACTTGTCGGTACGTTGCTCGGCCTGCCACCCATGCAACAGTTGCTCGATTTTTCTGCGGAGATAAAAGAAGAAGCCACGACGACTTATGGCAATCCTCCATATGGTCACGCAGAAACAAGTCCGCTCATGAAATTTTGTGGTTTTCTCGGTCTTGATGCAGCAAAAGCCGTGGAAACTCTTCACGCTGCCGGATATGATTCCACCATTAACGAGCAGTCACTGATCAAGGACATAGCCCGTTCCAAGGGTGTAAGCCCGCAGCAGGTGTATGACACGATTCGTGGTGGTCAGGACGTTGATTTGTACGAGGGAATGCCCGCTGTTCCACCCGCCGGCACCGGCAAGCTTAAGGTGGGAAATGTGTGCAAGACATATGGTCTTGATGTTGACGAAGTCCTTGCGAAGCTTAAGGCCGCAGGCATGGATGCTACTTCTGAGAGTTCCTTCAAGTCTCTGGCCGAGAAGTACGATAGTACTCCCAAAGATGTTTACCTGATTATCAAAGGCAAGTAGCAGTATATGGAAGTTGTTCATTCCGACGGAAAGGAAAAAGGACCTTTGGTCGCCCTTGTCCTGGCACTTATTGTGTTGGGAGTGGGAAGTCTCTATTTGACTTGGCGATCCATTGCACAGCAGCGCAAGATCGTCGAGGATCATATGATCATGACCGGCAACTCCATCCTGCGCGGCGTGGATAATAATATATTACGTATTGCCCGGAATTTACGAATGACACCTCAGTCGCCCGAACTTTTTCAGGCGATGTCCGAGGAATTGTTTGCTGAACTGACCAAATCCGAAGATATAGTGTTTATTACTCTGTTCGGCGAAGATGGTCGTCCTCTGGTTTCTTCTGCCGTAGAAGATACTCCCGTGTTTAGTCTGCCCGATTCCGTGACCAGCGATATTGAGACTGGCAGGGCGTGGCATGTGATGGCTCAGGTGGGCAAGAAAAGTGTGCTCATCTCCGGGTTGCGTGCTCGACCTGGTATATCCACTTTGAGCGGCATGCCTCCTTTTGTTGAAGATGGTGAACATGGTTCAAATCATATGCCGCGTCGAGGCCAAGGCCAAGGGCAGGGCATGCGGCATGGTATGCAAAGAGAGCCAGAAGAACCGCCGGTTTTTCTGGTGGTAGGACTCAATGCGGAGAAGCATCTGGCCCAGTTTCGCCAGTATCGTCGAGCGGCCACGTATCAAACAGGATATGTTTTTCTTGCCGCAGTTGTTCTTTGGTCGTTGGCGTTTGCTTATCTGCGCCGTCGAGGAGCCAGCCGTCAGCTGATTCGTCTAGAACGGTTCCAGAGCAAATTGCTCGACAACATGCCCGACGGTCTTGTTACTTTGGCCGAGAGTGGAGAGGTCTTGGCCGCCAATCACTCGGCCAAGAAGCTTCTTGCTCCTGAAGGAGAAGAAGGTGCGCCCGAGATTATCGGTACCAATTGGCATGATTTTGATTTTGGAAAGACCCATGACGAAACCGGCCTTGCTGTGCCGTATGAGTGGGAGCAGTTTGACTATCAGGGCCGTCAGCTTGAAATTCTGACGTTGCCGTTTCAGGAATATGACGATGGTGGAGCTCCTGAGCTCGGTCAACGGCTTGTGCTCATACGCGATCGCACCCAGCTTCGGTCGCTCGAAGAAGATTTGAACGAGGCCAAGCGGCTGGCGGAAATCGGTTCTCTGGCCGCAGGAGTGGCTCATGAGGTGCGCAATCCGCTGAGTTCATTGCGTGGTTTTGCCCAGTTGTTTGCCACCAAGCTCAAGGGGCAGGCCCCACTTGATCAGTATGCCGCTGCCATGGTGCAGGAGGCGGACCGTCTGAATCGAGTTGTTACTGATTTGCTTTATCTGGCCCGTCCGCGTCAGCTTGACCCCATGGAGATCGATTTATCTACGCTTGGAGATTCCATCAAACAGCTCATGCGGTTTGATTTCCAGGACAAGGAAACCGTGGCGGAGTTCAATTTTGGCCCGGAAACGGTCTTTGCGGATCAGGACGCGCTCAGACAAATCCTGCTCAACCTTATCACCAACAGCCTTGATGCCATCGAGGGATGCCCGGAGTGCGCGAAACCGGGGCATATTTTGCTGACTTCGGTTCAAGGCAAGGATGGCGTCTGGCTTATTGTGGCTGACAATGGACCGGGTATGGACCCCAATCTGGAAGGCGACGTATTCAAGCCGTTTGTGACCGGCAAGAAGACCGGTACAGGTCTTGGACTTGCCATTGTCCAGAATATCATGCGGGCGCATAAGGGCGACGTTGTTATTCACTCCGAACCGGGTGAAGGGACCGAGATGAAACTTTTTTTCCCGAAGAATACCGAAAGCGATAGCTAAGGAAGTAGATATATGACTGAAGAACGTATTGTTCTCGTTGTTGACGACGAGCCAGGCCACCGAATGATGGTCCGTGCCGTTCTTGAGGAAGAATACTGGACAGTCCTCGAAGCTGATTCTGGCGAACAGGCCTTGCAGGTCTTGGCCGAGGAAGCCGAGTCGGACACATTTCCCGATGTGGCCATGGTGGACATGAAAATGCCCGGTATGGACGGTATGCAATTGCTCAAGGAATTGCAGATTCGACGTCCGAGTATGCCTGTGGTTTTGTTGACGGCCTTTGGTAGTGTCGGCAGTGCCGTTGATGCCATGAAAAAAGGGGCTTTCGACTATTTGACCAAACCCGCTGACAATGACGAGTTGACGGCGGTTATCGGTAAAGCCTTTGAATATCACAAGTTGCTTGAGGAGAATGTACGACTTAGGGCCGAGGTAAGCGGCGAGGCCGATTTTATTGGTGCCAGCCCCGGCATTGAGCGGGTGCGCGACCTCATTGGTCAGGCCGGTCCAACCGAGGCGACCGTCCTTATACTCGGACCTTCCGGTACGGGTAAGGAGCTGGTTGCCGAAGGGTTACATCGGGCAAGTCACCGGGCAAATCGTCCTCTTATCAAGGTCAACTGCGCAGCTCTGCCTGATGACCTGCTTGAATCGGAATTGTTTGGTTACGAAAAAGGCGCGTTTACCGGTGCGGTCAAGGATAAGCCCGGTCGGTTCCAATTGGCCGATGGCGGTACGTTGTTTCTGGATGAAATAGGCGAAATGCCTGCTGCGCTTCAAGCCAAGTTGCTTCGCGCTTTGCAGGAAAAGACCATTGAACCGTTGGGGTCGATTAAACCCATTCATGTGGATACGCGTATTATTGCGGCCACCAATCGGAATTTGAAAAAAGAGGTCGATGCCGGACGATTCCGGGAAGATTTGTATTATCGACTGGCCGTGTTGGAGATTCGTATTCCTCCGCTGGATGAACGTAAGGAAGACCTGCCGCTTTTGGTCAGTTTCTTGCTGCGTCGTCTGGGCAACAAGAATAACAAGATTATTCGTACAGTAACCCCTGCTTTCCTTGATGCTTTGTCCGGCTATGATTGGCCCGGCAATGTGCGTGAATTGGAGAATGTTTTGGAGCGTGCCTTGATTTTATCCCGCGCTGATGCCTTGGGGACGGACTTGTTGCCACCTCAGATAACTGGTGCGCGTGAGGCTGCCATTCATATAGACTTTACTCCACCAACCTCGGCAAGCCCTGCTGCCCCTGCAAATCTGGAAGAAGCCGAGAAGCAGGCGATCATTCAGGCGTTGGAAGAAAACGGCAACCATCGCGAACGCACGGCGGATGCTTTGGGTATCAGCCGCAGAACCTTGCAATACAAATTGAAAAAGTATGGATTGACGAGGCGTTAGCCTGCCACGAACGTTTTGATTTCATCAATGCGCTTAAGATAATCCTTTTGATAAAGAGAGCCGCCGTCCGTATAGCGTTCGGCGGTTTTTCTGTGGGCTTCGCACCACTGAGCCATCAGTGGATTTTTGAAGATGCGGCCATAGGTCTTTATCATGTGCAGGGTGTTGTGGCAGACCGGGGTCAGGTGTCCGGTTTGGGCCAGCAGTTCCGTGTAGTCCGTGCCGAGATCAAGGAAGAAACTCCCCACAGCTTCGGCACAGAGATAATTGCCCCCCGAAGAAAGCTTTTCCAGCATGGCGGATTGATCAAGTTTGTGTGGTTGCCATGGCCTGTTCCATTCAACCGGGATGGTTTCGTTTTGCGTGTATTCGATACGGCCTGTTTTTAGGTATGCAATGATTTTTTCTGCCAACCGTGGCCACATGGACCCGATATGTTCCACATCTCGTCCGGCATGTAGGCCTGTTGCGGTTCCGTCTGTTTCTTCCAGAGAGAGCTTGAGGAACGGGCAGTGACTTTCGATGCGCTTGTCTGATTCATTCCAGATACCGCCGAAGATTCGGTCCATGTCTACGGTGTGCACGTTACCAAGTTCTCTTTCCCAGACTTTCATGTGAGCCGGGGCCTCTCGATAGATGTCAGCCCATCCGTCAAGGTAGGAGTGTGGTTCCGGGCCAAAGGCAGGATAAGGAGAGAGTCGCGAAACCACCACAATGGGAAGATCTGGGTGCATGGATCGTAGTGTTGCCAGCATCTCGCCGTATCGTTTGAGATACGTGGTCGGATTGGGTTGAATCATGCCGCATTCGGCCTTCATCCATGTTTCCATTTTCGGATGTGATTTCCAGACCACCGGGTCCATGAAGAAAATGTACTTGTCCTGCTTGTGGATGAAGAGCGGGGAGTTCTCATGGAACAGGTTCATGATCAGAAGTTCTGGTGGTGGGTCGTTCGGCGTGATGATCTGAAATTGATTGCTCGGGAGACGGCCATGGAAGAAGTTCTCAAGCCCCATGTTTTGGACCAAACTGGCGAGTTGTGGCGGTACTTGTCCGGGATGACTGGTCAATGTCAGCGGCGAGGCCAGAACTCGATATGTCGTGTCAATTCCTCGGTCTGCCACAGCCCGACTGAGGAAATCCATTTGACAGTTGCCCGAAAAGTAAAGCATTCTTCATCCTTGATGTTGGTATTCTTAAAACTTTCATGAACCGGAGCCGTTCGTCAAGCATGAGCAAACTGACTGTTGAAACATTTGTCCTTGGTATGGAAGAGACCAATTGCTATCTGCTCAGCGTAGATGGTGAAGCCGTGGTTATTGATGTGGGGACTGAACCTCAACGACTCATTCAGCGCATTAAAGAGTTGGGACTGAAGTTGACCGGCGTCTATATTACTCATTTCCATATAGATCATGTGGGTGGGGTTCAGGAACTTCTTGAGGAGTGTCCCGCGCCGGTTTTCATCAGTGGTGTTGATGAGTTTATGAAGGACTTGTCTATTGAAGCGGGCGGGTGTCGAGAACTTGTCGAGTTTTTGGAATTTCCCTTTGAAGAGATAGGTCCGGGGCGGCGTAAGGTTCTTGGACACGACATGCTCGTTCTTGATACGCCGGGCCATACTCCGGGTAGTCTTTCCTTTTTCTTCCCGGCGGCGGGTTGCGTCTTTGTGGGCGATCTCATCTTTATGATCGCGGTTGGTCGGACAGACCTGCCTCGGGGGAGTTCGTCAGAGCTTCTTAGGTCAATCCGTTCACGCATTTTTATATTGCCTGATGCCACGCGAATTTATTCCGGTCATGGTCCCATGACATCGGTGATTCATGAAAAAGAAAATAATCCGCATTTTGTCCTCTGAGTAAGATTCTCCTTTTCTTTACTTTTTTTACTATATTGGTGTAGCGTACGCGCTGATTGTCCCTCGTCGGTTCAATAAATGCGCGTGCGGAGGCCCCAATGTCGTTGTTTTTTGGTTCCATCATACTGCTTATACTTGGTTATTTTATTTACGGATCGTTTGTCGCAAAAGTTTTTGGAATTGATCCCGGAAGGCCGACTCCGGCCAAGACGATGACCGACGGCGTGGATTATGTGGAAATGCCGGTCTGGAAAGTCTTTCTTATTCAGTTGTTGAATATCGCAGGATTGGGGCCGATTTTCGGTCCGATACTCGGTGCGCTCTATGGTCCCATTGCCCTTGTCTGGATCGTTGTCGGGTGTATTTTCGGCGGTGCTGTACATGATTTCTTTTCCGGTATGCTTTCGGTCAGACATGGTGGGCGTAGTATTCCCGATGTCGTGGGGTTGACCCTTGGCAAAGGATTTCAGCAGTTCATGCGTGGTTTCTCCGTGGTCCTGCTCGTTCTAGTCGGGATCGTCTTCGTGCTCGGCCCAGCCGGTTTGCTTCAGAATTTGACGGATTTTTCCACTCAGATGTGGGTAGTCATCATTTTTATCTATTACTTTATCGCCACTATTTTGCCGGTAGATAAGGTCATCGGGCGCATTTATCCCATCTTCGGTGCTATCCTTATTTTCATGGCCGTGGGGCTGGCTGTGATGATGATAGCCAAAGGGTATTCGTTCGAGAGTTCGACCCTGTTTACACACACCAATCCGCAAGATCTGCCGCTTTGGCCGTTGGTCTTCATCACTATCGCCTGTGGTGCGATCAGTGGATTTCATGCCACCCAGTCGCCGATGATGGCTCGTTGTCTGCCCAATGAAAAATACGGGCACATGGTCTTTTACGGCGGCATGATTGCAGAGGGCATCATCGCCATTATCTGGGCGTCATTGGCCATCGCGTTTTTCGATACACCGGAGGAACTCAACGAAGTGTTGGGAACCGGCGGTCCGGCTCTGGTGGTGAACACGGTATCCACTGAACTCCTCGGTGCATTTGGCGGTATTCTGGCTGTTATTGGAGTGGTTTTGCTCCCCGTTACTTCGGGTGACACGGCTTTCAGAAGTGCCCGGTTAATCATCGCGGATTTCATGGGGCTGTCTCAGAAAGAAAATATGAAGCGCATTTTTATCGCGGTTCCGCTTTTTCTTGTCGGATTCATGGTGTCATTGACGGAATTCGGATTGATTTGGCGCTATTTTGGGTGGGCCAACCAGACAATGGCGGCCATCGTATTGTGGGCGGCTTCGGCACACCTCGCCATGGTGGGCAAGAGCCATTGGCTGACGACGATTCCAGCATTATTCATGACTTGTGTTGTCACGACATTCCTCTGTTATGCTCAGATCGGATTCAATTTACCCATGCCCGTTGCTACAGGCGTCGGTATAGCTGTTTCCGTGATTTCATTAATTCTGTTCTTGCGGTATCGGACAGGAGAGGCTGCGGCCTCGGCAGCCGTCGACTACACGGAGTAAGGAGAAAAACATGAAAAAATTAAATATTCTCATATGTGTTTTTACTCTTCTTTTGATTGCCAACGGAGCATTTGCCGAGGACCTGAGTGGCAAATGGTTGGCTGATGTCACGAGTGCCGAGACTCAGTGTGAAGACCTTGGTTGGGACCCTGTCGGGAATTATACCATTGAGATTCTCAAAGGTGAAAAGTCCATCATTATTGTGCCGCAGAGACCTCATGTTCGGTATGTGGGTAAGTTTCTGCCGGATATGCCGAACAAGGCACATCTGCGGGCGACATATATGAAAGACGGTGGATATCTTACCGAAATTGTGGACATAACGTTTGAAAATAGTCAATCTGCAACGGGGAAGACTTTATGGCAGTGGAGCGACGGCGTTTTCGCGTGCGGCGGCAGTTATTCTTTTGTCTTGAAACGGCAATAGTTCGAATGGGATTGCTTGTACAGTGTTCAGCAACTTTTGGAGTCATCATGAAAAATAATAAAGTCTGTATCTTCCTTATGGTTCTGTGTCTCATTCTGTTTTCATTTCCCGCATTGGCCGCGGAAAAGACTGTGTCGAAATATGGCACTGTGACCGGTCAGGCCCGGATGTATTATTTTACCCAGCGCAATAAAACTACGGGTGATGATTTTGACAACATCAAAGAGTCATTGGCCTTGGGTGGCTTTCTTAAATACGAGACACCGTGGCTGGCCGATATGTTTGGTTTTGGTGCTGCCGTATATGGCACAGCTCCGTTGTCCGGCGAATTGAATCAGGCGGATGAGGGCGGTACCGGACTGTTGACCAGCAACAATGAAGGGTTTGCCGTGCTCGGCGAAGCATATTTCAAAGCCCGGTATTCCCAGACTGAAATGCGGTTGTGGCGGCAACGTCTTGAGACTCCGTTCATCAACAGTAACGACAGTCGCATGATCCCCCAGACCTATGAGGCCTATGGCATCAAATCAAGCGATGTCGAAAATCTGACCTGGAGTCTGTACTGGGTGGACAAGGAAAAGGCGCGGGACACGGAACTTTTCAAATCCATGTCTGACATGGCTGGTTTGGACGGAACGGACGGTGGCGTTTTGATGGCTGGCGCGGACTGGACTCCCGTTGAAAAACTCCCGTTGAGATTCTGGAACTACTATGCGCCTGATTTGGATAATACATTTTTTACTCAGGCAGGGTATGCCTTTGGCGACCCCAAAGGTGTTGGCTTTACCGTGTTGTTTCAGGGTGTTGATCAACGCAGTGTCGGTGATGAGCGGGCCGGGGAATATGGCACGGCCGAAGGTGGTCTCAAAGGTGGCATCACCTTCAGCGGTTTTACCTTTGACGTTGGTGGAACCATTGTAGGGAATTCGGCTGGTATTCGTAATTCATGGGGCAACTATCCTTTCTTCAATAATCTGATGAGTTACGCGTTTAACCGGGCTGGTGAAAAAGCTTTATATCTGGGAGCTGCCTACGATTTCAGTCGGCTGGGTGCCGATGGATTTACTGCCAATATCAAGACTGGTTTTGGTGACACGCCGGATTCCGGCGACAATGCGTCCTTTGATCGAAATGAATATAATTTGAATTTGGGGTATGCGTTTGACGGTGACTTAGAGGGGTTATCCATTCTTAATCGTTGGTCTTATCAGGATGCAGACGAAGACCTCGGTGGCCGGGATGGTTATCAGGTGCGTTTGAGATTCCAGTACAATTTTCAATTATTGTAAGAGAGGAAGTATCTCCCTATCACCTCATCATATGATCATATAATATAAACCGCTTTTTCTTCCCGGGTTTTTCTTTTAGGGTTAATACTCGGCTCGCTTCATAAAACCTGAGGAATGATTTATGGCAGACGACACCGTCTATAATGGCAATGGAGATGATATCGCACCGGAAATGCTTGAGGCCGCGAAGGCGCTGCTTGTCAAGCGATACAAATATATCAAGAAACCCGATGAATCCATGAAAAGACTGGCATGGATCGGTGCGACCCACGTTGCCCGAGACATGACGGCCAGTCCTGAAAGATACGCATCTGTTGAGTCTGACGGGGTGATACCTGATGTCTCCCCGCTGGACCCGTTGGATATTTTGCGTCAGGATCATCAACTTCCAGCCTTGCCTCAGGTGTTTCTGGAATTGCAACAGGCTATTTCCAGTGAATCTACCTCGGCGGACGATTTGGCCGAAATAATCAGTCAGGACCCCGGATTGACGGCTTTTCTTTTGCGTATGGTCAACTCTGCATTTTACAGTTTGCCCATGCAGATCGATACTATTTCCCGTGCGGTTACGGTTGTTGGCGTAAACCAACTTTCCACTTTGGCAGTGGGCACTTCGGTCATAAGTCTGTTCAAGGATATTCCCGAAGAAGTGCTTGATATGGAGCAGTTCTGGAAACATTCAGTGGCCTGTGGACTGATTGCCAGACGGTTATGCCGTATTACCGGTCAAGGTGACCCGGAGCGGGCATTTGTGTCGGGATTGCTGCACGACATTGGCCAGTTGATCATGTTGCAGGCTGAGCCGGAAAGAGTTGCAGCTGTACATGCCCATGCACGGGATAAGGATACTCTTCTGTTTGCCGAAGAGAAAAATTTGCTTGGTTTTGATCATGCGACCTTGGGCGGCATGTTATTGAGAAAGTGGAATTTCCCGTTTGTTCTTGTGGCCGCAGTGCTGGAGCATCATCATCCCAAGCTGGGTCAGAAAGAGGCAGAACCCGCACTCGTGCATTGCGCTGAAACTATTGCCACTGGCCTCGGTATCGGCTCCAGTGGTGAGTTTTTTGTTCAGCCGCCTAATATGGAGATATGGGCTTCCATGGGGCTGACGCCGGATCGTATCGATGAAATGGTCGAGGATTTGGATGAAGAATTGGAAGAAGCTTTTCAGGTTTTGATCAAACAATAGCAGGGCGCTCGAAAACAGACGGTGTTGCATCGGCCCAATTGACAGGTTCGGTTCAAAGCCTTACTTCTCAACGTCCGAATACACATTGACGGAGATATATATCATGCGTGAAAGAGTTGAAGCTGTTCTCGATAAAGTCCGGCCCATGTTGCAGTCAGATGGTGGTGACGTGGAATTGGTGGATATCACCGATTCCGGTGTGGTCCAAGTACGGCTCACCGGAGCCTGTAAAGGATGCCCCATGTCCCAGATGACTCTGAGAAATGGTATCGAACGTATTGTTCTCAAAGAGATACCCGAAGTTAAAGCTGTCGAGGCGGTATAACCCGGCTTTCGATAGCGATGCATCTGCGTCGTTGGATTGGTTGAAATTATCCGCATTGTAGCCATTCTACCGTGGGTAATTTGAAGTAGTCCGTCTTCCCGTATGTTCGGGGCATTGAGATATTTATTGAAGTAACCATCGCGTTTGCACACCCTTGCGAAGCGCAATACAAAATTTTGGAGATGCTCGGGAATCTTTTGCAAAAGGTTTTTGAGCCGCCGGAGGCATCCCATCATGACCAAGATCGTTTCTCGTTTTGCACCCAGCCCGACTGGGTATTTGCATATTGGCGGTGCTCGTACCGCACTGTTTTCCTGGCTTCTGGCTCGTGCTACAGGCGGTGAATTCCGTTTGCGTATCGAGGATACGGACCGTGAACGGTCCACGCAGGAAGCTACGGACGCCATCATTGATTCTATGAAATGGCTTGGTCTTGAGCATGACGGCGAGATTGTGTTTCAGTCCACCCGTGCTGATAGGCATAACGAGGTCATTGATCAGCTCATCGCGAACGGTCATGCCTATTACTGTCAGTGTTCCAAGGAAGATGTGGACGCCATGCGTGAAAAGGCCATGAAAGAAGGCCGCAAGCCCAAATATGACGGCACCTGTCGAGAGAAAGGGCTGACCGAGGGCGTGGTTCGTCTCAAGACGCCACAGGAAGGGGCCACCGGCTTTACGGATATGGTCAAAGGGCCGATCAATGTCGAAAATATTGAAATGGACGACATGATTTTGCGCCGTTCCGATGGAACTCCGACTTACAATTTGGCTGTTGTGGTTGATGATCACGATATGGGCGTGAACCACGTTATGCGTGGTGATGACCATGTGAATAACACCCCTCGTCAGATTTTGATTTATCGCGCCATGGGATGGGATGTGCCGCAGTTCGGTCATGTTCCCATGATCCTTGGCCCGGATAAGAAAAAACTTTCAAAGCGTCACGGCGCACTTTCGGTCATGGAATACGAGAAGATGGGCTACCTGCCTGAAGCCGTGACTAACTATCTTGCTCGCCTTGGTTGGTCCCATGGTGATCAGGAGTTGTTTACCATGGATGAAATGGTGGAATTGTTTTCCCCTGACCATTTGGGCAACTCGCCGTCCGTGTTTGATCTGACCAAGTTCGAATGGGTGAACGGTCAGTACATGCAGAAGGCCGACCCCGAGCGTTTGGCTGAAATGTTGTGTGACTTCCTGACCCGTGAAGTGGGAGAGGAAGAGGCAGCCAGTGTATCCAAGGCCGATTTTGCCAAGGTCGCGCCGTTGCTTCAACCTCGTGCCAAATCTATCGTGGACATGCTGGAACAATCCCGTCCGTTTATCGTGGATGCGAGTTTCCTGCCGTACGATGAGAAGGCTGTGAAGAAATTTCTTACCGAAGAGACCAAACCTTTGCTGGAAGAGATCGCTGAGCGTATTGAAGCCCTCGACGAATTCACCGAAAAGTCTCTGGAGGATGTGCATCGTCAGTTCCTTGAAGATAAGGACATCAAGTTCAAGATCATTGCTCAGCCCATTCGTGTGGCAATCATGGGCAAAACACAGTCTCCCGGGTTGTTCGAGACCATGATTGTGCTTGGCAAAGAGCAGACCTTGGCCCGCATGAAGCGAGCTATTGAACTGTAAAACTGTATGTCAGCCAGCTCTCTCTCAGACTTTATAGCGTGAGGGAGAGTCTTGTAATCGTATAGAGGAAGCCCCCGCCGGAAGAGATTCGGCGGGGGCTTTGTCATGGGGAGGTGGTTGTTCAATCGCTAAATATTTTGTAAATCCTTTTTCATGGCTTCATAGGTTTGTGTGTCTATTTCTCCGGCTGCGTACCTGCGCTTGAGAATGTCTTCAGCTCTGCCCGGTCCGCCATTCGTGGCGGGTTTTCGAAACATGCGGACCGTAAAATATATGATGAGTCCGATAATGATGAGTTGGAATATGCCGCCAAAATGGAAGGGCATCCATCCGCCCACTCCGTGACCGCTGCCCTGCCAGAAGGCAGGCCCACCACACCAATTACCTATTGTACTAAAAAATTCCATATGTGTTACCTCGCTCGTGCTTTTACTGAAGAATAGCAGGAGGCGTGCCAAGATTAATGTTGAGGTATAGTAGTGTGTTAAGAAAATTGATAAAATGTGAAATGTGCAGGAGTGCATGTCTGTGCACTCCTTGTGCGCTGATTTTTGCACAGAAGGTTCGGTGGCGATTCTAAGGGAAGAAATGGTTTTGTTGTTGACCCTTTACTGGGACGAAACATCAGGGGAAAACCAGAGTTCTGGTCGATCAAAAGGAGTTTTATCGGTCAAAAAAGGATTTTCGATTATGAATAATTTTCGACTGTTCAACTTTGCACGCGATATGGATGTGGCAAATTCTTTATTGAACATTGTGTCGAATTCGCCTGTTTGAATGAGAATTTCCAGTCCCCGTTGGATTCGATCAGCCAAATGTGGATGTTGAGGGGATATGAAAAAATAGCTTGGAGTGGGGAAGTAAAGAGCCAATGCCGAGTCGATGTCCAAATCGGGGTGTTTTTGTTTTTGTGCTTCCAGTTCAAAATAGATTTCATTGATTCCGCGTGGAAAATAGTCAAATCGGTTTGCTTCGAGCATGCCGAAAAGCCCCTCATAATCTGATCCGGTAACAACTGTGAAACCAGCGTCTAGGAGAACTGCAGTTGTGGTCCATTGTTGTCCTGACCCTGCTCTGAGTTTTTTCAATTTTTCAATATTTTTGATTTTTTTAAAAAGGCGAGCATCCTTTTTGTTAATGAGGAAAAGACGATATCCTAAAAGTCCTTTTATGATGGGGATGCGGATGGGAAGGGTTTTCGATTCCCATTCTCTTCTTGTTGCCGCTATGTGTATATTGATGTTGGAACCTTCAATCAGTTCGTGCAAAGCTCGGTTCCTTTTCATTCCGAGAGGAGCCTGAGAAATGGTGAATGGGCCATCGGTCCTTTTTGTTACTTCAAGTGCTTTTTCCAACAACGCGTAAATATAGCAATCAGATTCGAAGTCAGGAGACAACTTGATGTGGTCCATCGAGTATGCGTTTGTCCCTATGCAGACAATAACGAGTAGTAAGACTATAAATCGTTGTCGCATTGATATCCTCAATTCAAAAGTCAATAATTCTTTTTTTGTCCAAGTATTTCAAAAAGAATACCTGTCGCCGTACAGAAGGCGGAGAATGTAACCTATGAGAAAATAACAGGGGGATTGAAAGGTATCAAGGGAATGAGCTTTTATAGTATGTTTTGGAATTGAGACAGGAGGAAACTTGTGCCATATTTACAAGACGCAAAAAAGCTGCCACCGAAGGAATCGGTGGCAGCATAGCTTTTGTAGCTGAAAATCTAAACGGACTTACGCGTCGGTTTTTTTGCGAGCGACGGGCTTGACCACGGCACCGTTACGGATGCAGCGAGTACAGGCCTTGATGCTGACAACCTGACCGGATTCGAGCTGATGACGAACCTTCTGCAAGTTGGGCATGAAACGACGCTTGGTCTTGATGTGGGAGTGGCTGACATTGTTGCCGCTCTGAGGGCCTTTTCCACAAATATCGCAAACCTGGGACATTGCGACCTCCTAATGTATTCAAATGAAATAGTTCAATTTAGCTTTTTAATCATAGCCTGGAGTTGGTAGCTTCCCCAAGCAGCGGGAGTGATTCATTACCGAGCCTTTTGTGAAATGGCAAGAGTTTTTTTTCTTGACAGGAGAATTTGTTACCATATAGGAAGCACCGGTTGTCCAGCGGGCCATAATGCTCGCGGACGGAGAATACTATGTTTGAATTATGGATTCCGATCAGTGATATTGCTGCCGATGGCAGAGACTTTACCTATGACGACCAGACGCTCTGGCGTGATGGGTGGAAAGAGTTCACCATGCCCGTTAAACCGGGTAAGGATTTGGTGGCGGAGTATTCCCTTCTCCCGCAATCCGATAACGGTGTGCTTATTCGTGGAACGCTCAAAGGTTCTGTGAATATTATCTGTGATCGATGTGCAGGGCTTTTTGAATTCCCCATTGATGTCGCTTATGACACTTTTGAGCAGATCCCGGATGAAGAGTATGACGAAGTGCCGCGTGTGCGTATGGAAAACGGTCAGTTGCAGCTCGATCTTGGTTCTGTGTTGTGGGAAGAGTTCGCCTTGGCTCTGCCTTTCAAGCCATTGTGCTCGGAAGAATGCAAGGGTATATGTTCCGGGTGCGGCAAGGACTTAAACACCTCTGAATGCGAATGTGAGCAGGAAGAGGGTGACGAAAGGCTTGCAGTTTTCCGTAACTTGAAGATAAAGTAACGCCCCTTGCCCGGATAGCTCTGCTGTCCACGGTGAGGAGAAGACCAAAAATAAATAGTAAGAGGTATACATCATGGCAGTCCCCAAGAAAAAGACATCCAAGTCCCGTAAGGGCATGCGCCGCTCCCACGATAAGGTTGCAGCTCCCAATGTTATTTACTGCGAATGCGGCGAGCCCACTCTGCCCCATCGCGCTTGCGCCGTTTGCGGCACCTACAAAGGGCGTCAGGTAGTCAGCAGCGACGATGCCTAGCATTGAAGCTACCCGGGCACCACGCATTGCCGTGGATGCCATGGGGGGCGATTTCGGCCCCCGTATTGTCGTGCCCGCTGCGGTTGAAGCCGCACGCGAAGGCATTGCTGTTGCCCTTGTCGGTGACGAAGACCATATCAATCGCGAACTTGCCGATCTAAACACCGCCGGGCTGGACATTACCGTTGTCCACGCCTCGCAGGTGGTGGAGATGGATGACAAGCCCGCCGATGCATTGAGACGCAAAAAGGATTCGTCCATCCAGGTGGCTTGCCGTCTGGTGAAAAAGGGCGATGCCGATGGCGTGGTCTCGGCTGGTAATTCCGGCGCTTCCGTGGCCTGCGGTATGTTTATACTGGGCCGTATCAAGGGTGTTTTGCGCCCGGCCCTTGCTGGCATTCTGCCCACGGAGAAGGATCCCGTGGTGCTCATTGACGTGGGTGCCAATGTGGATTCCAAGCCTCAGCATTTAGCGCAGTTTGGTATTATGGCCGATGTCTTCGCCCGGTACGTCCTTGAGATGAAGGATCCCTCCGTGGGGATTCTTTCCATTGGCGAGGAAGAAGGAAAGGGCAACGCCGCTGTGCGTGAGGCCTTTGATTTGCTGCGCAAGTCTGATCTCCGGTTTATCGGCAATGTTGAAGGCCGCGACATCTTTACTGGAGAGGTGGATGTTGTTGTCTGCGATGGCTTTGTAGGTAACGTGGCCCTCAAGTTGTCTGAAGGGTTGGCTCGTTCGTTGAGTCACATTCTTAAGGACGAACTGAAATCCAGCTGGTTGTCCAAGCTTGGAACGCTTTTGTCGTTTCGTGCATTTAAGCGTTTCAAGAAAGTTGTGGACTACGCTGAATATGGCGGCGCTCCGTTACTTGGCTTGAAGGATATTGTGATCGTTGCTCATGGTAAATCCAATGAATTGGCTATAATCAATTGCATTCGCATGGCTGCCACTTCTGTTCGCAACAATGCCAACGGTCACTTGGCTGAAGGGTTGGCTGCACATGCCGATCTGACTGGAAAATCTGACAAAACCGCCGCATAGCATCCCTTAAAAATCAGGTTGTGCAAAATCTCGCACCGCTTGACCACACCTGCCCATTGGCATACAGACCCAACCCATGATGAACTTCATCCTACGCGGCTTTGGCAGTTACGCCCCCGAGCGTGTCCTGACCAACGCTGACCTCGAAAAAATCGTCGATACCACTGACGAGTGGATAACCACCCGCACAGGCATCAAGGAACGGCACATAGCTGCTGAAGGTGAAACAACGTCTTCCATGGCGTTTGAATCGTCCAAAAAAGCATTGGCCGACGCAGGCATTGATCCTGCCGAATTGACCCATATTATTTGCGGCACATTTACTCCAGATTCCATGATCCCTTCTGCTGCCTGCCGTTTGCAGGAAAAGCTGGGCATCAAGGGGCAGATGTGTGTTGATGTACAGGCCGCATGTTCCGGTTTTCTCTACGCATTGCAATCCGCGCGCGGATATTTGTGTCTGGAGCCGGAGAGCAAAGTCTTGGTCGTTTCCAGTGAAACCCTTTCGCGCAGAATGAATTGGGAAGACCGTGCAACCTGTGTCCTTTTCGGAGACGCTTCAGGCGCAGCGGTTTTGACCGGCGGCGAGATTGCTGATGGTCCCCGCGTGTTGGACATTATGTTGGGAGCCGATGGTGCTCTCGGTGACTTGTTGACCGTCAACGGTGGCGGTTCGGCTTATTCTTATGCTTTGGGCGACACTGTCGGCCCAGAGTATTTTGTTGAATTTCAAGGCCGAGAAGTGTTCAAGCACGCTGTTCGCAACATGACTTCCATAAGCGAAGCCATCCTCAAGCGTAACGGATTCGAAAAATCTGACGTGGATGTGCTTATCACGCATCAGGCGAACATGCGCATTATTGATGCCGTTGGTCGTCGGTTCAATATCCCGGAAGAGAGAGTCTTCGTTAATATCGAGAAATACGGCAACACTTCTGCCGCATCCGTGCCGGTGGCATTGGATGAGGCCGTGAAGACCGAATTTATTAAGAAGGGCGACCTTGTATTGACCCCCACCTTTGGCGGCGGTTTTACCTGGGGTGCAGCCCTGATACAATTCTAGGATTAAAACAGCTGTTTATTTGCTTTTTCTCTGTAAATGGTGAATAGACTTTTACGTTACAATCTGAGTTGGAATTTGCAGTCCGGCACCAATTGGTATATTGGGTGCTGACCAACACGAGCATCGCGAGGACAATTGATGAGCGATATGAGCAAAGTCGCCCTGGTAACGGGCGGTTCCCGTGGCATAGGCCGTACGGTTGCCGAAAGGCTGGCCGCTGATGGATTCGAAGTGTACCTGACGTACGTCAGCCGCCCTGAATCCGCTGAAGAAGTGGTAGCCGGTATTGAAAAGAACGGTGGTAAGGCCAAGGCCTTCCAACTGGACTCCGGTGACCGTGAAGCCGTGACCGCATTCTTCAAAGAAGAAATCAAGGGCAAGGTGTCCTTAGAAGTACTCGTAAACAACGCGGGTATTACTCGTGATGGTTTGATGATGCGCATGAAGGATGATGATTGGGACAAGGTCCTTCACATCAACCTTACCGGTTGTTTTGTCTTTCTTAAGGAAGCGTCCAAGATTATGGGCAAACAACGTCGAGGTCGTATTGTCAATATTACCAGCATTGTGGGCCAGATGGGTAATGCCGGGCAGGCCAACTACTGTGCTGCCAAGGCCGGACTTATCGGTTTGACTAAATCCGCAGCCAGAGAATTGGCAGGACGCGGTATTACTGTCAACGCCGTGGCTCCCGGCTTCATCGAAACAGACATGACCGCCGAACTGCCTGAAAAGGTCGTTGACGCCATGCTCGCACAAATTCCGTTAAAATCCCTCGGGCAGTCCGAGGATATCGCAGCCGCAGTCTCCTTCCTGGCATCATCAGGTGCCGGGTATATCACCGGTCAGGTGTTGGGAGTCAATGGCGGCATGTACATGTAATTTAAGAAAAAACATTGATATTGGAGGAAAGTATGTCCGATGTAGCAGCAAAAGTGAAAGAGATTATTGTCGAGCAGCTTGGTGTGTCCGAAGACGAAGTCGTTGAAGGCGCAGCATTTGTTGAAGATCTGGGTGCAGACTCCTTGGACCTGACCGAACTGATCATGGCCATGGAAGAAGAGTTCGACCTGGAAATCGACGACGAGGAAGCTCAGAAGATCCTCAAGGTCAGCGACGCCATTTCTCATATCGAGAAGGCTCAGTAAATTCGCTCGATTCGAAAAAAGTTATTTATTGCGAGCGTCTTGTACACCTGAGTGGTGGAAGACGCTCCTTTTCATTCCAATACGTAGACATTACGGATAGGTATTATGAACAGGGTTGTTGTTACCAGCGTTTCCGCCATTACCCCCCTTGGCAATGACGTTGATACCAGTTGGGACAATCTGCTGGCCGGGAAATCCGGAGTCGGCAAGATCACCAGATTTGACGCTGCAGACTATGCCACCCAGATTGCCGGTGAGGTCAGGGATTTTGATCCGACTGTTTTTATCGGCAAGAAAGAAGCTCGTCGCATGGAGATTTTTACTCAATATGCGGTGTGTTGTACCAAGATGTTGCTTGAATCAGCCGGTTGGACTGTTCCTGAGTCCGAGCGCGCTCGGGTCGGCACTGTTGTTGGTGTTGGGTTGGGTGGACTGCACTCTATCGAGGAAATGCATGCCAAGCTCCTGAAGAAGGGCCCGGGTCGCATCTCCCCGTTTTTTATTCCTATTCTCATTGCCAATATGGCTGCCGGTCAGGTGTCCATTGAGGCTGGAGCCATGGGACCCAATATTTGCACCACTACTGCATGTGCTTCCGGTACGCATGGTGTCGGTGTCGCGTATACCGATATCGCCATGGGTCGAACGGATGCAATGATTTGTGGTGGTTCTGAATCCACCATTACCCCATTGGGTGTGGCCGGGTTTAACGCCATGAGAGCGCTTTCCGTTCGCAATGACGAACCGGAACTTGCTTCTCGTCCGTTTGATGCAGACCGTACCGGTTTCATCATGGGTGAAGGCTGTGGTCTGTTGCTTCTGGAATCTCTGGAGCACGCCGAAGCTCGCGGTGCAAATATTTTGGCCGAAGTGGTCGGGTTTGGTGCATCCGGAGATGCCCACCACATGACCGCTCCGCCGGAAGATGGCGCAGGTATGGCGTATGCCATGGAAGCGGCCATCCGTGAGGCAAAGGTTGATCCGTCCGAGATTGATCATATTAATGCGCATGGAACCTCTACCAAATTGAATGATCTGTGTGAAACACGGGCCATCAAGAAAGTCTTTGGGGATCATGCTTACAATATCAACATATGCGCCAACAAGTCGCAGACCGGGCATTTACTCGGCGCGGCAGGCGGCATGGAAGCGGTTTTTGCCGTCAAGACGTTGCACGAGGGAATTATCCCCGGCACCATCAATCAGGACAATCCGGACCCGGAATGTGACCTGGACGTCTGTGCTGACGGGCCGCGAGAAATTCAGGCCAATTACGCCTTGTCGAACTCGTTCGGCTTTGGCGGGACCAACGCCTGTATGCTGTTCAAGCGCTTTACACGATAATGATAAGGGAGGCCAAACGGCCTCCCTTTTTTTTGTGGGATTACTTCGAAATTTTTAAGAGAGCGTCTTTTTCTTGCACCCTGATCCCGAACACTTTACAAAGGCTCTGTCGTACAAGACCAATCGGAAGGGTTGAACAACCTTTTCGTGACAATATAAGGACGGATCTCCATACCGCACATTCGGACGGCAGCCATTGGACGGAGTCGATGAAAAAGTTGACTTTCGGACAACGGCGTTATGACTGAACTGACGTGTGATCGGCATGGGAAGCCATTCGCATCCACATTCAACAAGAGGGTATCTTCATGGAAGAACTGCTTATTCAGGATCCGGCAGTAGCCGCTGTCATCGCCGATGAGGTTGATCGTCAAGTTTCCAAACTTGAATTGATCGCGAGTGAAAATTTCGTGTCCACGGCCGTGCGCCAGGCACAAGGGTCTGTTTTGACCCATAAATACGCTGAAGGGTATCCCGGCAAGCGTTGGTATGGCGGTTGTGAGCATGTTGACGAGGTCGAAGATCTGGCCCGTGATCGTGCCAAGGAACTGTTCAGCGCCACTTATGCCAATGTTCAGCCGCACTCCGGTTCTCAGGCCAACATGGCTGTCTACTTCGCTGCCTGCAAGCCCGGTGACACCGTGCTCGGCATGGATCTGTCCCACGGCGGCCATTTGACCCACGGCTCTCCGGTCAACTTTTCCGGTAAGCTCTTCAACATGGTTCATTACGGTGTTTCCAAGGAAACCCAGACCATTGATTACGATGCCGTTGAAGCTCTCGCCAAAGAGAACAAGCCTTCCATGATTATTGCCGGTGCTTCCGCATATCCGCGTGTTATCGACTTTGCCCGTTTCCGTCAGATTGCTGACGAGGTCGGTGCCAAGTTGATGGTGGATATGGCTCATATCGCCGGCCTTATCGCAGCTGGTGAGCATCCGAGCTGCATCGAGCATGCTCACTACACCACCACCACGACTCACAAGACTTTGCGTGGTCCTCGTGGCGGCATGATTCTTTCCAACGAAGACTTGGAGCAGGAACTCAACTCCAATATCTTCCCCGGCATTCAGGGCGGACCGCTCATGCATGTCATCGCCTCCAAGGCAGTGGCTTTTGGCGAAGCGTTGGCTCCCGGTTTCGTGGAGTACCAGCAGCAGGTCGTCAGAAATGCCAAGCAGCTTGCTGTGTCCTTGCAGGAAGCCGGTTACAAGCTCGTATCCGGTGGCACTGACAACCACATGATGTTGCTCGACCTGTCCGAAAAGGATTACACCGGTAAAGATGCCCAGATTGCTTTGGACAAGGCAGGCATTACCGCCAACAAGAACACCATCCCGTTCGAGACCAAGTCTCCGTTCCAGACTTCTGGTATTCGTCTTGGCACCCCGGCTCTGACCACCCGCGGCATGATCGAAGAAGACATGATCGTGGTATCCGAAGCCATTGTTGCCGCTCTGAACAACATGAACGATGACAAGGCCCTGAAAGGTATCTCCGAAGAAGTTGAAGAATTCGCCCGCGAATTCCCGCTCTTCGCTTGGTAGATCGAGAGTTATACAATTTAAAGCCCCGGTTCAGTTGATGCTGAACCGGGGCTTTTTTGTCTCCGACGGCCGGAGGAAGGGAGAGAAAAACCCTTTGGAAAGGGTACTTTTTCTCCCTTCCCCCGGACCCCCATCCCTCTCTTTTCCTAAAGTATTTGTGTGCGCTTCGCGCAAGAAGGTAATTAATTTATTGGAAAGTTGAAGTAGGTGTCCGTGTACGGTTCGTTTTTGAGGGTGAAGTGCCACCATTCTTCTTTGAGGTGTTTGAAGCCGTTGTTGCGCATGATGGATTGAAGCAGAGCGCGGTTGGCGCGGACTTTGGGCGGCATGGATTTGTTGTCGGGCCAGGATTTAGGACCAAAGAAATCGAAGGAGGTGCCCATGTCGAGTTCTGTTTTGGTGGTGAGGTCGATGATGGTCAGATCGACTGTGGAGCCGCGCGAATGGCCGGACTTGGCTGCTATGTAGCCATCGCGGAAAAGATATCGTTTATCCACGTCAGGATAAAATTCCGGTTTCGTACGGGTGTCGTTGATGTCTTTGGCCCAGCGCGCAAAGTGGTCGACAGCCTGTTGAGGACGGTATCCGTCAAAGATTTTAAGGCCAAGGTTGAATGGTCTGAGATCTGTTTGAACCTGTTTGAGTGCAGCGGCTGCTTCGACTGTCAGGATGACCACCGGAGCAGTGTACCCGTCGATCCGTTCGCCAACGAAGTTGTGGCCGTTGTAATAACGCACATCGTAAGCGGCGTCCGGCATGAATTGATTGAGTCGGACAAAGCCATCAGGGAGAGAGTCGGCAGAAGCAGGAATTGACAGCAGACACGAGAGAACAAGGATTGAAAGTAGCAGACGGTGGACGTGAGGTATGCGTTGAAACATGGTGCTCCGTTTGTTGGATTTCAATATTTATTCACGATTCTTGAAATGGTTCCATCATTCCACATGGACTTGAGAGCTCGGTTTATCTTGAGCAAGTTTTCCCCTTGTCGCATGCTTTTGTGGAAGCCGATAAAGTTGGGATCGATGTTAAAAGGGGTGTCCAGAACGGTAAATTTATGAATTTTGGTTTTTAACCGAGCGTCATTCTTCACAACGTAGTTGATTGCGGTTTTGCCGGGACCGATCAATGCTGCATCGGTGCGTCCAGCCAGAAGCATACGGAGTCTGATGAGAGGTTGACCGTCATAACATGGGGTAAAGACGGTCCCGAGCGCTTTGTCATACGCATCGCCATAAGAAGCGCCGCGAGTGACGCCGATGGTTTTGCCTTTGAGGTCTTGTATGGAATGAAAGGGGAATTCATGTCCCTTGAGGGTGATCAGGCGCATTTCGTCCATGCACATGACGTGGGAGTAATCGAATATTTTTTTGCGTTCTTCGGTCATGGAGAGACCAAAAATGCCACCTTTTCCTTCAAGCGCATTCATATAAGCCCGTTTCCAAGGGTACATGTGGATATCAAAAGTTAGGTCGGTTCGAAATTCGATTTCACGCAGGATATCGACCTGAATACCACAAGGGCTATTCCCTTTCTTCCATGATTTAGGAGGTTTGGAGTCTGTGCCAAAGAGGACGATTAATTGTCTTGCCTGACATGGCGTAAACGACATGAGCAGGAGTATGAAGACAATGAAGACGTGCAGCAGGCGCATGAGTATCCTCAATAAATCGAATAGCCGGTCCTCGGTAAGTGATTCGAGGAATCGGTTGAAACGCAGTATGTATCAAACACGTAACTCTATTGTTTTGATATATACAATAAGTTTTTCATAAAAGTACAACTGTTTTTTCAATGGCTTGAAGAGGTATAATGAATAAATTGTCTATACGTGTTGCTGTCGATGCTGTGAGTTTTTGTCTCTGAAGAAAAAAAGCAGGTGGTGATTTGGAAATTTAACTTCTTTCCATACCGCACATACCGCATTTTGAGCAGTCCATGGATGGGCATTTAGGGGAGACTTTGGCGATTTTGGCTTTTCCCCATTCTTTCCAGAGGAATTCACGTTTTACACCAATGTCCACGACTTCCCATGGAAACGCCTCATCCTTTTCTCGTTCTCTGTCGATAATCTGTGACGGATCGCCACCCCATCGTTTGAGGGCTTTTTTCCAACCGCCATGTTCTGCTGCAAGTTGAATGAATTCCGCCATTTCTTCACCTCCACGGGCAAGCAGTCCTTGCAGGCGCGCCTGAAACGGCGAGTCATGCTGCAAGGTAACGCCCTTGAAGGGTTTGACCATGTGAACGAGTTGTTTCATGCGTGCATCAAGAGAGGCTTCGTCCATCATGGGAGCCCATTGAAACGGTGTAAACGGCTTGGGGACGAGTGTACTGATGCCGATTGTTATGCGCATCAGGTGCTTTTTTTTGCCGCCCGGTTCTTTAGAGCGAATGCGAAGTATTTCATTGAGAAATTGTTCAAGTTCTTCATAATCGGCGTCAGTTTCACCGGGCCATCCGACAATGAGATACAGCTTCAGATGATTGACTCCATACCGAGCGCACAATCTGACTGCGTTCAGGAAATCTTTGGAGTCGAGTTTTTTGCTCATCATGCGGCGAAGGCGTTCTGATGCGCCTTCCAGCGCAAGGGTCACTGTACGGATACCGCGTTCACGCAAGTAGACGAGCAACTCTTCGGTGATGCCGTCGGCACGCATGGAAGAAAGCGAAAATTTCTTTTTTTTACTGTGCAGCCATTTCAGGAAAGGCAGTAGGTCAGGCCAGTCCGTCAGGGCTGTTCCAACCAATCCTACTTTGGGCGGGTCGGAAAGTTCAACGATGCGTTTGAGTTCGTCAATTTTGGCGAGACGAGGAGGACGATAAATATACCCGGCAGCGCAAAAACGGCAGCCATACGGACATCCCCGGTTGACCTCAAGCAACATGGTGTCACGGAAGGCGGCGCGGCCTGATATGAAGCAGGAGAACGCAGGGTCGTTCAAAGTTCCAGTCGGGCCGGAAGTGAGCCGTTTAACCGGTGTTTTCGAACGTCCAGGGGCATAGACTCCCGGCATATCCTTGATGGAATCAAGAATTTCTTCCTTGTCTTTGCCGTCAAAGACCAGTCGTTTCACCGTGTCGAAGAGGTTCAAAAATTGTTTGTCAGCTTCACCGACCCAGAACAGATCAATGAAGGGAGCGATAGGGGCGGGGTTGAGAAAGGCAATGGGACCACCGCAGATGACCAAGGGAAGAGAAGGGCGTTCCGCCGCAAGAGGCGGAACGCCCGCTGCCCGGAGCGTTCGAGGAAGGCTGAGGAAGTCCTCCTCGAACGTAATGCTCCAGGCGATTACAGGGAATGAGGATAGTGGGCTATTTGATTCACGTGTTTTCGGGTCTGCGCCATCGGTCAATCCCAGCTTGTCCGGGAAGACACGTTCAACGGCTAAGCCGGGTTCCTCGGTCAGCGTCCGATAAACGGCTTGCCATCCGAGGGTGGATATGGCGGCTTTATCGCCTCCGGGAACGGCCAGCGCTACAGGGAGTCGGCCACCAAGGACGGGAGCGTTAGGCTCCTCGACGCCATAATACAGGGTTCGCTTAACGATAGCGTTTTCCCTCCACGTGAGTTTTCATGGTCCTAGTCTACATTCTTTCGGATGAAGGCAGGGACTTCGAGGTTATCTTCCTCGAAAATGAACTCTTCTTCACCGGGACCGGCAACGACTCGGCGAGTCTGCTGCATGGACGGTGCTTCTGTGGTGTTCAGTTCTCCACCGGCCTTGCGTAAGTACGCAGGAATGTTGCGGTCGGTGTTGAGTACCTGTTGGTGACCAGAACGACGAGGCTGTGTGTCTGCAGCGGGCTGTCCCATGCCACGAGGCTTGCCGAGCAACAGAAGTTTCTGCTGTTCTGCCTTACTCAGAACAGGTTCGGTATCCTCAAGGACGGTTTCGATGCCTGTGGCGATGACGGTGATGCGCATTTCGTCGCCAGCATCCGGGTCAAAGACCGTACCGAAGAATATTTCGGCATCATCATGCGCTTCGTTGTAAATAATATCAGCAGCTTCAGATACCTCATCAATGAGCATGTCCGGGCCGCAGGTGATGTTGATGAGTACGCCTTTGGCTCCTTCGATGGAGACATCTTCCAGCAGCGGGCTGGTAATGGCCTTCATGGCAGCTTCCTTGGCGCGGGTTTCGCCGGAAGCGATTCCGGTACCCATGAGTGCCATACCCGAGCTGGACATGGCAGCTTTTACGTCCGCGAAGTCGAGGTTGATCAAGCCGTGTACGGTGATCAGATCAGCGATACCCTTGACTGCGTAATACAGAACTTCATCGGCCTTTTTCAGCATGTCGGAGAAGGAGGCCTTCTTGGCAGCCAACTGAAGCAGACGGTCGTTAGGGATTGTGATGATGGAATCCACCACTTCAGACAGAGCCTTGGCTCCTTCGTCGGCCTGTTCCAGACGACGCTTGCCTTCAAAATAGAAAGGCTTGGTCACGACACCAACGGTGAGCGCGCCGAGTTCTTTGGCTACCTGAGCCACGACCGGAGCGGAACCTGTGCCGGTGCCGCCGCCCATACCGGCGGTGATGAAGACCATGTCTGCACCGTCAAGAGCTTCGCGGATATGATCCACGGATTCCATGGCGGCAGAACGGCCGATTTCGGGGTTGGCGCCTGCGCCAAGACCCTTGGTCAGTTTTTCACCGATCTGGATTTTGTGCTCGGCCAGAGATTTGTCAATGTCCTGATGGTCTGTGTTCGCAACGATGAATTTCACGCCTTTGAGCGCTGACTGAATCATGTTGTTGACTGCATTGCCGCCACCGCCGCCACAACCGACGACTTTGATTTTGGCGTTACTTTCGTGTTCGATTTCAAAGTATTCCATTACGTGTCCTCCTCAGAATATTCCCTGTTGAATGTTCCCTGTATCCTCAAAAAAGCTCATTCCTTAAGCAATGTCTGTGAACCATTTTTTCATGCGCGAAACGATACGGTCGAAACCGGAATCATCGCGAATCTTGAAGGGCCGGACCTTGTGCAGGCCTTCCTCTTCGGCCCCGTGGAGCAACAGACCGACCGCCGTGGCATATTTCGGGCTACGGACTTCAGCGGTCAGTCCGCCAATGCCTTCACCCGGGACTCCGATACGTACCGGCAGGTCGAAAATTTGTTCGGCAAGTTCCTGCATACCTTCGATCATGACCGTGCCGCCAGTCAGGACCACGCCAGCCGCGATCATGTTCTTGAACCCGGATTTGATGAGTTCCTGGTCGACCAGTGCAAGGATCTCTTCGCAGCGCGGTTCGCAGATTTCCGACAGCACGCGCTTGCTCATTTTTCTGGACTCACGTCCACCCACACTGGGAACTTCGATGATTTCTTCCTGCGTGACCAGATCGGCCATGGCGCAGCCGAAGTCCATCTTGATCTTTTCCGCAGACATCATGGGGGTGCGCAGACCGTATGCGATATCATTGGTCAGGTTGTGACCGCCGAGTGCAAGGACGCTGGTGTGCTTGATAGAGTCCTTGGAAAAGACTGCGATGTCTGTGGTGCCGCCGCCGATGTCAACCAAAGCCACACCGATTTCCCGTTCTTCGGGGGAAAGTACGGCCTTGCTGGAGGCGAGCGATTCCAACACGATGTTGGAAACGTCAAGCCCGG
The DNA here is from genome assembly GCF_963677845.1 of uncultured Pseudodesulfovibrio sp. Lineage (NCBI taxonomy): Bacteria > Pseudomonadati > Thermodesulfobacteriota > Desulfovibrionia > Desulfovibrionales > Desulfovibrionaceae > Pseudodesulfovibrio > uncultured Pseudodesulfovibrio sp. The sequence goes on from NZ_OY782498.1 coordinate 153,068, forward strand.
AGCGGTTGCATGAACGGATGATGTTCTGGGCTGAAGTGACTGCACCGGTAACGATGTGGACCTTCACCTCAAGGCGAACGCCAGCCATGCCGAGCGGATCGGCGATGCCACGCTGGTCATCCACGATAAATTCCTGTGGCAGCGTGTGCAGAACTTCGCGATCCATGGGGATCGCGATAGCCTTGGCTGCCTCAATAACCCGGTCCACGTCGCGCTGGGTGACTTCGCCGCCCTTGACTGCGATCACGCCGTGGGAGTTGAAGCCTTGAATGTGGCTTCCGGCTATACCAGCGTAGACTGTACGGATATCACAACCGGCCATGAGTTCAGCGTCTTCAAGAGATTTCTTGATGCACTGGACTGTCTTTTCGATGTTGACAACCACGCCTCGACGCAGACCTGTGCTGGGAGCCGTACCGATGCCGATGATATCGACGCCGTTCTCAGAGGCCTCGCCCACCACAGTGCATATCTTGGTGGTGCCGACGTCCAGCCCGACGAGTAAATCATTCCTAGCCATAAATAACTCCTCTGTTATTCCCGGTAATCCTGTAATATTTTGATGCGTTTATCCCGCTGCGGGAAGAGTACGCTTCTTTATCCAAACTTTATCGCCACTGGCCGCGATAATTGCGGCGTTCTTGAATTCATTTCTATTCATGAGGTCACGCCAGACAACTTTGAGGCGTTCTAACTGTACTTCCCATCTGTCGGTGGAAAGTTTGATAGTCAGCCCTTTGCCCATGGCGTGTCCATCCAGGTAAATTTCCATTTCGTGCGCACTGGTCAGCTTGATCCAGGCAGCCTGAGATTGGGTGAAGGGCGTCTGCCCGTCCTTGATCTTTTGCAGGATCCCGGTCAGCACCCGTGGTCCTTCTTCCAGACCGTCAGCCACACTCAATATGGGCAGAGACGCCAGTTCGCCGGGATTCATGGGGGCAATTTCCTCACCCATGGCATCCGCAAAATAGAGGTTGTTTCCCTTGCGAGTCCAAAAGGCCGGAACTTTTTCCTGCACCTTGATGTAGAGCCGATTGGGGAGATCTCGGCGCACAGTCACGGATTTAATCCATGGATTTGCCGAGAGTTTGCGTTCCACTTCACCCACGTTCATTTCCATGCAATTGAGGCCCAGGGCCACGTCGGCGTTGTTCAGGATATCACCATGCGTCAACCGGTCATTGCCGGTGATATGGATTTCCTTGAGTTCGAAATATGGGTGAGATGTCATGAGGCGATACCCATACAACAGCCCCACACCGAGAACGGCGATGAGCGACAGGACAAGCAGGCCCATTATCGTACGGACAATGAATTGGCCCGTGCCGGTCAATCTGCGCGGAGATTTTGGCTTACGCTTGAGCTTGTTGCTTCGTTTGCTCCGTTTGTTGAGCGAAAGGCGGCTTTGTTTACCCATGGTCAAGGTACTCACAGTATGATGACCTCCATTTCCAGATTGACGTCAAATTGTTCCTTGACGGCTGCACGGCCCATTTCGATCAGTTCCAGAGCTGCATCGCTGGTTCCCTTGCCCTTGTTGACGAGGAAGTTAGCGTGGATATCAGAGAAGAGCATGTCTCCAAGTCTGGTGCCCTTCATCCCTGCCTTGTCGAGCAGAAGCCCTGCGCTTTGGCCTTCGGGATTTTTGAAAACGCAACCAGCGGTTCTGGCCGTGACCGGTTGAGTGGCTTTTTTCTTTTCGTAGTTGTCCTGCATGGTTTTGCGTACTTTTTTGGGATCAACTTCGCACAAGGCCATTTCTACTTCCCAGATCAGGCATTTGCCCATAGCAATGCCGGGGGAGAAGTGGCGATAGGAAAATTCACATTGGTCACGGTCCAGCCAGATCAATCCCTGACCTGGTGCCCACAGCCTGACACGGGTTACGAGGTCACCTATTTCCGTGCCATAGGAACCTGCATTCATGGCGACGCACCCTCCGACGGAGCCGGGGATGCCGGTGAGTCCTTCAAGACCGGACAAGCCTGCCATCTGTGCCCATCCGAGCAGTCCGGGCAGGCGTTGACCTGCGCCGCAACGGACAATGAGAGTGCTGTCATCCTTTTCCACTCGTTCGGGACCCGGAGGCGTTTCTGTCCGAATAAGTGCCACGTCGAGTTGACCATCTTGTGCCAACAGGTTGGATCCTTCGCCGATAACGAAGGGGCGCAGGGTTTCTTTCAGAAGGAAATCGGACAGGGCATCAAGGTCCTGTTTGTCGCGCACCACGACTTCCACTTCGGCGGTTCCGCCAAGGCGTAAGCTCGTTCGCTCGGAAAGCGACGGATTGGATATGAATTCAAGGCCCATATGTGCCCCCCTATTCCTCGTTGTCGTTCGGTTCGTCGTCCTGGTTGAGCCAGTTCTCACCGATGCGCCAGATGGAACCTGCTCCTTGTGTCATGAACAGGTCGCCGGGTTTGAGTGTGTCTTTGAGTCGTTTTTCAATGGAATCGAAATCCGGGAAAAACTGCACCTTGGTTTCAGAAACCTGTTTGATTCCCTGAGCCAGAGAAAGACCGGAGACGCCGGGAATGGGCGATTCCGATGCCGGATAAATTTCCGTGAGCAGGAGCAGGTCCGCGTCAGTGAATGCTTTGCAAAATTCGCCGAATAGAGCCTGTGTCCGTGAAAAACGGTGCGGCTGAAAGGCTACAACCAACCGCCGATCAGGATAGCACTCCTTGGCGGTTTTGAGGTTGGCCTGAATCTCAGCCGGGTGATGGCCATAGTCATCCACGACCATGACGCCTTTATGTTCACCTTTGCGGTCAAAACGACGGCCCACGCCGCCAAAGTTGGCAAGGCCGGCGATGATGTCCTCTTTTTTCAGTCCCGCTTCAAGGGCCACGCCGATGCAGGCCAGAGAGTTTAACACGTTGTGAGTGCCGGGCTGGGCCACGGTGACTTCACCCCATTCTTCGCCGTCCAGATAGACTTTGAACAAAGAGCGCAGGTGAGAGCTGAGGATTTCACCGCGCAGGCGATTCTGCGGTCCGATTCCGTAGGTCAGATATGGGCGTTTGATCAGAGGCAGCAATCGCTGTACCCCTTCGTCATCGCCGCAAACCACGTTCATGCCGTAGAAGGGGATGGAGTTCATGAATCGGATGAATGACAGGTCAATGGCATCCTGATTGTCGTAGAAATCCATGTGGTCCTTGTCCACGTTTGTCACCACGGTGATGATCGGGGACAGACGCAGGAACGAACCATCAGACTCATCAGCTTCGGCAATGAGGTAATCGCCGTCGCCGAGTCGTGCGTTGGCGCCGTACGTATTCAGCTTGCCGCCGATGATGACGGTGGGATCAAGACCTGCTTCCGTGAAAATTGTTGCCATGAGTGAAGTGGTCGTGGTTTTTCCATGGGTTCCGGCAACGGCGATGCCAGTGCGTAACCGCATGAGTTCGGCCAGCATTTCGGCACGGGGGATGATGGGGATACCGCGTTCACGGGCTTCCACCAGTTCCGGGTTTTTGGAAGGGATGGCCGTGGACTTGATGAGCACATCAGCGTTGCCCACGTTGTCCGCGCCATGGCCGATGAAAACCGTGGCTCCGAGTTTTTCCAGTCGTCTGACTGCCGCCGAGGCGGACAGATCCGAGCCAGTGATTTCGAATCCCATGTTGATGAGAACTTCTGCGATGCCGTTCATGCCAGAGCCGCCGATGCCCACCATATGAATGGTGTTCACGCGAGCGCGCATTGCCGGGCAAGCTTCGCCGCCGATAGTCAGGTATGGTCCTTGTGCTGCCATAACTATACTCCTACGCCGTCAGGGCTTCCAACCCTGACGCTATATCCGCGGCCGCTTTCACCTTGGCGAAATCGCGTGCCGCTGTTTCCATGTCGGTCAACTGCTCGGGGGTGTTGAGCAAATCCAGTGTGGCGGTCGCCAACGATTCCCCAGTCAGTTCCGACTGGGGGAGCAACCGGGCCGCGCCGATGTCCGACATGGCTTTGGCGTTCATTGTCTGATGGTTGTGGGTGGCTTGGGGGAAAGGCACGAAAATGGCCGGAACCCCTGCCGCCGCGATTTCGAAGACCGTTGTTGCGCCGGATCGGCAAATTGCCAGATCACAGAGTGCATATTCGGTCCCCATGTCCTCGATAAATTCGTGCACCTGTGCAGGATCGGATCCTGCAGTTTCATAGGAGGCGCGAACTCTGTTGAAGTCCATTTTGCCTGCCTGATGCACCAAAGTGACACCTGCCTCCATGAGCGAGGGGAGTGCCTTGATAACGGCATCATTGATGGGCCGTGCGCCCTGACTGCCTCCGAGTACGAGAACCCGTTTGCCTTCAGGTCTGGTTCTGCGCTTGGATGCCGCTTTGATGATGTCGAGTCGCACCGGATTGCCGGTGAGATACGTTTTGTGCGTCGGGAACACCCGCAGGGCGTCCGGAAAGCTTAAGAAAATTCGTTTGACCATTTTGCCCAGCACCTTGTTGGCCATGCCGGGAACGGAATTTTGTTCGTGGATAGCCGTGGGGATACCGAGAATCTTAGCTGCAACAACGGGGCAGAAGCCTGCATAACCGCCGAAACCGATAACTGCGTCCGGCTTGAATCCCCAGACTGCGGCGACGGCTTTGGGCAGGCCAGTGCCGAGCCAGCCAAGGCCGGAAAGGAGACCGGGGATACCTCGTCCCATAATGCCTGAGGCTGGAAGTTCCAGAAAACGGAGACCATGCTTGCGTGCCATGTCGCCTTCCGGGCCGGGACCGCCCATGAACATGATTTCAACACCCTTGTTGCGCAAGGTGAGTTCTGTGGCAACGGCCAAAGCCGGGAAGATGTGGCCGCCTGTGCCGCCTGTGGTGAGAACAACTCTGTTGAGCGTCATGCTTTTACCCTCCGGGAGAGATTCAGCAGGATACCTGCGCAGATGAAGGAGACAGTCAGACTGGAACCGCCATAGCTGATAAATGGCATGGCAACGCCCTTGGGTGGGACTGTGCCCAGTACGACCGCAAGGTTCAGGATCATGCCGAGGGCCAGAATACAGGTCACACCGAATGCGGTGAATCTGTCTTGCAGGTCTTCCACCTTGAGCGTCACACGGAAGGCTCTGATAAGGAAAAATCCAATGGCGATAAAGAAAAGGGACATACCGACAAAACCGAGTTCTTCACCGACAACAGCCATGATGAAATCGTTGTGTGCTTCGGGCAAAAAGAACAGTTTGCGCTGGCCTGCGCCGATGCCTGTGCCGAAAATTTTGCCGGAACCGAAAGCGTACAGGGATTGCACCAGTTGGTAGCCTTCATTCTGTGCCGAGGCGAACGGATCGAGAAAGGCAGTCCACCGTTTGAAGCGATATGGGGAGGACGAAATGAGCAACCATCCCGCACCACCTGCGAAAATGAGCGAGATAAACAGGTAGCTGAACCGGGTGCCGCCCACCAGACACATGAAAAAGAGCAGGCCGGACATGACCACGGCACCACCGAAATCGGGTTGCAGTAACAACAGTCCGCACAGGAAGCCGGTTACGAGGAAAGGCGGTAAAAAGCCGACTGAGAAGGTGCGGACCATGTCCTGTTTTCGAGCGAAAAAGTAGGCGAGGTACAGTACCAGCGCAACCTTGGCATATTCCAGAGGCTGAAGATTGACCGGTCCCAGATTGATCCATCGACTGGCTCCGTTGACTGAGACACCGAGTGGCGAGATACATAACCCGAGCAGTGTAATGGCAATGCCGACCCATATATAAGTCATGGAGTAGAGTACTCGCCGGGGAATCTGCATGCAGCAGAACATGGCAGCGAGGCCCACGCCTGTGAACATGAGCTGCCGTTTGAAGAAGAAATATTTATCGCCATAGACCCGTTCGGCCATGATGCCGGATGAGGACAGGACCATGATGAGGCCGAAGCCGCCGAGAATCATGGTGGCAGTGAGCAGCCACGGATCAATGCGCCCTCTGGCGGTTCCGTTTTTCTTGGCGTTGAGGCGGTTAGTCATCAAGACCTCCCACAACACGCTTGAAGTCTGCACCGCGTTGGGCCATGCCGTTGTATTGATCAAAGCTGGCCGTGGCAGGGGAAAGCAGGATGACGTCGCCAGCATCGGCTTTGGCAGCCTGCCGTTTGATCGCCTTCTCCAACGTTTCATCCCATGTCACAGGGAACGATTTGGACAGTTCTGGCTCCAGTTCTTCTCTGGCTCCGCCGAACAGACCTACATGAACAACCGAACCTTTAATGCCCTTGGCAAAAGCGACCACATCGCCTCCTTTCCAAACACCGCCCATGAGAATGCGGACCGGACGATCGAAAGAGCGGACTGCGGCCAAAGCTGCTTCCAGTGTGGTGGCTTTGGAATCGTTGACGTACAGGACGCCCTTTTTTTCACCAACAGGTTCGATGCGGTGGGCCAGTGACTTGAAATTGAGGATGGTTTTGGCAGCTTGTTCTTTGGTTACGCCGAACTGTTTCACTGCCTGCCACGCGGCTTCCACATTGGAACGGTTGTGTTCTCCGGGAAGATGAGGGGCGTCGAAACGGTCTGTTGCGTCGAACCATTCGACATGAGCGTTGGTGAAGGGATGGTCCTTCATAACGTCACGTAGGGATTCATGCATGAGGGCAATGTCTTCGCCGGTCATTCGGTTGAACAGCGTCAACTTGGCCTCAAGGTATTCTTCCATGTCTTCATGGTAGTCGAGGTGGTTGGCTGCGAAATTCAGGAATACACCGACATGTGGTTTGAACAGGCGGCAATTCTGGAGCTGGAAGCTGGAGACTTCAAGCACGATGATCTCGGCGGGTTCCATGTCCAACAGATACTCGCACAGAGGAACGCCGATGTTACCACCCGTGAAGACCGTGCGGCCAGCCTGTTCCAGAATGTCGGAAATGAGTGTGGTGGTCGTGGTCTTGCCGTTGGAGCCGGTGACGGCCAACATGGGGGCCTCGATGAACCATGAAGCAAATTCCAGTTCGGAGACCATTGTACGCGGAGCAATCCCTTCCAGTACCGGAGCAAGTTTCTTTACTGGCACACCCGGGGAGAATACGATGATATCCGCGTCTGAAAAATGCTTTTTTTCATGAGGTCCAGTGACCAGTTCCACTTTCCCTTTGAGTTCACCCAGAGTGTCTTCGGTCACATCTTCGCTTCTGTCCACCACGCGCACGTTGGCACCCAACACGTCGAGAAGACGGGCTGCGGCCAGACCTGATTTGCCCACGCCAACCACTACGGCCTGCTTGCCGGAGAGGATGTGTTGGTCGATGAAGTTGCGGACGATACGATTCACGATGATGCCTCGATTACCTCAGTTTGAGTGTGGAAAGGGCCATGAGGGCCATGAGTATGGACAGAATCCAGAATCGGACAATGATCTTGGATTCAGGGATGCCTTTGAGCTCGAAATGATGATGGAGCGGGGCCATTTTGAAGATACGCTTGCCGCCTGTCAGTTTGAAATATCCGACCTGAAGAATGACCGAGAGGGTTTCAAACACAAACACGCCGCCTACAATGGCGAGCAGGAGTTCCTGTTTGGCAAGTACGGCCACGAATCCGAGCGCGCCGCCGAGTCCGAGTGAACCGACATCACCCATGAAAACCTGTGCCGGGTGTGCGTTGAACCAGAGAAAGCCCAGCCCTGCACCGACCATGGCACCGCAGAAGATGGTCACTTCACCGATGCCCTGAATGCTTTGAACCTGCAGATAATCGGCCATTTTTGCGTGGCCGGATACGTAGATGAAAATGGCAAAGCAGGCCATGGCAACGACCATGGGACCGATGGCAAGTCCGTCGAGTCCGTCTGTCAGGTTGACCGCGTTGCTCGCTCCGACCATGACCACCATGGCGAAGGGCAGATAGAACCAGCCGAGGTCCGGGTTGAAATTCTTGAAGAATGGCACGGACAGCTGCGTGGAATAGGCTGGCTCCTGAATGAGCAAGGCAATGGCCACGGCAGTCACCAGACATTGCAAGGTGAATTTGGCTTTGGCGGACAATCCCTGATTCTGTCGTTTGACGACTTTGATGTAGTCATCGGCGAAACCGATGGCACTGAACCCGAAGTATACGAGCAGGGTCAGCCAAATGTAGATGTTGGACAGGTCGGCCCAGAGCAGAGTTGACACGCCCACACTGATCAGGATCATGATGCCACCCATTGTCGGGGTGCCTTCTTTGGCCTGATGCTGAGGACCGTCTTCGCGGATGTACTGACCGCATTTAATGCGTTTGAGCCAGCGGATCATGGCTGGACCGAACACGATGGAAATGATGAGAGCGGTCAACAGCGCCCACACCGAGCGGAAGGTGATGTACCTGAAGACATTGAGAATACCCAAGTCAGTGGAAAGCGGTACGAGAAAATTATATATCACTGTTGGCCTCCTTGGGCGTTCACAGTGCGTCCTGCACATAAGGCGGACACGAAGAGTTCCATTTTGAGGGAACGCGATCCTTTGACCAGAACCACGCCATCGGCCACGCCGAAGGACTGCCACGCATGGGCGAAATCGTCCTGCGTGTCGACCTTGTGCATTTTTTTGCCGTATTCCCGTGCAACGTCCTCGAAATGGTCACCTTTATAGAAGACAACCGCCGGGGCAATGGCCTTGATGGTCCGTCCGAGCTCCTCATGGCGCATAACGGCTTCATTACCGAGTTCGCGCATGTCTCCAAGAACGAGGGCCAATGGTTTACCGTCAGCCATATTGGCAGCGGTTTCAATGGACCGTTCCATGGAAAGAGGGTTGGCGTTGTATGTGTCGTCGATGACCATGAGGTCGCCATTGGGTTTGCAGCAGAACCGTTGGGTGTCCGGTTTAAGTGATTGAACACCGGAAATAACGTCTGCGCGACTCATGCCGAGAGCATGGGTCACGGCAGCTACGCAGGCCAAATTCTCGGCATAGTGTTCGCCGCAGAATGGGGCCTCGAATTCTTCCTCGCCCTCGGGGGTCCGAAGCCGGAAACGTCCCAGATTACCGGCTTCGGCCCCGAGAAACGAGGCAACAAAGGAGGTGTGAGAATCGTTGTTGGTGGAGAACCCGACAGGAGCGTCCACGAGTTCGCGTGCGGCGTCCCAGAGTAATGGATAGTCCATCGAAATAATAGCAGAACCGGGCTGACGTAAATACCTGAGCAGGGTGGCTTTGGCTTGGGCGACACCAGCTTCGTTGCCCAGTCCTTCCAGATGACCGGGGCCGACATTGGTGATGACCGCTATGTCCGGGCTGGCGATAGGGGCCAGTTCATTCATGTCGCCACGTTGGGAAATACCCAGTTCCATGATCCAGAGTTCCTGTTCGACGGTGGACTTGAGCATGGACAAGGGCAGGCCTATCTGGTTGTTGAAATTGCGATAGTTTTTGGCTGTGTTGAATTTTTGCGAGGCTACGGCGTAGAGCATTTCCTTGACCGTGGTTTTCCCTGCCGTGCCGGTGACTGCGATGAGTTTGGCACCGCACATGTCGCGCCAGCACGCGGCCAGACGACCCAGCGCATCAACGGTATCGCGGACCATGATGACAGGCGTATCCACATCGTCGAGCATGCGGGATGCGACGATAGCGGCAGCACCTTGTTTTGCAGCCTGTGCAGCAAATTCATGACCGTCAAAGTTTTCGCCGCTGACGCAGAAGAACAGGTCCCCCTTTTCCACAGTGCGAGAGTCTGTCTTCACCGAGGCGATGACGATTTTAGTGTGGCCCTCTTCAGCCATGCCGCCGAGGCAGAGTTCTACGTCAGCCAATGTCAGATTCACGAATACATTTCCTCAAGCAGTTGGGCAGTAACTTCCGTATCAAGGAAGGGGATAATTTCACCGTTGATTTTTTGGTTTGGTTCATGTCCTCTCCCTGCAACCAACAGAACGTCACCCTGTTCCATTTCCTCAAGGGCCATGGCGATGGCGGTTTTGCGATCAGGGTGTTCTATCACCTGAGGGGTGCCTGCCAGTCCGGGGCGGATATCGTCCATGATCATCATGGGGTCCTCAGAGCGGGGATTGTCTGATGTGAGGACGGCCACATCTGCATATCGCGCTACGGCCTGACCCATGATCGGGCGTTTGGTGCGATCTCGGTCTCCACCACAGCCGAACAGGGTGATAAGGCGTTTGAAATTGAGTGATTTGAGTGTGTGCTGAACGTTTTCCAAAGCGTCCGGTGTGTGGGCGAAGTCTACGAAAACATCAAGGCCATGGTCGTTTATGACGCGTTCGAGACGACCGGGGACACCGGGGAAGTTCTTTAACGACCGCATGTCCTTGCAGTTAAGTCCGAGTTGAAGGCCAACAGCCTGCGCGGCCATCAGGTTCATGGCGTTGAATGCACCGATTAAAGGGGAATGAACGGTCCAGCTTTTCCCTTTGTACGTGGTTTCCAGTTCGATGCCTTGCCCGTCCATGGAAACGATACGACCCTGTACCATTTCCCGGTCGCCGACTTCTTGTCGAACAGTGGAAATGTCGCCGATACCATACCCGATGGAGTCGGGGCATTCTGCAAGGAGGATACGGCCATACGGATCGTTGTAATTGGAAATGTTTGCTTTGGTTTCCGTCGGGTAATCCTTGAAAAGTTTGGCCTTGGCTCTGAAATAAGTTTCCATGTCGCCGTGGTAGTCGAGATGATCCTGTGTGAGATTGGTGAAGATCCCGGCGTTGAAGTCGAGACCGGCTACGCGATACTGTTCCAACGCGTGGGAGGATACTTCCATGAGGACGACATCCACATCGGCTTTTTTCATGTTGAAGATCAGTTCGTGGATCATCCAGCAGTCCGGGGTGGTCAGGGATGCTTCGATTTGGAAACCGGGCCAGCGGTAATTGACCGTGCCGAGTACGCCGACCTTCAGTCCTGTGGAGGCGAGCAGGTGTTCGATGATGTAAGAGGTCGTGGTTTTGCCGTTGGTGCCGGTAATTCCCACCAGTTTGACGTCGCGGTCTGTGAGATGAAAATGGGCACGGGCGAGTTCCCCAAGAGCTACGGCGGGATTTTCCACGTACACGGCCAAGGCTTTTTCTTCCACAACGGGAGCAACAAGATCACGGGCACTTTCGGGTGCGACAATATAGCGCGCACCGTTGTCCAGAGCACTGGGGATGTAGTCGAGTCCGCGGACCGCAGTCCCGGGCATTGCGACAAAGCATTCCCCATCCTGAACTTTGCGCGAGTCAGTGCGCACAACAAGGCCTTTTTCCGCTTTTTTCAGCAGGGCTTCAAATTCCATAACGCCGTTTTCCTCGTCCTTTTCCTTGCCACTATGAGAGCCAGAGAACAAAAACATCATCCGTACCCTCCGTGTTTTGGTCTGTGGGCCATGGTTGCCCGGCTGCGGGCTTTTGGCTTTTGACCGTCATTCCCTGCCCTTTGAGCACAGGAACTATTCCCATTTTCGTCAACAACTCCAAAGCCCTGCGAACGGGCATCCCGGTAATGTTCGGCACTGCGTTGGTGTCGGCAGGTGCCAGAGGTGCTGTCACTGCCTGAGGCAGTGGTTTTTCGGCCAGTGAATCGACAGATATGTTTTCGGTAACAACGGTGTCGAGAGTTTCGGATAATTTGCCGTGGTATGCCAGCGTCCGCACGGTGACCTCGCGGCAGACCGGGGCCGCGACCATGGAGCCGTAGTTGGATTTTTGTGGTTCGTCGATCATGGTAATGACCAGAAGTTCCGGTTCGTCTGCCGGAACCAAGGCCACGAAGGAAGACATGTATTGGTCGCCGTAGCCGCCTTTGGGAGAAGCTTTCTGAGCTGTACCAGTCTTGCCAGCCATGGTGATTCCCTGAATTCGCGCCCTGCGGCCGGTACCGTCTTCGTGAACCACATCCTTCATCATGGAGAGGACTTTGGCTGTGGTCTCAGGACTGAATATTTGTATGGCCGTGTTTTTCCGTGTAATCTCGGGCTGTTTTACCAAATTAAGGTCTTTGGTAACGCCTTCGTTGGCGATACAGAGAAAAGCCTTGGCGAGCTGGACAGCCGTGGTGCCGATTCCCTGACCGAAACTGATGGCCGCCAAATCAACGGATGTCCACTTTTTGGCAGGCATGACAATGCCGGAAGATTCACCCGGCAGACCGAGGCCGGTCTTCTCACCGAAGCCGAGCTTGGTCAAGTATGAATGATAAACACTCGCGCCCATATCCATACCGATTTTGGCGCATCCGATGTTGGATGAATAGCGAAGGACCTTGTGCGCTGGCAGCCATTTTTCCGGGTGAGTATCCCGAATCACCTTGCGGGCTACGCGCCACCTGCCGTTTTCGCAGTTAATCAGGGTGTCCGGCTCGATCACACCTTCTTCAAGAGCGGCAGCAAACAGGAACGGTTTCATGGTGGAACCGGGTTCATAGATATCAGTAATGGGACGCAGTCGGCGATGAGAGGGCTTGGATACGCGTACCATGTTCGGATTGAAGAAAGGTTGATTGGCCATGGCGAGGATGTCGCCGGATTTTACATCGACCACGAGTACGATGCCCGCACGAGCTTCGTATTTGGCGATGGATTTTGCAAGAGCTTGTTCTGCGGCGTGCTGGAGATGGGTATCTATGGTCAATGTGACATCAAGACCGTTGATGTCCATTTCGCGTCCATGGGCGTCAAGATACAAGCGGCGGCCCGTGGCATCACGCTGTACGATAAAGTCCGCTTTGCTTGGCGTCATTCGTTTGTTGAACACCAACTCCATGCCTTCACGACCCTGACCGTCTATATCAACGAAACCAAGCAGCTGCCCGGCAAGGTGTCCATTGGGGTAAATTCGATTAAATTCACTGGTCAGGCGTACGCCGGATAAATCTGCCTTGGCGACAGCGGCGGCTTCGCGGTCTGTGACCTGCCGTTTTATCCAGACAAATTTTTTCTTTGATTTGAGCTTTTTGTAGACTGTTCTTCGGGTCAGCTTGAGATCACGAGAGAGGGTGTCTGCTGCGATATCGATGTTTTCAATTTCATAGGGACGGGCGAAAATTGATTTGGCTTCCACAGAAGTGGCAAGCATCTGACCGTTGCGGTCAAAGATGCGACCCCGTTCACCGTATTCACATTCGGCGGCGAGGCTTTGTTTGGAGGCCTTGTTGGCCAGGTATTCGCCGTCATGGAGTTGAACCCATCCGGCTCTAGCCCACAAACCAGTAAGCGCAACCGTAAACAAGGCTATGACTAGCCCTATTTTGATTCCGCTTAGATCGGTGCGCCTTTTACTGTCCTTTGCCATTGTAATCCCTGTTGTTCCCACTGTGCGGCGCGTATATGGCAGTACGCGAAGCTACCTTGTGTCCGTTATTCGCCGTATCTGTCCCGGCGCGGCCACTCCCAAGTCAAGCCGACTTGCGAGCTTCTTGAGCTGATATGGTGAAACCAGGTTGTTCCTCTCAACCGTCAGCTTCACTGCCAGATCCTCTTTCTGGTCCAGACTCAATTCCATCTTACGTAGATCATAGGCGAGATCCATACGTTCAATGTTCAACCAAACAGCTCCCAAGCCAAGAGTGAGCGCCATGCCAAGGAGGCATAGTGTCATCCAAAGGAGCGTTTTGTCGGTCTTGCTCATACGGTTTCCCCGTTTGGTCCGAGCTTCTCCGCGACTCTGAGTTTGGCACTCCTTGCGCGGGGATTCACGTCCCTTTCAGCGTCCGAGGCGATCAACGGTTTCTTGGTGAGCACTTTCATTTCGGGTATGCCGCCACAGGTGCAGTGAAGTTGATGCGGGGGGCATTTGCACCCCTTGGCAGCATCCCGAAATGAATGCTTCACCGCCCTGTCTTCCAGGGAGTGAAACGAAATGATAGCCACTCTCGCGCCCGGTTTCAGACGTCCGATGATGGTTTTAAGGTAATACTCAAGTTCCTCTGTTTCCCTGTTGACCGCTATGCGCAGTCCTTGAAAGGTGCGGGTCGCCGGATGATTGCGGGCTGTATGTCGCATCTTGGGCGGATAAGCCAATCTCACGATACTCGCCAGTTGGAGCGTTCGTGTGATTCGTTCCTTGTCCCTTGCCTTCAATATTGCAGACGCGATTTTCCCGGCCAGGGGATCTTCCCCATAGACCCTGATGATTCGCGCCAGATCACCGTGTTTCAGCGTATTGACCAAATCTTCGGCTGAAGCGCCGGAATCCGGGTCCATGCGCATGTCCAATGGACCGTCGTGGACAAAGCTGAATCCTCTTTCAGCAACGTCCAACTGCATGGAAGAGACGCCGAGGTCCAGAACCGCGCCGTCAACCGTATCCCAACCGATATCATCCAGGGCTTCCTCAAAACCGGAGAAGGGGGTGTGGTACAGGTGAACCCTGTCTTTGAAATCCACGAGACGCTTTCTTGCCAGCGTCAAAGCCTCTTCGTCACGGTCAAGCCCTAAAAGTTCGGCCTTGTCGCCCGCCGCTTGTAACAGCGCCAGACTGTGGCCGCCCATACCAAGCGTGCCATCCATATAACGGCCACCGGGTTTGGGTCGAAGCCACTCGACAACTTCATGTAAAAGAACAGTCGTGTGCAGCGATGCGGGATCGTGATTGCCCTGCTTCATTAGAAGGGGAGGGCGACGTTGTTTTCAGCCAGCTCTGCGGACACGTCATTGTCCTCTTCAAGCAGCTGGTCGAAGCTTTCTGCAGACCAGATTTCAAACCGTTTTCCTGCTCCCATGACCACCACTTCCTTTTCCAGTTTGCCCGACTTGCGCAGGTGCGCGGGAATGGCTATGCGTCCCTGCTTGCCTACTTTGATTTCGGTGTAGCCGAGGTTGAAAAGGCGAATGATGTTCTGGAGGGCGCGACTCGGTGCCTTGATCCCGTCAAGTTCGCTTTCAAGCAACGTCCATTGCTCGGGGGTGATGCCGATGACATGTTTGTCGTAAATGGTCAGCACCATGACCGCGTCCGGTGATTCGGCGCGGATCAAATCCTTGAACTCGGGCGGCAATATGAGCCGTCCTTTGTCGTCAAGGCTTCTGTGTGCGTGACCTTTAAACTTCATCTTTCCCCCGGAACAACCGTGTGTTCCACATTCTTACACTAATTTTACACTGATTTCCACTTCTTCCCACCTGTGCTTGAAAATCAAGGGAAAGTCAACCACTCCGCCGAAGAATGATCGGCAAAAATAATCGAGTATCATTGCTTTTTTTGGGGGTGCGGCCTAGACTTGCCGTAAATTTGAGGGATTAGGTTTTTTAAAAAAAGAGTAAATTCAGCTCATAAGACGTTTCCATTTCGGGTAAATCACCCGTTTGAGTGGGGGCTGTACAAGGAGGCTGGTATGGATAGGCATATCAAGATAATTGCGACATTGGGGCCGGGAACCGAAACGTACGAAGCCGTCAGGGACTTGGTAGCTTCCGGGGCAAAAATCTTTCGACTCAATTTTTCTCATGGCGGGCGAGAGTTTTTTGCCAAGATGGTGGAGATCATTCGTCGACTGGAGCAGGAGACAGGGTACACCCTGACCGTGCTTCAGGATTTGTCAGGTCCTAAAATTCGTACTTGTGATGTAGGGCTCGGCGCTTTTGAGGTCAACAAGGGGACTGAAGTCCTGTTGGGAACCCCTGACGAGTATAAAGAAGATGGTGGACCATTTATCTGTCTCGATATCCCCGAGATGCTCCATGGGGTGAAGGAAGGCGACCCTGTCGCCCTTGGTGACGGTGTCATACGGTTTAAAGTTGTCAAAGTCGAAGGGAAACACCTCATACGTCTTGTGGCGACCAACTCCGGTATCTGTCCACCGCGGAAGGGCATCACTTTTCCCGGTACAACCACCACGCTTGCCCCGTTGACGGACAAGGATAAGGCTGATCTGGCTATCGGCATGGATTTGGGTGTGGACGTAGTCGCCATGAGTTTTGTGCAGAAACCAGAAGATATCTGTAATCTGCGTGCCGAAATGATTCAATATAATCGGCGTGTGCCCATTATTGCCAAGATTGAACGAACAGCAGCTCTGGACTGTCTGGATGGAATTCTTCAGGAGGCTGACGGCATCATGGTTGCCCGTGGTGATCTTGGTCTGGAATTGGATCTGGCTGAACTGCCCACTGCACAGAAGCGGATTATTCGAGCCTGCAACAAGTTGGGTAAACCCGTTATTGTGGCGACCCAGATGTTACTGTCCATGGTCAATTCACCCATGGCTACCCGCGCCGAGACAACTGATGTGGCCAACGCAATTCTGGATGGTGCAGACTGTGTCATGCTGTCTGAAGAAACTGCTGTAGGACAGTATCCGGGCGAAGCGGTTAAGTTTATGCGCAAGATTGCATACGAAATTGAAGCATATATGTTTGAAACCGGTATGAGCAATGTGGCCGTGGATGGGGTCAAGGAACATCCGTCCACTTTCCTGGCCCACGCCGCTGCCATGCTGGCAGGCAAGGTGGATGCCAAAGCCATAGTCTGTCATTCCACATCTGGTGCGACTGCGCGAATTTTATCCTCATGCCGTCCTGCACAGTCAATTTACGCTTTGAGTACCGATTCTGTGGTTAGGCACTTCACAAATCTTTCATTGGGGGTTATCCCTGCAGCACCGCTGGACGTTATAGACGACCATCAGGAGCGAGCTGAAGTATTTGTTCGGCAGTCTTCTGCCTTCAATGAAGGTGATATCGTTGTCGTCACAGCGGGGCAGCCAGAGAGAGGCAAGGCGGTTACCCAGACCAATGTGGTCAAGCTGTATGAAAAGCTCAAAAAAGAAGAGAACTGATGACTTCTGCGCAGAAACACGACATCCCCGACGGTCTCAATGAGGAATACTATCAGATCAGTGCCGATATTCTGGGCAGTTTCAACAAATATCGCCCACCATTAAACATCTTTTCGTTCAAGGAAGATGTTTCTCGGATTATTCCCTACTACAAGGTGGGGGGGCGTTTGACCAACGAGCAGATCGAAGAACTGCTCACCATGACCAAGGATGGGATGATCTTTGTTTCACGCGAAGATCACTCCGTGTACGTCAAACATATCAGCTATCAGCTTGATCTGGTGTTGGTTGACAGGAATCTCAAGGAAAAAGAGATTGCCGATATATTCACTCAGGCATTGACCCGCAGGCTGGCCGAGTTTTTTGAGCAGCCAGTGAAAGCCGTGTTCGAGAAGCTTTGGGTGGACCTTATGGTTCTCTCTGAATATTTGTATACGGATATTCGCCGCTCTCGTGCGCTGGTTCGTCGGCTTCATACCGAGCACTCTTTGGAGAATCATTCCGTAAACACCGGATTTCTCGGGTTGGCCCTGTGGGGCAAGATCAAGGAAAAAGGATTTGCTGATGCAGTGAAGCGCAAGACGTTTGATCATGTCTTGGCCGGATTGTTCCTGCACGATCTAGGGATGGCCAAAGTGCCGGCATTTATTCGGTCCAAGGACAAGCCCTTGACCGGTGATGAAAGGAGCAAGGTTAACGCTCATACCAAAGTCGGTTATGAAATGCTCAATAAACTCGGTTTGCGGTTCGCTGAAATCGAGCAGTGTGTGACTCAACATCATGAACGGGCCAATGGGTCAGGTTATCCTCTCAAGAGCATCAAGCAGGATTTTGCAGGCAGCCTGTGTGCCGTGGCCGACTCATTTTGCGCAATGATTACCAAGCGTCCTTACGCTGAGCCCATGGGACTGGTACAAGCTTCCATGGCTTTGGCTCAGGATGCCAAATATGATCGTGAGATTACCAAAGCCTTGCAGATGCTGCTTATGATGGATTTGAAAATGAAACCGTAAGTCCTCAATCTTTACAAAAGAATAAAAAGGCTCGGACGAGTAATCGTCCGAGCCTTTTGCATTTTTTTCAGCGCCTATTGGGGCGGAGAAGCCAGAGCTACAACCTTGCTCCGTAGGAGTGGGTAGCGTTTCAGGAGAAACCAAGGAATAGGCGGGAAAAATGTAAAGGCGCGGTCCTGCGTCAACTGAATATCGTCAACATCGTAGCCAGCCATGACCAGAACTTTGGATAGCGTGTACGGCGTGAACCAGTACCGATGGTCGCTGTTGATGTCTTCATACTGCTTCAAGGCTTTTTTGAAATTCTTGTAGTGGAAGGCGTTTGGAACCGTGATAATGCATTTGGCTTTTTCAAGTCCCGGTCTCTGGCGCAGGGTTTCGAGAAATTGTACGGGATTATCCACATGCTCCAACAGTTCGCCGAGGATCACATATTCCCATTGAACGTCGTTGACGCCGGGGATTTCGTCAGTGAGGATGTTGCCACAATAAACGTGTGGAAGTTTCATCTCTTTGGAAAGGAATTCAATGCCTTCCTTATTGATATCTACTCCGGCGCATAGGCTGGCACTGTCCATGAGCAGTTTGTGCAACCAGACACCTCTGGCGAGTTTTCGTTTTACCTTGTCCGGCGTATGATCCACACACCCAATGTGCAGCACTTTGGCCCCTTTGACCACACGTTGCATATAAGTGAGCCTGCTGCGTTCTTCAAATGAGCCTTTCAGAGTGAAGTTGCACCCTGATGAAAATATTTCACCGCGCAGGAATTGGAGAAGTGTTTTATCCAGTTTCAAAATCTGTCCTTGTCGTGTCGAAGGTGACTATTGTCCGACCCCGTTACCGAGGTCGGTTCAAGAGTCGTTTATTTGAAAATCTGGACCATGTCACGGGTCATTTCGCGGTATACGTCGGTGACGTAGACCACGCCCATGACGCGGTCGCCTTCAACGACAAGAGCCCAGTCACGGCGGGACTTGAGGAAGACGTCCAGCACCACAAGAATTGGGTCGTTGGGCTTGAGTATGGGAGGGTTGGTAATGAGGTATTCATCCAGCCGGAGTTGGGTGCAGATCAGACAGGCGTTGGCAAACTGTTGATCCCAGTCCACTTTGCCGTCTGCTTTGAGATTGTCATCCTTGAGCACCGATTTTTTGACTGCCTTGAACAATTTCCAGAGGTTGATGGTCCCAACGAGCTTGCCGCCCTTGTTCTTGACTACCACAACCTGTGAATCAGGGGCATCCACCATGGCTTCACGCATGACGCGAATGGTTTCGGCCAGACTGGCATCATCCTGTACTGTGGGGTATTCGTCGCGCATCATGTCCCAGGCGCGTTTTCTCAACATCATACGGGCTTCTCCTCGTGAACGTATTGTTATCAGGGCATCACTGTCTCTTTCGTATCGTTTGTGCATTTTTTTGTCCATAACAACGAAGAGGTTAGAGGGGCATATCTTGACTTGTCGGTAAAAGATGGCGAAAGTGCTTATATGCAGAAAATTATTATCATCGTTTTGACGCTCTGTGCTGTATTGTTTGCTCCCTGCGCTTTTGCTGCCGGGACAGTGCCCTTTGGGCCAGGTGAAAAACTTACCTATGAGATTCATTGGACATTTATCCATGCAGGGGATGCCGTGCTGGAGGTTATGCCCGACACGGAAGTGGATGGTGTTCCGGCTCGATATTTCAAGGCAACGGCTACCACTGTGCCGTGGGTGGACAAATTCTATAAGGTTCGGGATGTGCTTGAAGCATGGACGGATCTGGATGTCAGCCATTCCTTACGATACAAGAAGGACCAAAACGAAGGGAAGTACCATAAGAAGGTTGATTTGGTTTTTGATAAGAAAACCAATCAGTCCAGAAGATATGTGAAGGGCGAACTCAAGCACACTATCGATCAGCCTGTGGACGCTTTTGATCCCATGTCTGTTCTATTTAGCTTTCGTAAACAGATACTTTACAAGACCATGCAATTCGGGGCGAATGTGTCCGATGGCAAGAAGTCCGTGGTGGGTGAGGCCACGGTAGAAGCCATGGAAACCATTGAAACTGGAATTGGGATGATCGACGCTTTTCGT
Organism: uncultured Pseudodesulfovibrio sp.; assembly: GCF_963677845.1. Classification (NCBI taxonomy): domain Bacteria; kingdom Pseudomonadati; phylum Thermodesulfobacteriota; class Desulfovibrionia; order Desulfovibrionales; family Desulfovibrionaceae; genus Pseudodesulfovibrio; species uncultured Pseudodesulfovibrio sp. The sequence goes on from NZ_OY782498.1 coordinate 172,856, forward strand.
GTGCGATTGGATATCAAACATCTGTCTGGCGTGTTCAAGAAATCCAAGGACGCGGAACTCCTCGTCTGGTTTTCGGCAGATGCCCGGCGCATCCCTGTTAAGGTCAAGTCCAAGGTCAAGGTGGGCCATTTTACCATGGAATTGGTAGATTATCAGCCTGCGACATCTCCTTCAAATATGGCTTTAAAATAAATCTGTCTTTAATCGTATGAAAAGCGGCTTTCAAAGCCGCTTTTTTTTTGTTCGCATTATTTCGGATTGATTTTCTTCAATGTGCAGGAATAATTATTAATATCTCGCATATTGCTGCTTTGGTTGACATAACTGATTATACTTGGCGGCATATAAAAAAGATGATGGATCATCAATCTTGTCAGTGGTTTGTTGGCTACTGTATAGTAGACGTATACCCTGTTCTGGTAACAAATAGATCATTGGTGAGGTGAGAATGAGTATACTTTTTGGAGACTATATCCGAGGACGGCGTGAGTTACGAAGAAAAGAAAATCCAGAGTATTCCATCCGGCAAGTTGCGAAAAGAATAGGTATTCACCACTCCTATTTGAGCAAGGTTGAGCGGGGTGAGCCTTCAACGCTTTCCGAGCGGTCTGTACTGGCTCTCGCACGTGAACTGGAGGAGAATCCAGACTTGCTGATGGCAATGAATGGGAAGTTGTCAGAAGAGGTTCGTCGTGCTGTTTTCGATGCACCGGAACTTTTTCTCAGTTTTGTTCATCGGGCTAAATCTTCGTCACGGTCATGCGTAGTCGATTCTGAAATGGCGGTTCTGCACAGTTTGCGAAATATGAAAGTCGTTCAAATAAATACAGATATGGATATTGTCTCGGCTCAGGAGGGCGGAAAGTGCGCACGAGGGCTTAAAGGACATAAGTGTTATGAAAGTCTTTTTGGAACAGAAAGCCCCTGTGAAGGGTGCCCCGCCATGCAGGCGCTAAAGAGTGGTGTGTATAGTGTTGGAGAGGTTGTTTTTGGCAATGATGATGTCAGATTGGTGGGGAGTTCTCCTTTCTTTAACGGCGGAGCGACCTCAATAGGTACAACCAACGTGGTTGTGGATATTTCATCTGGCAAGAAGGTTGAGCAGTTTTTTAAAGAAAACAAGCAGCTTGTGCTTCATGACATTCGATCCCCGTTGGCTGGTATAATTGGTATGCTTCGTTCCATGCAGGAGAACAAGAATTTTACCAGTGAGCAAGTGGACGATCTGGCTGTTATGACCAAAACGGCGGAAATTTTATTAAACCATGTGTCCATGGCTCTTGATTTTCAATTGATAGAGTCAGGTCAGATGGAGCCTCGACCATCTTGGGTAAATGTTGCTGAACTGGTTCACCTGTTGGCAAAAGGCTTTGATGCTGATGAACGCTTTTGCGGAGTGAAGCTTGATGTGACTTTCAAAGGGAATCCTTTAGGCAAACATGAAATGTTGTGGGCTAAAGTTGATAGTGGAATGACTATGCGGATGCTTGGTTGTTTGATGACGAATGCTTTTGAGGCCTCGAAAATAGGGGATACAGTCCGTGTCAATTTGGAAAATGGTAAGTTTTTGTCATTCAAAGTTTCCAATTCGGAAGAAGTCCCCCGAGAGGTGCGAGATTCTTTTTTTGAAAAGTATTCGACGGTCGGGAAGTCCGGTGGTCTCGGTTTGGGAGCCTATGGGGCAAAAGTTATGGCTGAAAGCATGGGGGGAACCATTGATTACACGAGCAGTAAAGACGACGGGACAACCGTGGTTGTTACATTGCCGTCTCTAGAGGGATATACTTAGGTGATTTCTTGCATTCGTACTTTGTTGCTGCGGGGAAACTCCCTTTTCAAGAGAGTCTTGAGGAGTTTTTTCATGCCTTTGAGGTCGGATGAAAACGTGTTTTCCTGAAAGCCGGATTCCGTTATGGTGAAGGCGTTGTCGTTGTTTTTAACGATGCGTACAGATCGGTCACGCTTGTAGGTCAATAATTCCAGACCGCTTCCCGGCACGAGTCTTTTGAGGCGGGAGAGTGTGTTGGGGATAACGTTTGCTATGTCGAGCATCATATCTTTTTTCGCTTGATGTGAAGGTCTGCTTCGGCGGGGCCGAGGTCGTAAAGGCGTATTTTTGTTGATCGGGGAAATTCTTTTTTTAATAGTATTTTCAGGAGTTTCTTCATTTTTGAATGCGGCACGAGGAAGCGTTCTTCAAAGAAGCCTTTTTCCACCACGTCGAATTCATCTTCGCCGATTCGTTTTATAACCACAGACCTGTTACGTTTGTAAGTGCGCAGGTCGATAGCATGCTCCATCGGGAGCTTTTTGAGCTTGCGTAGCACGGTTTGCAAGGCTGTGGCTTTGTCGATCATGTCGAATACAATAGACAGCCGCTTAAAAGCATGTCAAACGACCTCTCCTGCAACCAACTGGAGGCACCATGCCATTAAAGAAAGATGATCTCATCGAATGTACTATAGAATCCCTTGCCTTTGGCGGCAGAGGGGTGGCCCGTGTGGACGGTATGGCCGTCTTTGTGGCGGACGCATTGCCCGGCGACACCGTGAAGGCTCGTATCGTCCGTGCCAAGAAACGTTTTGCCGAGGGCGTAGCCGAAACATTGGTGACTCCTTCATCATATCGTGTGGAACCGAAGTGTGCGCATTTTGGTCAGTGCGGTGGATGTGCGTTGCAGAATCTTGATTATGACGAACAGCTTGCTCAGAAAGCGGCCCAGGTCCAGAGTTCATTGTCCCGCATAGGTAGAGTGGACGTGCCCATGGATGCTCCGGCGGCTTCTCCGACCATCTGGAAATATCGTAACAAGATGGAATTTGCTTTTGAGCGGCGTGACGGCGGTCTGCACCTCGGTCTGCGGAGTCAACTTCCGGCAAGTGAGAAAGGGCTGGCTCCGGTTCTCGACATCGAGGAATGTCATCTGTGTGCCGAACGTGATATTGAAATTTTACGTATGGTGCGCGAGTTTTGTCGTGAGTCCGGCATTGCCGCTTACGATCCCAAGACCCAGAATGGTTTTTGGCGGCATCTCGTCATACGTCACACTGCGCTTGGCGAAGTCATGGTCCATGTGATCACTACCCCGGATACACGGAAGTTTCAGCAAGTCGAAGCATTGGGTGAAGCTCTGGTGGAGCGGTTCACTGAGTTGACCTCTTTTGTTCACTCTTCCCGTTCTCAGCGTAGCACTTTGGCCGTCGGTGAGTATGTGGAATTCCGTCTCGGCACAAAGGCTATCGAAGAGAAAGTCGGGCATGCCCGCTATCATATTTCTCCCAATACATTCTTTCAGACCAACTCCGCCGGAGCCGAAAAGTTGTTCGACACCATTCGTGAGTATGGTGAGTTCGACGGCTCCGAGACATTGCTTGATCTGTATTGTGGCGCTGGGGCTATCGGTGTGTATATGGCTGACTCTGTAGAACGCGTTATTGGTTTCGAGATCAGTGAAGAATCCATTGCCAAGGCCTTTTCGTCTGCCAAGCTCAACGGCTTGGAAAATTGTGACTTCGCGGTTGGTTCTTTGGATGATGGGCTTGGCGATCTCAAGCGGTTGCCTGAGTTCGATCTCGTGGTTGTTGACCCGCCTCGTTCCGGCATGCACGAAAACATGTCCAAGGCCCTTCTCCAGTTGGCTCCGCCAAAAATTGTGGCTGTATCCTGTGATCCCGCAACCTTGGCTCGCGATGTGAAGCGATTGTCCGACAAATACGAAATCAAGCGTGCGCGTGCCGTGGACATGTTCCCGCATACGCATCATATCGAGACGGTGGCCTTGTTGGTTCGCAAATAAGAATTCCTGTCATATAAAATACGATGAGGCCTTGGTGAAAACATGTTCACCAAGGCCTTTTTATTGTCGTTTCGTGAATATTCGTTTTGAGCTCTGCGCTGGAGTTACTGTGAAGGTATTGTGTGAAAGTCGATTTTATGCATGAAGTCTTTTACGAGCAGTTCGTATTCACCGCTTTCCTTGAGCGCACGTAAGGCTGCATTGAAGCGCATAAGAAAGTCTTTTTTGTGCGTGTGTTTGGCAAATGCGAGATATGTCGGATTACTCAAGAGTGATTTTGGGAGTGGGAGAATTTCTGTGTATTTTTTGCGTGCGATTTCATAGAAGCCGCTTTCTCTGGACGCGACGACACAGTCCAGCCGACCATCCATCAGTTTTTTGAAGTTCAATTGGTCTCGATTGACTGGCTCTACTTCAAATGTCTTTTGTGCTTTGGCTTTGTCGAACTCCGGGCCGTATGACCATCCTAGGATTACACCGATTCTTTTTCCTTCCAGATCTTTAACACTTTCGAATGTGAACTTTTTGTCTTTTTGGACAAAAACCAGAAGCAGTTCAGTGTAAATCGGGTCAGAGTAGTCATAGATCAGGAGTCTGTCAGGTGTTTTGTATATACCGGCTACTCCGGCTGTTCCTTGAGCCCCCATATCCATAGCTCGTTTCCATGGAACAGCTTCAATGGAAACATCGTACTCCATGCGTTGGAAGATCGCGTCAAGGAGGAGCGAGTACAAACCGGCAGCACGACCATTTTGAAGATACATGTTGGGAGGATTATAAGCGTCAACCACGACCCTGACGGGTGTGGCGGCGTAGGCGACTCCAGAAAAGGAGACGACAACAAAAAGAATCCATGTGATAATAACTTTAGTCCAAATATTCATGATGTTAGCGTCGAATCTGTATCCTGTTCATGAGATATGAATTTAATTCGTGTATAGAGAATATCATTGTTACGTTGAGAAGTAAGCCCTTAAATGATTACAGAACGAAGGGAATTGTCTAATTGGAGTTGTGAATCGATGTTCTTCTCCTCTTTTCTTGCAATCATTTTGTAATTTCGGCACTGTTTTTCTTCATCGAAAACAGGGAGCGACCATGTCTGTCATCATCAGGAAGAGCTTGCTTGAACTTATTTTTTCCGGCGCATTCATGAAGCGGTGGAATGACAAGCTGCGGCCCATGGAGTTGGTGGAGGTGGATAAGCAGGGACACAAGATGATTGTGGCTTGGGTGCTTTTTTTGCTTAACTCAAAGGGGATGGACGTTGCACGCAAGCGTGCTCTCGGAGAGTCCATTATTGAAGGCGGTATTTATGACTACCTGTATCGCCTCGTTATTACTGACATCAAGCCGCCGGTCTTTTATCGTATCAAGGAAAATCCTGATGACTATCGAACCCTGTCCAACTGGGTTCTTGATCAGCTCAAACCGCGGATAATGCCGTTGGGCGAGGGGTTTATGCGCGGCATGAGCGAATATCTTATGCAGCCGGAAGACAAAGGCTTGGCTCGGCGTATCTTGAATGCAGCACATCTATACGCCAGTTATTCCGAATTTAAATTACTTAAATCCATTAACACCATGGACCACGAGCTTATCGAGATCGAAGACAGTTTTGTCTCTCGGTTGGAAGCGTTGCGTGATTTGAAGGGCGTTTCCGAGTTGCTCAACGAGAATGACAATGTCCTTGGCCGGTTTGCACGTATGTGTGGTCGGCTGCGCTATCAGAAACGATGGTCACAAACTCCACGCGTACCGGAAACCTCGGTTCTCGGGCATATGTTTATTGTGGCTTCATATTCGTGGTTTTTCAGTATGGAAGTGGGGGCGTGTCGCGCTCGGTGCCAGAATAATTTCTTTTCCGGTTTGTTTCACGATTTACCCGAACTGTTGACCCGCGATATTATTTCGCCGGTCAAAGGAGCTTCCCAGGAAATCGGTGATCTGATCCACGAGTATGAAAATATTGAACTTGAGCGGGTTGTACTGACGCCTCTCAAGGAAGGTGGGTATGCTGAAATCGCGGACCGGCTGGAATATTTTCTTGGCTTGGAGGTCGGCTCTGAGTTTAAGGCCACCATCAATCGGGATGGCGAGGTGATTGAAGCCTCGGATGCCAAGCTTGCCGGTGAGTATAATTTGGATACTTTGGACCCTAAGGATGGACCGTTGTTGAAAGTATCTGATTCGATTGCCGCCTATATCGAGGCGCATACGGCCTTGAAAAATGGAATTTCGTCCGATCAGCTGCATCACGCCTTGTATCGTATTCAGCAGACATATAAGGAAAAGCCGGTTATTGCCGGGGTTCAGGTCAGTGCACTTCTCGCAGATTTTGATTAGCCGTGTTTTATTGATATGTATTCATCATGATAAACACTCCTTGAAAAGAATGAATACAGAGTGTATACAAAATTCAAATTGTTAACACGCTGTAACAATTCAACTGAAATTCAAGTCCGTTGTGATGAGGACTGAGGCGGAAATTCATGCATATATCCGAAGGGGTCCTTTCCGGGCCGGTGCTTTTGGGCGGAGCTGGTCTTGCGGTTCTCGGTACGTCCATAGGACTAAAGAAGATAGACTACGATCAGATCATGTCGGTGGCTATTTTATCCGCCGCTTTTTTTATTGCTTCGCTTATTCACGTTCCCATCGGCCCAGCTAACGGGCATTTGATTTTGAATGGCCTGCTGGGTGTTGTGCTTGGCTGGGCTGCCTTCCCATCCATCTTGGTGGCACTGGTTCTTCAAGCCGTATTGTTTCAGTTCGGTGGTTTGACTGTGCTCGGTGTGAATACGTTTACCATGGCTGCTCCGGCTGTCTTGTGTTTTTATGTCTTCCGTCCGCTGCTTATCAATGGCAACGGAAGTCGTTTTGCAGCGGCTTTTGCCTGTGGTTTTTTTGCCATGCTGCTCAGTACTCTTCTGACAGCCAGCGCATTGGCTTTGTCCGGTGATGGGTTTCGGGACGCGGCTCGAATGCTGTTTTATGCCCATTTACCCATCATGGTAGTGGAAGGTGTCATTACCGGATTCGCGTATTCATTTCTTGCCAAGGTCAAACCGGAGGTGCTTGCCGCATGACCCGTCTTATTCTTGCCGTTTGTATGGCCATGGTTGCGACGTTATGCCTTGCCGCTGTGTCAGAGGCTCATAAAGTGAATGTCTTTGCGTACGTAGAAGGTAACACCGTCATTACGGACAGTGGCTATAGCCGAACCCGTCGGGTGCAGGATGGAATAATCGAGGTCCGGGACGGTTCCACCGGCAAATTGCTTTTGTCTGGTAAGACCGATGCAACAGGCCGATTTGATTTCGAGATTCCCGCCGAGGTTCGGGCCAATCAGGCTGATTTGCGGTTGCTCCTCAAGGCCGGTGCCGGGCATCAGGCAGAATGGACTGTGAAATATGCAGAGTTCAGCGCAGCCAAAGGACCATTTTCGGATACTACGCCCAACCATGAGCATGTCGCTGTAGCCTCTGTTGATCCATCCAGCAAGGATGTGGAAGCTATCGTTCGTCGTGAATTGGAACCTGTGAAGCGGATGCTTTCAGAGATGCACGATTCCGGTCCATCCGTCACCGAGATTCTTGGCGGCATTGGATACATTTTTGGTTTGTTTGGCATCGTCGCGTATATGAAGAGCCGGAAAAGCGAATAAATATCATTATACATATATGAAACAGACTAAAAAGGTCGCGATTCGATTGTCGTGGCCTTTTTTTTATGATAATTCCCCCATGAAATATATCTGATTATTCCAAGTTACTGAAAACTCGACATAAGGAAATACCCATGAAGCTGACAACTCGGAGCCGCTACGGAACACGGATGATGCTCGACATCGCACAGAACTGCCAGGATGGTCCTGTTCGTATTCAGGATATTGCTGAACGTCAGGGAGTGTCTGCAAAATATCTTGAAAAACTCATTCGCAAACTCAAGGAAATTGGGTTTGTAAAATCCAAGCGCGGGCCACGTGGTGGACATTCTTTGGCTGTTCCTGCCTCGGATATACCCATCGGTGAGGTTGTTCATGCTCTGGAAGGTGATGGTTCTTTGGTGGAATGCCGGTCCGGTAAGGAAGAATGTGACCGTATGGATATCTGTCTGACCCGTCGACTGTGGCAGGAAGCTGCTGATGCTATGTATGATCATTTGAATACCGTTACCCTTGCGGATTTGATGCGTGACGCCGAAGAGTGTGCACAGCCTCAGTTGAATCCATTGGATATGCGTCATACTGCATAAAAAACGGGGGAGATCCCCTTCACCTCAATCACTTGTTTATGCTTGGGGAGTGGTGTAATAGTATGGTTGGCTAACCATCTATCATGGAGTGTGAAGTGTGCTATCTTCTCTACGTGATCCTGTCAGTGGGTTAACCCACTGCATTGCGGCAATGCTTGCCATACTTGGCACTGTGTTGCTCATCCTGCGTTCGGTCAGTCCTGCCATGCCGTGGCATATTGTCACCTTTTCCATTTTTGGAGGAGGTATGATCCTGCTTTATACGGCCAGCACGCTGTACCATTGGTTGCCTGTGTCTGATTATTGGGTCCGTTTTTTGCGTCGGGTAGATCACTCGATGATCTTTTTTTATATTGCGGCCACCTACACACCCATTTGCCTTATCCCCTTGCGCGGTGCATGGGGCTGGTCCATTTTTGGTGTTATTTGGGGGCTGGCAGCTTCCGGCATCATCATGAAGATATTCTGGATGAACGCTCCGCGCTGGCTTTCTACTGGTATCTATCTTGCCATGGGCTGGTTGGTGCTGGTGGGGATTTATCCATTGTATCAATCCATGTCTGGAACAGCATTGGCATGGTTGGCAGGTGGAGGAGTGGTCTATTCCATCGGTGCTGTAGTCTATGCCATTAAATGGCCTGACCCTTTGCCTCATGTTTTTGGTTTTCATGAAATCTTCCATCTGTTTGTGATTGGTGGAAGCGCATGTCACTTTATCTTGATGTACTGGTACGTTTAGTTCGATCCCAATGAAGTATTCTTTAAAGGCCGTTTATTGACGGCCTTTTTTGTGGGCAAATGCGGATATGTTTCCCATGTATGTCTTATTGGAAGCATGGATATAAAAAAGGGCGGCATCTTTCGATGCCGCCCTGATTATGTGTAGTTGATGGAGCTAGTTTTTCTTTTTGTTCATGGCGAGACGCATGCAGAATACAGCTCCTCCCCATGTAACACCGAGGCCAACAATCATCATGATGATAGCGGAAGTTGTCATTATGGACTCCTAGTCGTTGCGCACGAAGCTACGTGCGGGCTGCTGCTTGTTCAGGGCCATGCCAAGGACAAAAGCCACAGGCAAGAGGGACCAGCCAAGCATGATCAGATCCTTGGTGGCGTATCCGCCGTAAGGAGTACCCATGTCGGTGTAGACGTTCATGACGAAGGAGTAACCGAGGATGGCTACAGTCACGAGCTTCAGACAGAGCTTCCATGCATTGCCGACAGTGAAGTCGGAGGTGGCATTGACGTGCTTTTGGATGTCGTCGAGACCTACAATGTAGCTCATCAGGATAATCTCAACCAGCGCAACACCAAGGATGCAGAGGTTGTTAATGAAGTGATCAACGATATCGAGAATGAGCAGGCCGCCACCAGTAGTGAAGACCAGAGTCAAGGCAAAACCACCAGCACAGACAATGGATGCAGTCTTTTTGCGGCTCCATGCGAACTTGTCGATGAAAGAGGAGCTGACGGCTTCCACGATGGAGATGTGGGAGCTGACGCCCGCCATGGTCAGACAGAGGAAGAACAGGGTGCCGACAAAAGCGGGAGCTGGCATGGTGTTGATAGCAGCTGGAATGGTGACGAATGCAAGGCCAACGCCTGCACCGGCAACATCAGCTACATTTTGGCCTGTCGCTTCAGCCATATTGCCCAGAACGGCGAAGATCATGACGCCGGAGAGCATGGAGAAACCACAGTTGATGAACACCGTTATTGCTGCATTGTTGTTGATATCAGATTTTTTCGGCAGGTAACTGGAGTAGGCCAGCATGATGGCGAAACCGATGGACAGCGAGAAGAAGATCTGGCCGTAAGCATCAGCCCAGACCGAGAAGTCTGCCAGTCTGGAGAAGTCCGGGGTGAACAGGTAGTCCAGGCCAGTCATGGCGCCAGGCAGGTTCACAACGCGAGCGATGAGGACCAAGACCAGAACGAACAGCAGGGGAATGAGCACTTTACATGCGCGTTCAATACCTTTGCGGACGCCGGATGTGATAGCGAGCCATGTGATGCCCCAAGCCAGGGTACATGCACCAAGGATGGGCCAGCGGATGCCGCCCAGTTCGAACGGGGAACCTGTCAGTCCAAGGTATTCACCAAAGAAGAAGCCCTTGGGATCAGCGCCCCATGACTGATTGAAGGCGAAACCTGTGTAGTTGATAGTCCAGCCGATAACCGCCACATAATAAATGGAAATAGCAAAGGCTACCAAGACCTGCATCCAGCCGAGGAACTCCCATTTGGAGCCGATGGACCGGAAAACCTTGGGTGCGGAACCGCGATATTTATGTCCCAGGCCGAATTCCATGATCATGAAAGGAATACCAGCTGTGAGAAGAGCGAAAATGTAAGGAATGATGAAGGCGCCGCCGCCATTTTCATACGCCATGTAAGGGAAACGCCAGATGTTTCCCAGGCCGATTGCGGAGCCAACTGCAGCCAGTACGAAACCGGCGCGGGAGCCCCATTGTTCACGTTGAGCCATGTGATCACCTATAAAGTTTGAGATTCTCTCCCGCCCCTCTGGCGGGTCAGGGAAAAGGCGGTCGAACATGGGTGATACCCTGTCCTGAAACGGAAGCGGGCCAGGACGAGTACAGTACCGCCTAAGGCCGTTTTCAATGCTTTTCCCCAAAAAGCACTCACCGAATATGTGAAAATAATACGACTGTCCACTGATAAAAATTGCTTATGGACGAATAAAAATCGGTGATATGTCGATTTTGCCAAAGAATATAGATATGTTTAGACAAAATATTAAAACAGGTGTGCTTTTGTTAAGTTTTTTAGCTATTTTTTTGCTTGATAGGCAGGGCTTTTACAAAAAAGAAAAAGATCCCGAAAAATTAATTTTTTCGGGATCTTGGCGTAACGGAAAATTAGAAGGTGATAATGGTGAACCCTTTTTTTTGATAGTCAACGATGGACGGGTGTCCGGCCATGTCGCCGATTAATTTAATACCTGCTTTTTTGACCGCGTCGAGGACTCCCAATTTGGCAGAACAGGCCTTGCATGCTCCGTCAATCAGTCCGGCATCTTTGGCTTTGAAATATAAGGTGCTGAACGGATTCTCCTTTTTTTCGAGTTCGGGGATCAATATGACCGAGGCTCCTTCGAATACGATGATGGTATCCTCACCCTTTTCTTTCATGTCCAAGGCGTTGAGGAGGACATGGACAAAACACATGAGTTCGCCGTTGAAGGCATAAAGACAGTTCATGGTTGCTCCTTTTTATTGTTCATAAGAAAGGCCCGCCGACGATCGTCAGAGGGTCTGAAAGTCATCAAGTGAATGGTTAGTCGAAGGCTTGTATCACTTTCCATTCTTCCCAGACCTTCCCGACAAGGCCGGGGCCGGGGTTTAAGACGGGTTTTCCGGGTTTCCAGCCGGATGGTGTGGCTTTGGTCCCTTTGGATTCGCGGACGAGCTGGAAGGCCTGAATTTGGCGCAGAGTTTCTGAAACGTTGCGACCAACTGGTGGGGTCAGGACTTCAAATGCCTGAACATTGCCATCAGGATCGATGAGGAAGCGGCCACGCACATCAACGCCGGCGGCTTCGTCATAGACTCCATAAATGGAGCCGACCGCACCGCCGCCGTCAGACAGCATGGGGAAGGGTACTTTGCCTTTGGTGATCATCTTGGAAAGTTCATGCTCATCCCACATTTTGTGAACGAACATGGAGTCCGTGGACATGGATAAAACCTGAACGCCGAGTTTTTCGAATTCTTCATTTTTTTCTGCGACCGCAGAAATTTCGGTTGCTCAGACAAAGGTAAAATCACCGGGATAGAAACAAAGGGCAACCCACTGCCCTAAATATTCTGAAAGGGTTACGGAACCGAAGCCTCCGTCGATATAGGCGGAAGCGGTAAAATCAGGGGCTTTTTGTCCAACACGAATCATGGGGCCTCCTTGTGATTCGTTCGCTATTTGCGATGCGGTTTTTTCTTTGGGTTGCGTAACGTTTTCGACTTTGGGGCCGGGGCGTTCGCACCCTGCTGCTTGCTTTGTGGGCATAACAGTCTCCATGGAGGTTTTTGGTTGTTCAATATCTATTCATATATTCAATCAAAGTGATAATAGCTACTACTTTTTTCAATACATCAGGTACTTTTCAAATCTACTTGGAAACAAGCTGTGAAAACGACGTTTTTCTGAGGATAAAAGAGAACTTAATGGACGATTGCTTGTCCTCCGTCTCTGCTGACGACGGCTCGGTTGGTGGATGTGTTGCTAATGACCACATCCTTTGTGGCTGGAAAGCGATATTCGATAGCGTTGGGATATTTATGTTGGAAGAAAATCTGGTTGTCGGTGACGATGGCACCGGAAGCGGACTCAAGGGAGATGCCGACGTCGGCATAACGCCCTTGAGGTCCATGCGTGATGATATTGTTTCGTATGACGCCGCCGAAATGAGGACTGTCACCCATTCCAAAACCAATGCCCCGGTCGCAGTCAATAATCTGATTGTTTTCGACTTGTGTGCCGCGAGAACCAGACCAGAAATGGATGGCATATTCAGCCGCTTCTTTGTCTGGACTTGCTATATTTCGAAATTCGCAATTGCGGACAGTCCAATCTCGTGCATTGTGTGCGTCTATGCCCCCGATATAGAAATGAGGGCCAATTTTGGCAGTGTATTCGAAAAGGCAATCTTCAATGATGCCCCCCATGCATCCCATGTTAGGAGCGTCGAGGTTTGTCGAAATCTTGATCATTTGTTCCCGGCAGTCGAGAATATGCAAGTTGGCAAGACAGGGACGATGAGCGTTTAATTCCCCATGGATCTGTATAGCGTGATTGGCTACACGGCCAATGGTCATGTCTCGAAGAGTAATGTCTGAACCGCTTATATGAAAGACATGGCCGACTTCTGAGTCCATGCTTGGTCCCACTAACCATACTGTGTCACGATTGCCGGATTTGGATCGTATCATTACGCCGTCAGCCTGAATGGATAACGCGTGTTGCAACACGTATTTGCCGTCTTGGAGTATTATTTCTTTGTGCGAGCCATTGTTGGCGGCATCAAGGGCCTGATGCAGTTCTGTCAAGGTTCCTACTTCCGTGGCCATGCTTGAAATCGGGATGGTCAAGCTCAGCATTATCCCGCACAATATTTTTGAAACATAGCGCATGATAAACCTCCTCTTGTCATGGGTATGCCATGAAATGAGAGGGTGTGCCAAGGTGTGGAATAAATTAGGCCAATGAAAAAGGCCTTGAGCATGTCGCTCAAGGCCTTATTTCTTGCTGGTCGGGGCGAAGAGATTTGAACTCCCGGCATCCTGCTCCCAAAGCAGGCGCGCTACCAGACTGCGCCACGCCCCGTCAGATTCGTGAGGATTTCCACTAGCTGCGTTGCTGCGATAAAGTCGGACTCTTGCGTATGGGAATACGCGGCGATCCCGTCTTTTTCTTGCGCCTTGCCAGAGAAAATCCTCACGAATCTGACAAGTCACAAAGAGCTTACGCTCTGGCTGCGTTGTTGTGAGAGGTAAATCTTGGCATATTGGGATATACAGAGACTTAACCTTCACTGCACTGTGTCAGATGGAAACTCTCGCACTCTGACAAAACCAAAAAAACAAACAACTGCGCCGTGGAGGGATGCATACCTACTGCATATGCTCGCTCTTGGCAAGTGCTACTATCCCATATTTATGCCATGGATGATTTTGCCGCATTGTGTACACCGACCATTCTTGATTCCTGAGCGCTGAATGGAGAACCCGGAACGGTCGATGAGCTGGGCGTTACAGCCGGGGCAGAAGGTCTTTTGTCTATCAAGTCCCGGCATGTTGCCGATGTATACGTATTTAAGTCCTTTTGACTTGCCGATATCATATGCGGTTTCCAGAGCGTCTCCGGGAGTAACTCCTGAATTGGTCATTTGGTAGTCCGGGTGGAAGCGGGAGATGTGCCATGGCGTATCTGTGCCGAGTTTCTTGGCAATAAATTCTGTCAGTTGGTTCAATTCAGCCGGAGAATCATTGTGGCCGGGGATGAGCAAGGTCGTGACTTCGAGCCACCACTTGAGTTCATGTTTGATTTTTATGAGGTTGTTCAGCACAGGTTTCAGGCGTGCGCCGGATATCTCTTTGTAAAAATCTTCGGTGAAGCATTTCAAGTCCACGTTGATGGCATCAATAATCGGTGCCAGTTCATCGAGACTTTCCGTGCTCATGAAGCCATTGGACACCATAATATTTTTCAGGCCACGCGCTTTAGCGAGAGTGGCTGTATCCTGCATCAATTCGAAAAAGATGGTTGGCTCGGAGTATGTATAGGAAATGGAGGCGGCCCCACGTCTGGTGGCATCGTCCACCAATTGTTGCGGTGTCACAGCATGACCTTCAATGATACCGTTTTCGTGCGGCGGTTGAGACAGCGACCAGTTCTGGCAGAATGAACAGCGTAGATTGCAGCCCATGGTGGCTATTGAATATGTGCGTGTCCCCGGTTGGAAATGATAGAGTGGCTTTTTTTCTACGGGATCAAGGTTTTGAACGGCAATTTTGTCGTAATTCAGCGAATAGAGTGTGCCGTTACGGTTTTCACGCACACCGCATCGTCCCCGCTTACCGGGCTTGATCGGACAGTAGTGGTTGCATAATCGGCAGGAAATCGTGTCGCGTCCAATTGATTCCCAAAGTCTCGCTTCAATCATGGGAAAACCCTCCTGGCGGTATATTACCAGAAGGGTGTGTGTTCGTCATGGGCCGAGAATGAACTCAGTCTTTTTTTGTCTTGGTGGTTGTCGTTCGGGTGGTCTTCTTGCCATCCTCGTCAACAAATTCTTCGGTAGTCGTCGTGGTGGAATTTGAGTTGGCTGGTTTGGAAGAGACGCCCCATGGTGTGATCACGGTTTCTCGATCATACCAATCCGTTTGTTCTTTTTTAGGCGGGTCTGAACTGATGGTGCTGTCTCCGGCCTCATTGGTACCAAAGGTGGTTGTGGGCTTTTCGTCTTCAACTGAGCGTGTGCCGAACGCATTGTCCTGTCTGTTTTTGGCAGTGTCTTCGTTTTTAAATTTATTCTGGGCCAATGCCGGAGTGATCGTCAAAATCAGGACGGTCAGGGTTGCGATGGCTATAATACTGAAATGGCGCATGGTTTCCTCCATGACAGACGGTGTTCTTTTTTACTGTTTATATACGCGCAGGCTGTAATTATGGCAATGCAATTGGCGGGCCGTCCATTCTCTTCTTGAACTTGGGCGAGCAACCATCTATAGAAGCTCCATCTTGAACGATTGTTAGGAGAAAGACATGAGCGATAGCGCCAAACGTTCCCAGGCATACACCGCAGCTGGTGTGAACATCGAGGCAGGCAATGAATTTGTCGGCCGTATTAAAGATATGGTGAAATCCACCTTCACGCCCGGCGTGGCAACGGACATCGGCGGCTTCGGCGGTCTGTTCAAGCCAGAAATTTCCGGTATGGAAGCTCCCATGCTCGTGTCCGGCGCTGACGGCGTTGGTACCAAGCTCAAACTTGCCTTTATGTTTGATAAGCATGACACCGTGGGCATTGATTTGGTTGCCATGTCGGTCAACGATGTGCTTGTCCAAGGGGCGACCCCACTGTTCTTCCTCGACTATTTTGCTACAGGCAAGTTGGAATCCGGCGTAGCTGCACAGGTAGTGTCCGGTGTGTGTGAAGGGTGCCGTCAGTCAGCGTGCGCACTTCTTGGCGGTGAAACCGCTGAAATGCCCGGTTTCTATCCTGATGGCGAGTACGACCTGTCCGGTTTTGCCGTTGGCATGGTGGATACGCCCAAGATGGTGACTGGCAAGGACGTCAAGGCTGGTGATGTGCTCATCGGGCTCGGTTCTACGGGCGCCCATTCCAATGGTTGGTCTTTGATTCGAAAGATTCTTGGCGAATCCGGTCTCAAACAAGACGACACATTCCCCGGTACGGACAAGACCGTGGCCGAGGTGCTTATCGAGCCGACCAAAATTTACGTCAAGGCCGTCCTTGAAGTTATGGAATCTCTGACCATCAAGGGCATGGTTCATGTCACGGGTGGCGGTTTCTACGACAATATCCCCCGCGTTTTGCCTGATGATGTCACGGCGGCCATTGAATTTGGCTCCTGGGATATGCTGCCGATTTTTGATTGGCTCAAGAATCAGGGTGGACTGTCCTGGCCGGAAATGTTGCAGATATTCAACTGCGGTATCGGATATATTCTTATCCTTGAAGCAGACAGCGCAGACAAGGCCATGGAGATACTTGACGCTCGTGATGACGTTGATGCCTACCGCATCGGTGAAATCGTTGAGCGCGAAGGCTCTGGTGAACAAGTCGAGATTACTTTTCCCTAGTATTAGATTGTATTGAGTTTATAAAAGGCCGCTCTTTGGAGCGGCCTTTTTTTGATGGAATTATTATCGGTTTGTCTTGAACCTGACCCTGTTTTCATTTTATTGTCAGAGTATCCCCATCATTTTGTGATGGTGGAAATTTTGCCCTGCGGTTGACGTATGTGGCGACAGAAGAAGGCAGGAAATATGATTCAGCGAAAAATGTTGTTGATGACATTGGCTTTCATGCTGGGATTTGTGTGTTTGGTTGAAAGTGTGCCGAGTGCAAGTGCCGGTGACAATATCCCCCGCATGGGGGTGGAGCAACTGGCGGAGATGATCGATTTCGATGGATTGATGATTATTGATGTCCGTCGAGGCCGGGATTGGGACAAAAGCGAGTTCATGATCAAGAATGCAGTCCGTAAACCGCACGATGACACTTCGTGGATAGCGAATGTGCCTCAAGGTAAGACGGTTGTTCTTTATTGCGCCTGATATAATGAATACACCAGCGCCCGGGCGGCGCAGGCTTTGATCAAGGCCGGTCATGAGAACGTCTATGCTCTGAAAGGTGGATGGGCTGCGTGGATAAAAAAGGAATATCCGACGCAATTGAAATGACAACTTGATGAAAATAAAAAAGCCGCCCTCTCTATGGAGGGCGGCTTTTATCCTTTGGGTGTAATGGTTATCCCAGATACGGATTGAAATATCCGTATTCAATCCACGGGAGAGCCTTTTTAAGCCGTTTCTTGAAGTTCATAAAGCCCATGCTTGGGGAATGCCCGAAGGGTTTCATCAACCGCATGTATAGGTCTGGGTCGAGGTTGAGGTTGCGCAACTGAACAAAGTCGTATTTGCATGATTCGCCCAGTTCAACCAATGCGTCGAATTCTTCTTCGGTATCGGTAATGCCAGGAAAGAAGAGAAGGTTCAATGACACGAACATGCCGACCTCATGGGCTTTGGCAATGGTTTCACGGACATCTTCAAAGGTGTAGCCCTTGGGACGGTAGTACGCCTCATATGGGCCTTTACGCGCTGAGTTCAGGCTGACGCGGATGGAGTTCACTCCGGCCACCTTGAGGGCGGGAATGACCATGTGGCGTGACCCGTTGGTGTTCACGTTGACAGTACCGGACCCTCCGTCAGATCGATATTCCTTGATCGCATCACAGATGAGTTCAGCTTCAGTGAGCGGTTCGCCTTCGCACCCCTGCCCAAAGGAAAAGATGGGGCGGCGTTCACGGGATTCGTGGCGGCGCATGACCTGCACGATTTCCTTGGCCGTGGGCGTGAAGCTGATACGGCATTGCGGGGATGGGAATCCGGAGTCTTCGGGCTGTTTTGAAATGCACCCGACGCATTGGGCGTTGCATGACTGTGCCGTAGGCAGAGGGCATTCAAAGCGGCCTAATGCGAGGTTTTTGGCTGCAGGACAACCGCTGGTCAAGGCACAACCTGCCAGATGGTTGACCAATCGATTTTCCGGCATTTCCGAAATAAGTTGGTGCGCTCCAGCTTCCACTCGATCTGGCGGAATGTGCTTGAACACTTGTCGTTTGTCGTCGTCTACCTTTTTGGCGCAGACCCAGAACTTGCCGTCAGCAAATCCAATGCCGCCATATGAGAGCAAAGGCAGGATTGGCGCATCGTCGTCTAAGTCGTAGGCCGCAACGCCGGTGAGCGTGTGACCCGGACAAGCAAATGCGGCCACGGCCAGTTCTTCCATGACTTCGGCTTGTCCCGTTTCCGGGTTATAGCCCATGGCGTGACGACCGGGCAGCATGAAGAATTCGGATTCTGCGGGGAGCGGGGTGATTTCATCAGGTCTTGGCAGGCCGAATTCGTCGCCTCGACGGATCATGAGTAAAAGATCCGGATGGTCGAATATTTCACCTTCCGGAGTCGCAAACAGCATCTTTGGCTGTGGTTTTTTCTTGGATGACATAATGGAGGCATCCTAATGTCAAACACCGGGATTGGGCAAGGGACGAATCCATATTATAATCTGGACGTTTTTTCTCTGTTCTGCAAAATGACGGAATGTGGTATCAGGCAAGGCAGAAAGGAGAGAAGAAATGCAGAGTTATTCCTCAAAATATCCATGTGCCGCACTCGGGTTGTGTGCCCTGGTTCTGGTCTTGTCGGTGGTTCCCTCTTCAGCTCTTATGCCGCCAGGAGTGTATGCAAAGGCATCGAGCGATTCGAAAATCAAGGCTATCGCCACCATTGTCGATGTGAAAACGACACTGGTGGGTGAGAGGTATACGACCAAAAACGTCTCGTTTACGCTTGAGTACGCACTTGAGCCCGATGTCCCTGATCTGTTTGTTGGCAAATGTAAATCTGTCGACACGGAAGATCAGCGAAGCAATGCCATGGTGGGTGGGGATACGTATTTCTATCCTCAGTCCGGAGATCGTGTGTTCGTCACTATAAGCGAAAATGGTGGGGCTATAACTTCCATGACGCCCGTGACCCCGGAATTGGATCAGGTGGTGCGAGAAGAACCTGAACGACTTGTATACGGCATTACCCAAGTCGGGATTCGGAAAAAGGACGGAAGCGGAGTTGAACCTGTGCTTCGTGACAAGGAAGCGCTTGTTGAATGACCACTTGATCGTGTTCTATTTGTTTAAAATATGAGCAGAGATTTTGTCTCTGCTCTTTTTTCGTCCAAAATATAGGTAAGATTGGTGTCCACGCCCATGGTGGTGAGGCGTTGTCGGGAAAGGGAGGGAGGAGAGAGAAAAGATGGATGGAACTCGATGTGTGATTCCACGCGAAAAGGTCGGCACCCAATGGGGTACCGACCTTTGATAGTCTTGTATTCCGATTCTCGGCTTAACGCTTGGAGAACTGGAAGCTGGCGCGGGCGCCGCGGAGACCGTATTTTTTACGCTCTTTCTTACGAGCATCGCGGGTCAGGAGACCTGCGGGCTTCAGAATGGAGCGCAGTTCAGGGTCGATCTCGCAGAGGGCGCGGGAAATGCCGTGGCGCAGTGCCTCGGCCTGACCGGATACGCCGCCGCCGGAGCAGTTGGCCTTGATGTCGTACTTGTCGAGCATCTTGACCAGCTTCAGGGGCTGCTGAACAACCATCTGCAGGGTCTTGCGGGGGAAGTAGTCCTCGAAAGGACGACCGTTAACGGTGATCTGCCCGGTACCAGCATAAAGGCGGGTACGGGAGATGGCGTTTTTTCTTTTACCAGTGCTGTAAGTGAAATCGCTCATGATAATCCCCGATTAAATATCCAAAGGTTTGGGAGCCTGGGCTGCGTGCGGATGCTCGGAACCTGCGTAGACCTTCAGCTTCTTGATCTGCTGAGCGGCAATGCGGTTTTTGGGCAGCATGCCTTTGACAGCGGCGGTGATGACGTTCTCAGGCTTGATGGCCAACATCTCGCGGAGGGTCTTTTCTTTCAGACCACCGGGATGATTGGTGTGCTTGTAGTACATCTTTTTGTCCAGCTTCTGGCCAGTGACCTTGATCTTGTCGGCGTTGATGACAATCACGAAGTCACCCATGTCCATGTGGTGGGCGAATTCAGGCTTGTGCTTGCCGCGCAGACGAGTAGTGATCTCGGTGCACAGACGGCCCAGAATCTTGTCCGTGGCGTCGACGATGAACCATTCACGGTTCGCGTCTTCCGGCTTCGGGCTATATGTCTTCATAAAATTGCTCCTTGCGCAAACTAAGAGGGGGACTTCTACGCATATGAAATGCGCATGTCAACCCTCATGCAACGTATAATTTATAATCGCGCGATCAGAAGGTCGAGCGCGTTAGGAACATTTGTAACGGGGGTGTCCCAAACACGCCGGTTCTTCTAACCGGGAGGATGCTTGTGCCATAGATCACGTCAAGTGACAAGTTTTTTCTGCTTCGGGTCGCCAAGGGGGATAAGTGAGCCTTTTCCAACATCTGTTTTGTGTTACCGAGGTCTGCGTGGTATGGTTCAACAAAATTAAGTGAGGAAATCCTATGAAAAGAATTCTGTTGTGCGCAGCCGTACTCGTCATGTTTATCGGTGTTGTAGCAGGGTGCCATCATGAGGTCGAACCGGCACATGATGCTACTTTGATCATGTTGGATAGCTAAGAGTTTGTTTATGAAAAGATAAAGCCCCTCACATCATTTGATGTGAGGGGCTTTTGATTGCTGTTACTATCCCGCGATCAGTTCTTTGATTTTGGCAATGGCATTGGGGATACCTGCGGCGTTTGAGCCGCCTGCGCGGGCCAGATCGGGGCGGCCTCCGCCTCCACCGCCGACTTCACCGGCTACCTGTTTGATCAGGTCGCCAGCCTTGAAGCGATCGTGCAAGTCCTTGGTTACCGCGAGTGCGACCGAGACTTTGCCTTCGTCGTGGGCTGCCACGAGGCAGATGACACCGGAATCCATTTTGGAGCGCAGGGCGTCCATTTGTTCCAGCATGACCCCCATGTTCGGGGCTTCCAGTTCAATAGCCAGAACTTTTACGCCGTTGATTTCTTCAATTTCGCTCATCATGTCACGGCCTGCACCGGATGCGAGCTTGGCCTGCAAGGATTTCATCTCCTTACCCATGTCTTTGACCTGCTTCTGAAGGTCTTTGATCTTTTTGGGCAGATCAGCGGGCTGGGCTTTCAGCATAGCGCCAGCTTCGGCAACGGCTTCACGGCGTTCGTTGAGGTAACCCACGGCGTTGTGTCCGGTGGCTGCCTCGATGCGACGGATGCCTGCGGCGACTCCGGCTTCGGAGGTGATAACGAATGTCCCGGCAATGCCGGTGTTATCCAAATGTGTCCCACCGCAGAATTCCATGGACACGCCCGGAACTTCGATGATGGAAACGGTATCCCCGTATTTTTCACCGAACAGAGCCGTTGCTCCTTTGGCCTGAGCGTCTTTGATGCTCATGACCGAGCGGTCCACCGGGATGGCGTCGAGTATATTTTGGTTTACGATGGCTTCGACTTCGGCGAGTTCCTCATGGGACAACCCTTTGATGTGTGTGAAGTCAAAGCGCAGACGATCCGGGCCGACAAGTGAACCGGCCTGTTTTGCATGGTCGCCCAGAACTTTTTGCAGGGCGGCATGGAGCAGGTGAGTTACCGTGTGGTTGCGCATGGTGGCCAGCCGTTGAGAACGATCAACATTGAAGAACGCAGTGTCACCAGTGGCAAATGATCCTTCGGTAATAGTCACTTTATGCGCAGTCAGTTTTTGGGAAGGCTTTACTGTTTCAAGAACGTCGGCCTTACCACCGGATGCGGCAATGGAGCCTGTGTCGCCAGTCTGACCGCCGGATTCACCATAAAATGGTGTGGACTTCGCGACTACCCAGCCGGTAGCCCCTTCGGGCAGTGTGTCAACCACTTCGCCGTTAAGCGTGAGCAGGTAGGCGATGTCGGACTGGTCGGCCATGGTTTCGTAGCCGGAGAATTCAGAGGTGACTTCCTGTTCCAGGAGTGTCTGGAAGGTGGAGGCGACATCTTTTTCGCCGGAACCTTTCCATGCGGCCTTGGAGCGCTTTTTCTGCTCCTGCATGAATTTGTCGAATTCGGTTTCATCAACACCCATACCGTGCTGTTCAGCGATATCGCGCACGATGTCGATGGGGAAACCGTAGGTGTCGTAAAGTTTGAAGGTAGTCTCGCCGGGAACGATGGAGACCTTGGCTTTTTTGAGTTCGGCCAGTTCTTCTTCGAGCATCTCAAGGCCCTTGTCCAAAGTCTTGGCAAAGCCTTCTTCTTCACCCTTGACCACTTCGATCATGAAGTCGCGGGTTTCTTCCAGTTCCTTGTAGTGACCACCCATGTCGTCAACGACTTTGGAAGCGGTCTTCCAGAGGAAGGAACCCTTAAGGCCCATGAGTTTGCCGAAGCGGTAGGCACGGCGAATAAGGCGGCGCAAAATGTATCCGCGTCCTTCATTGGACGGGAGGACCTGATCCGGGATCAGGAAGGCGATGGCGCGGGAGTGATCGGCGATGACCTGAAGCGCGGTGTCGATCTCTTCGGATTGGTGGTATTTCACGCCAGCAAGATCTGCGGTGTACTGGATGATGGACTGGAACAGGTCGGTCTCATAATTGGAGGCTACGCCCTGTGCTACGGCAGCGATGCGCTCAAGCCCCATGCCGGTGTCAATGGACGGGCGGGGCAGGTCACTGCGAGTACCGTCTTCGGCTTGATCGTACTGCATGAACACGAGGTTCCATATTTCAAGATAGCGGTCACAGTCGCATTTGCCGATACCACAGTTTGGACCGCAGCCGACTTCTTCGCCCTGGTCGAAATGGACCTCGGAGCAGGGACCGCAGGGACCGGTGTCGCCCATGGACCAGAAGTTGTCCTTCTCTCCCAGTTTGAAAATACGTTCTTCTGGAACGCCTGCGACCTTCTTCCACAGTTCTCCAGCTTCGTCGTCATCTTTATATATAGTAATATAGAGGCGTTCTTTGTCGAGCTTCAGTTCTTCGGTGAGAAACTCCCAGCAGAACTTGATGGCGTCTTCCTTGAAGTAGTCGCCAAAGGAGAAGTTGCCGAGCATTTCGAAAAATGTGTGGTGGCGTGCGGTGCGGCCCACGTTCTCCAGATCGTTGTGCTTCCCGCCCACGCGCAGACATTTTTGCGAAGTGGTAGCGCGGTTGTAGTCACGTTTTTCCTGGCCCAGGAAAAGTTTCTTGAACTGGACCATGCCCGCATTGGTGAAGAGCAGGGTCGGGTCGTCCTTGGGGGTCAGCGGTGAAGATTCCACTATGGCGTGGCCGTTCTTCTCGAAGTATTCAAGGAACCGTTGACGGATTTCGTTGGCTTTCATCTCGCAAATTCTCCAAAAAATGATTTCCAGATAAAAACGCCTCGGGACACGGACCCGAGGCGTTTCATCCGGGCTAAAAACACTTTATTTGCCGGCGTCTCCGGCTTCTTCGACTTCGTCCCGATATCCGAGATGAGTCATCAGTTTCTCTTCAATGGACTCGGCGATATCAGGGTTATCCTGCAATAACTGACGGACATTTTCTTTGCCCTGTCCGAGTTTTTCGGAACCATAGGCGAACCATGAACCGGATTTTTCGATAATACCGTGCTCTACACCCATGTCGATCAGTTCTCCCATGCGGCTGATGCCTTGGCCGTACAAAACGTCAACCAATGCCTGACGGAAGGGCGGAGCGACCTTGTTCTTGACGACCTTGATACGGGCACGGATGCCGTATGCTTCGTCCTTGTCCTTCAAGGTCTGGATGCGGCGGATGTCGAGACGGCAGGAGGCGTAGAATTTGAGTGCATTACCGCCAGACGTTGTCTCCGGGTTACCGTAGCCGGTCATGCCGATCTTCATGCGAATTTGGTTGATGAAAATAACGACACAGTTGGACTTGTGGATGGTGCCGGTCAGCTTTCTGAGCGCGTGGGACATGAGTCGAGCCTGACCGCCCACCTGCGTTTCACCCATTTGGCCTTCAAGTTCGGCCTGCGGAATGAGTGCGGCAACGGAGTCGATAACCACGACGTCAATTGCGCTGGAACGTACGAGCAAGTCTGCGATTTCAAGAGCTTGTTCGCCGTAATCTGGCTGGGAAATGAGCAGGTCGTCGGTCTTGACGCCCAGTCGTTTCGCATAGCCGGGGTCCAGAGCATGCTCGGCATCAATGAACGCGGCATTGCCGCCAGCTTTTTGGGCCTGGGCAATGATGTGCAGGGCCAATGTGGTTTTACCCGAGGATTCCGGGCCATAAATTTCTATGACGCGACCGCGTGGTACGCCACCAATACCCAATGCCATGTCCAAACCGATGGAACCGGTCGGGATAGCGGGTATGGAGTGGGACGCTTCGCCGTCCATACGCATGATCGAGCCTTTGCCGAACTTGCGTTCAATGGTAGTCAGGGCAGTGCCGAGCGCCTCTTTGCGCAGAACTTCAGGATCAACGGCTTTTCGTGCCATGTATTCATCCTCCGGGATTTACAGGCGGCAACAATTGAGCAACATGTTCAAATACCAGATACGCGTGTGGTGGGCAACAATCATATATAAGGTGAAAAAGTTTCATGTTGGCAGGTGTTTGTCGTTTGATAACAGGTTGATACAAGTGTTATGGCTTTCATGTTGTTGATTGACTCAAAAGGCTGGATGGGCAGTGGTTCGTAAAATTCTTGCCCTTGTCACCGATCTAACATAGTGGTCGCATCCATGGCGGATATGAATAAACACTACGACGCGCTTGCGCTGTTGTCCGGCGGCTTGGATTCGATTCTGGCTATACGGACCGTGATGGACCAGGGATTGACTGTGCTCGGTTTGCACTTTGTCACGCCCTTTTTTGGTAAACCGGAATTGATCCCTTTTTGGAAGGAACATTACGGTATTGATGCCGTGGAAGTGGATATTCGGCAGAAGTATGTCGATATGATGCTCGACGGTCCTTCTCAAGGGTTTGGCAAGTGGCTTAACCCGTGCATCGACTGCAAGATTACCATGCTTTCGCATGCGGTGAAGCTGTTGCCTGAATACGGTGCAAAGTTCCTTATTTCCGGCGAAGTGGTGGGGCAACGGCCCATGAGTCAGCGGGCCGATGCTTTGAATCTTATCACCAAACGGGCACATGTCCGCGACGTGTTACTTCGGCCTTTGAGTGCGAAGAATTTGAACCCCACCCCCATGGAAGAATCTGGTTTGGTAGACCGTGAACGTCTTCTTGATTGGTCCGGGCGCGGTCGCAAGCCGCAGTATGCACTGGCCGAGCAGTATGGATTCACCGAGATTCCGACTCCCGGCGGCGGGTGTTGTTTGACCGAGGCCTCCGGCGCCGGACGGTTCGTCAAGTTGCTCATGCACCGCGAGCGTCCGTCAGCCACTGATTTTTCCTTGGCCCGTGCCGGTCGTCAGTATTGGGCCGGAACCAATTGGCTGACCTTTGGCCGAACCGCAGAAGATAATCAGCAGATCGAAGCCTGTATCGAACCTGCCGATTATGTTTTCAAAGTCGTGAATTTCCCCGGACCGCTTGCTGTAGGACGTCCTGTGGCAGGAGATTGGAGCACTGAAGCCGTGCATGATGCGGCCGCTCTGATGGCTTCCTATTCCGGCAAGGCTCGAAAGCATTTCGAAGCGACAGGTGAGAAAGTCGGTGTGACGGTTAAGCGTGGAAAGTCCAGTGAAGTCGTCAAGATCGCACCGACTCGTGAGAGCATCCTTGAGTGGGCAGAACCCAAACCCGAAATCGTGAAGGAATGGAAAAAGACTCAGGCTGATTCCGAAGCCTAGCTTGCCCCATTCATTCGCATAGCATACACATATTTAATGACCATAGACATCATCACTTTTTGCGCTGCCGCAGTTCTGCTTTGGTTTGGCGCTAACTGGATCGTGACCTCGGCTGCCCTTATCGCCCGAAAATACAACGTGTCCGAACTGGTTATCGGCCTGACTATTGTAGCACTCGGGACTTCGGCGCCGGAATTTCTTGTGACCATGAATGCCGCGTTCCGTGGGCACAACGATATTTCCCTGTCCAATGTGGTGGGGTCCAACATATTCAATCTCGGATTTATCCTTGGCCTTATGGCCGTGATAAAGCCCCTGGTGTCTAACAGAACAATCGTCTATCGCGACGGCCTGCTGCTGTTTCTGACTACTGCCGGTATCCTTGCGGTGTCCTTTGTGGGTGAGCTTGGACGTTGGTTTGGTGCCGGGTTGATGGCTTTGCTTGTCAGCTACCTTGTTTATCTGGGCATGAAGCGCGAGTCGCCGGGTGAAGATGAGTTGGAAGAGCTCAAGGACCGGTCCGTGAAATGGCTGGATTATGTGCTGCTTATCGGTGGATTCGCAGCCATTGCCATGGGCGGTCATCTTATGGTGTCTGCGGCCACATCCATTGCCACATCGCTCGGAGTATCGTCGTGGGTTATCGGGGTGACTATCGTCGCCGCCGGAACCAGCCTGCCAGAACTCGTCACTTGTCTGGCCGCTTCGGTCAAAGGCAAGAATGAGATGCTGCTTGGTAATCTTATTGGGTCCGACTTTTTTAATTTTGCCGGAGTGCTTGGCCTGACCTGCCTACTTAAGCCGCTGCCTGTTTCACCAGAAGCCTCCAGTGGCCTTATCGTGCTGGTGGGCATGGTCGGATTGGTCCTAATCCTGTTGCGCACCGGCTGGCGGGTTTCCCGTTGGGAAGGTGCACTTCTGATTGCCATCAATCTCGTTCGTTGGGCACGTGACTTCATGGCGTAGGGCTTTGTTACTCGGCTTGCGATAGCGGCGCACCGGCTGGCGGGTTTCCCGTTGGGAAGGTGCACTTCTGATTGCCATCAATCTCGCTCGTTGGGCACGTGACTTCATGGCGTAGGGCTTTGTTACTCGGCTTGCGATAGCGGCGCATCTGCGCAGTTGGAAGCGTTGTGGCTGTCCTCGCCGTACTGGGGTACGGCTGTGGTAACCACGAACCCTTCCGCCTACGCATCTACACCACTCTCCCAAGCCTCACAGTGTCGGGGGAGAGTGCTTCGAGTGAGGAATCGGCTTGCGATAGCGGGCCATCTGCACATTTTTCGGGCTTTGTTTAATCCTCACCGTAGCTAGGCTACGCCTCCGGTTAAACTGCGCCCGAGAAAATGCGCATCTGACCCACTCTCCCAAGCCTCACGGCATCGGGGATACCTTTTTAAAATTTGCGATAACGGCCATTTGCGCAGTTGGAAGCGTTATGGCTGTCCTCGCCGTACTGGGGGCTGTGGTAACCACGAATCCTTCCACCTCGCATCTACACCACTCTCCCAAGCCTCATGGCGTCAGGGGGGGCGAGAGAAGTAAAGACGTTTTTAGTTTGATGATACATTTATTGACCACCTTTGGGTGGTCTTTTTTTTGTGGTTTTAAAGAATGATAATCAAGGTTGTTCCATGGTTATTTGTCACAGATTTGCCATTCCTCGGTGACAAGGTCTCCTCAATGCAACACGGATTCGTAACCTTTTGAGGGTAGGTATGGATCGAACATAAAAACACCGCGTCCTGAGGAGGTCGAACAATGATTATTTTGGGAAAAAGTTTTGCAAAATGTGCACTGGTGCTCATTTTGGCCGTCACATTCATGGTTGGTGGGCAGGTCAAGTCTGCTGACGCAAAAGCAAAAACCGCCAAATATATATTCCTTTTTGTCGGTGACGGCATGGGGTTGCCCCAACGTGCCGCGACTGCCGCTTATACCGGCAAAAAATTGGCTATCGATGCCATGCCTGCACAGGGGATTACCACTACTTTCGCTGCCAATCGGTTCATCACCGGTTCCGCAGCCTCGGCCACGTCTTTGGCTTCAGGTATCAAGACCAACATCAACTATATTGGTGTGGACCCGAATTTCAAGCCGGTTAAGACCATTGCTGAAATGGCCAAGGAACAGGGCAAGAGGGTCGGCATCGTTTCTTCCGTGTCTATCGATCACGCTACCCCGGCCGCTTTCTATGCTCACGTCAAGACCCGTAAAATGTACCATGAAATCGATGTGGCCCTTGCCAAGTCCGGCTTCGATTTCTTTGCCGGTGGTGGTTTGAAAGACCCCGCAGGCAAGAAATCCAAGGCTCCGCAGGGGGATGCCCTCAAGATTGCCAAAGACAATGGGTACACTATCATCAATAACAAGAAAGACTTTATGGCCATTAAGCCCGGTGACGGTAAAATTCTGGCTTGGAACGAATGGCTGCAGGACGGCAAGGCGCTTCCGTATGTCATGGATATGACCGAGAAGGATATTACCCTGCCTGAGTTTACGTCCAAGGCCATTGAAATGCTCGACAATGACAAGGGCTTTTTTCTGATGGTTGAAGGCGGGAAAATCGACTGGGCATGTCATGCAAACGACGCCACCGCATCCATCTTGAACACCATCTCCTTTGATGAATCCGTACAAAAGGCACTGGCTTTCTATAAAAAACACCCGAAAGACACCTTGATTGTTGTGACCGGTGATCATGAGTGCGGCGGGCTGACCCTTGGCTTTGCCGGAACCAAGTACGGTTCCCATTTTGAAATTCTGGGTCAGCAGAAAGTCTCCTTCCAGAAATTCACAGACGAAATCTTTGCTGATTTCAAAAAGAAGGGTGGCAATTTCGAAGCCATGAAGCCTGTTATCACCAAAAACTTTGGTTTGAAGTTCTCCGGCGATCCCAAGAAGGACGCTTTGGCTTTGGCAGATTTTCAGATTGCCGAGATCAAGACCGCTTTTGATCGTTCAATGGCAGGCAAGGAAAAGGCCAGTGGTTCGGAATATATTATGTACGGCGAATATGAGCCTATTGCAGTGGCTATTACCCATGTGCTCAACCAGAAAGCTGGCCTTGGCTGGACTTCCTACAAGCATACAGGTGTGCCGGTTTCCACCTCCGCCATCGGTGTTGGTTCTGCCTCCTTTAACGGAAGCTATGACAACGTTGATATCGCCACTAAGATCATGTCTCTTATGGGCCTGAAGGCCAAGCCGCAGTATGTAAACTCCGGCAAGATGCAGATGGCTGCCAACTAGATCGAACAACCGACATTCACGGGCGGGTCGACGAGTTCGATCCGCCCGTTTCTTTCAAGGACATCATGTATTCTCCCATCAAAAAATCTCGTGATTGGTTACTTATTATCATTTTTACCATCCTTGCCACGGCCTTGTATTTTGTCCCGACGGGTTTCGAGAAAAACAAGGACGATGACGCTGTTCGATGTACCGCCGAAGTCATAGCCGTTGACAACGAGAACATTCAGGAACTCGGCATGATTCTTACAGGTGAGCAGAGTGTTAGTCTGCGTATGCTTGATGGCCCGTATTCGGGACAGGAGTTTGACGGGTTGAATCAGCTTCTTGGTCAGATGGATCGGGATAAAGAGTTCCGGGTCGGTGACACTGCCTATGTCGTTCTGACCATTGGCGAGGACGGCGAAGTCATCTTTGTCAATCCGCAAGCACATTATCGATTGGGTCTGGAACTGCTCCTGCTTGGCTTGTTTGCCGGATTATTGATACTTTTTGGTGGAATGACAGGCCTGAAAGCACTGCTTTCATTTATCTTTACCGGCATGACCATCTGGAAAGTTCTCGTGCCGCTTTTGCTCAAGGGAACTGATCCAGTTTGGCTCGCTCTGTGCGTAGTAGCCCTGCTCAGTGGCGTGATCATTTTTATGGTAGCGGGTATCAATCGTACAGGATTGACCGCGTTTATCGGGACGCTTCTTGGTGTGGTCTCCAGTTGTGTGTTGGCTGCCTATTTTACGAGTAAACTTCATGTGCACGGGGCCGTGATGCCCTTTGCCGAAACCCTACTCTATGCAGGGTATGGTCATTTGGACCTGACACGAATTTTTATGGCCGGGGTGTTTTTGGCATCAAGTGGTGCGGTCATGGACCTTGCTATGGATGTGGCCGCCTCCATGGGGGAGGTCGTATCCAAGAAGCCGGGGATTTCTCGGGCGGAGGCTGTCTGGTCTGGTATCCGCGTGGGACGGGCTGTTGTCGGCACTATGACCACCACGTTGTTGCTTGCCTATTCCGGTGGATATGTGACTTTGCTCATGGCTTTTATGGCCCAAGGCATCCCGTTGGGGTCCACGTTTAATTTTATTTATGTAGCGGCAGAAGTGCTCAAGACCTTGGTGGGTAGCTTCGGATTGGTTACGGTAGCTCCGTTCACGGCTGTCGTGGGCGGTATGCTTTTAGTGGGTAAAGGAGATCGAGGTGGATTGAACCATTGACGAATGCGTTTGTATAGGCGACACCATGGGTGAATATTAATCGCGCAAGGAGTCTCAATGCTTTCAGTTCTCGGTAATATCATCTGGTGGGTCATCGGTGGCCTTTTCATGGCTTTGGGCTGGTTTCTGGCCGGATGTCTGATGGCCATTTCCATTATCGGACTGCCTTGGGCGCGGTCTGCTTTTGTTATCGCCAAATTTGCTTTGATCCCCTTTGGACGGACGCTTATTCGGCGCGATATCGTGACCGGTGAAAAGGATGTAGGCACCTCGGATTGGGGAATGCTCGGCAATATTATCTGGTTCATTTTTGCTGGTTGGTGGCTGTGCATCGGTCATATCATGGCCTCGCTTGGTTGTTTCATCACCATTATCGGTATCCCGTGGGGATGGCAGCACCTTAAGCTGGCCGGGGCTACGTTGGCTCCCATTGGTATGACATCCGTGACTGTGGAAGATGCGGAACGGTTGTACGGCGTCAGAAAGTAATCAAAAACGTTTGTGCAAAGTGGTGCACCCCTCTTGCCAGAGGGGAAAAACCTGCTTACATATGCACCAGTCGCCGGGATGATCCCGGCTATTATCTGATATCAATTCGGAGGAATTTCAATGGCTCAATATCCCAGCATGCAACAGACCGGCTCCCGTGCCGAAGTTGTTAATGCCTTTATGCGTGGTGTCTACGGCTGGATGAGCGCAGGTCTTGGCCTGACCGCTTTGGTCGCCTTTGCCGTTACTCAGTCTCAGACTCTTATGCAGATGTTTTTTGTTGTTGACCCGGCCACCGGTGCCGTTGGCATGTCGACTTTAGTTTTTATCCTGCTTTTTGCTGAACTGGGCATTGTCTTTTATCTGGGCGCAAAAATCAGGACCATGGCTCCGGCTACAGCTACTGCTCTGTTTATGCTTTACTCCGGCCTGAATGGGTTGACCCTGACTCCGATTTTGCTGGCGTACACCGCTGAATCCGTGGCTTCCACTTTTGTCATTACTGCTGGTATGTTCGGTACCATGTCCATCTATGGACTTGTGACCAAAAAGGACCTGACCAGTTGGGGTAGCCTGTTGTTCATGGGGTTGATCGGAATCGTTATCGCCATGATTGTGAATATGTTCCTGCAGAGTTCCGCCATGGCTTTTGCCATTTCGGTCATTGGTGTGATCATCTTCCTTGGCTTGACCGCTTACGATACGCAGAAGCTTAAGACCATGGGTGAGACTGTCCCGATGACTGATTCCGCAGCTATCCGGCGTGGCACTATTCTTGGTGCTTTGACCCTGTATCTGGACTTCATCAACCTGTTCCTGATGTTGCTCAGACTTCTGGGGAACCGCGAGTAATTTCATACAGTCTTCTTGAAAAATAAATAAGGCCGCATCCGTTTAATCGGGGGCGGCCTTTTCTTATTGTCGTATGGTTATTCGACGTGTCGTATGGTGATGGATGGAACGGTCAGGTGAACTGGCTTGCTGAGGTTCCATCTTTTTAACTCGTAGTCGCTGAATATGAATCGACTTGTTTCCGCAATAACAGGTTCTATTTCAGAGGCTTTTTCCCCTGACAGGATGCGTTTAACCAGCTTTGCCGCTTCCCATCCCTGTGGTTCGGCAGCAAGGACCAGTCCTCCGATAGCCTTTCCTTTGCCGATGGAGAAATTCCAGAACCCAAAGAGTGGGATAGGACTATTGGCGGAAGTCCAGCGGATAATTTCTTTTTCGGGTATGTGGTTTCCGTCCTTGTCACAAATAGTGTGGTACAGTCCGACAATGATAGCGTTGTATCCTTTTTGGGGGGCGGAAAGCACGGCCTGACGCCATTCTTTTAGTGTGCCGATGAGCCGTATATCGGTTTCTGTGCCAGCAAATTTGAGATGGCGGTTATTATTGAATACTGAGTCAAGAGACATTTGTGCTGTCGTGCTGTTGTCGTAAAGAACTAGACATTTTTTTAGGTCCTCATGAAGTATGTCTTGAATAAAGGCGATGGAACGTTTGAATAAGGGGCGTTCCAACACCCCTGTTGCCTGGTGTTTAAGCATATTGTAATCACGTGGATTTGCATTGATTCCGAGATAAACAATCGGGATATGCATGTCTGCGATGCGTTTCCCCAAAAGTTTGAGGGCGTCATCATCGGTTAAAACAACGACTTTGGGATTGATGGTTTCAAGCGTTTGGATGGCGCGGTCTGTGGCTGTTTTAAATTTGCTTCGAGGAATTCTTTTGGTGTCCATGTCGAAGAAAGAGAGGGAAGCAACATCTTCAAGCCCTCGCGTAAGTGAGGCATTGTGTTCTTTAACCCATTGGAAACTTTGGCTATAGCTGTTAATAACGAGAACGTGAGGCATGTCTGCAATGGCTGTTGTCGCCATGAAAAGTAAGGCTGTGAAGTGTATGCAAAATATTCTGAGCATGCGGGGCCTTTGTTTCCTTTAGGTCATCATTTGGGAAGTTTGTTACTTTATACGGAATATGTTTTTTTTCTCATAGTATAATTTGCCCCAGAGTCTTTTCTATGAGGGTATTTGCGTCTTGCCACGGGTAACAGAGGGACGTATGATTCACCCTGTGCTTTTCTAATTTTCATGGAGTATCATGTCTGAATCAGTAACTGAATTACAGAATATCCTTGCTCCCGTACTCAAACCGTTTGGTTGGGTGTACGGCAGAGTTATGCGTATACGTGAAACGTTGTTTCAGCGTGGCCTTATGCGGGGCTGGGAGCCTCCAGTTCCTACTGTTTCTGTAGGCAATATAGGCTGGGGAGGCACGGGCAAAACTCCTGTGGCTGATTGGCTTCTTGGCTGGGCAGAACGTCAGGGGTTGCAAAGCGTTTTGCTTACGAGAGGCTATGGAGCGCGTCCGACGTCGTTGCCATATCACGTGCAGTCTGGGGCCTTGGCCGAGGAATCGGGTGATGAACCGCTTATGTTGGCTCGCTCTAATGAGAAGGCATGTGTTATGGTGGACCCTAATCGTACCCGAGCCGGGAAGGTCGCCATGGAACGATTTAACCCGAATTTCGTCATTTTGGATGACGGGTTTCAACACATGGCGGTTAAGCGGCATTGCAATCTTGTGTTGCTCAAACCAGAAGACCTGATGGAAGGTTGGAATCGTGTCATCCCTGCCGGATCGTGGCGCGAGTCGGAGTCTGCTCTTGCTCGAGCTGATGCGTTTATGGTCAAGATTGGCCCGTTGGGGTTCGAAGCGCTTATGCCGTTTATTGATCGACATCTGAGTCAGTTCCTTAAACCGGTTTTCAGCTTTCAGATCATGCCCACGGGTGTCCGTCGTCTATTGGGCGGAGAATCAGCGCGGGATTTCGGCAAAGGGCAGTATTTGCTTGTGTCAGGTGTGGGCGATCCTGAACAGGTTAAGCATACGGCGACGGGATACTTTGGATATCCGCCGTTGCAGCATATGATTTTTAAAGATCACCATCCATACTCGAAGAAAGATGCACTTGAAATCTCCACCAAGGCGCGGCAGGCAGGGTGCAAGGCTGTTTTGTGTACGCCCAAGGACGCGGTAAAGCTTGGGCCGTTGTGCACCGAGGAGTTCTGGGAGTTTGATCTCCGATTGGATTTTGGGCCGTCCACTCTTGGCGATGAAACCGATTTTGAATCCTGGTGGAATCGACGTTTCGAAATTATTGACGCGCGACTCAAAGAGAAGAGCCGCGCATAGGAGGCTGTCATGCCTAAGAAAAAACGCAATCAGCCTCGTCCGAGTACACCGCCTTTGTATGCGGGTGTCATCCTCAAGCTGTTTAAAGAGGTGCAACGTCCCATGTCGAGGGCTGAAGTCATTCGTCAGCTCAGGCTTAAGAAGAGGGATAAGCATATCATTAAAGATTTGCTTAAGGATCTTGTACGGCAGGGCAAGCTTATTCGTATTCGTCGCGGATACGGGTTGGCTGAGTCTATGCATTGCATTACCGGGCGGCTGGAAATCCAGCGGCAGGGTTTTGGTTTTGTGATACCGGAAGACTCCCGACGTAAGGACGTTTTTATCAATCAGCGAGATATTGGTGAGGCGTGGCATGGTGATCGCGTTGTCGTTTCTGTGCTGGGAGAGCCAAAGAAAGGTCGCAATGCCGAGGGCCGGATCGTTCGTATATTGGAGCGAGGCCGTAAAACCCTGCCTGCAAAAGTCATCAAGAAGATGGGGGGAGAGTGGTTGTGTCGGCCGAGTGATCCTAAATTGGCGTTCGGTATCATTTGCACTCTCAAGGATGAATCCCTCGAATTGAAACCGGGTGACATTGTTATTTGTATCCCCGGCGAAAAGATGGATCCGACAATGTGGCAGGGCGAAATCACAGAGCTTCTTGGATCGGAAGTCGATATTGCCGTGCAGGAGGCGTTGGTCAAATCCAATCATAATATTCGCACCCGGTTCCCCTCTGGCTCAGAGAGTCAGGCAGAGGGCTTGCCGCGTGAGCCATCTGAAAAGGATTTCGTTGGTCGTCGCGATCTGACAGAGAAACAGTTTGTGACCATTGATGGAGCCACGGCCCGTGATTTTGATGATGCCGTTCTGGTGGAGCGGTTGGACAAGGGCTATCGTTTGTGGGTCGCCATCGCTGATGTGGCCCATTATGTGGCTGAAGGAACGCCTTTAGACAAGGAAGCGCTTGAGCGTGGTAATTCCTATTATTTCCCTCGGTCTGTTGTGCCAATGTTTCCTGAGCGATTGTCCAATGGCCTTTGTTCGCTGAATCCCGATGTAAAGCGACTGACCATGGTCGTGTGTATGGATACAGATGAAACCGGTAGAACCCGATCTGCTTCGTTTTATCAGGCTGTCATCAAGAGTCATGCACGACTGACATACACGCAGGTAAAACAGGCAATTCTTGATCGTGATGAAGAGGTCCGACAGGAAATTAAACCGGTTGTCCCCATGTTAGAATTGGCCGAAGAGCTGGCCCGGAAGATCAATAAACTGAGAAGTCGGCGCGGTTCCCTTGATTTTGATCTGCCAGAACCGGAAGTGTTTTTTGATGCCGATGGTGAAGTGTCTGAAATTCGGCCTAAACAAAGGTCTTTTGCCAATCAGCTTATTGAGGAGTTCATGGTCGCGGCGAACGAAGCTGTAGCGCATTATCTTATAGAGCAGGATTTGCCGTGCCTGTTCCGTATTCACCCTCAAGCTGACGAAGGGAAACTGCAGAATCTGTTCCGCATGCTTTCTCGTACAGATAAGAGTGTTGTCATGCCCAAGGAGATAACGCCCAAAAAGCTTCAGATGCTCGTGGCATCCATGCGGGGCACGGACAAGGAATATGTGGTTAACCGCATGTTGCTTCGTTCGATGAAACAGGCCAAGTATTCTCCAGAAAATGAAGGCCATTTTGGTTTGGCAAGTGAGGAATATGCCCATTTTACCTCACCTATTCGTCGGTATGCGGATTTGGTTGTCCATCGGTTGCTGAAAACAGCTATAGACCTCAACAGCGATGCTGCCGTCAGGATTCCTCTCCCCGGCCAGAAAAAGTTGCAAAATACCGCGAATCATATCTCCAGTCGGGAACGAGTCGCCATGGATGCCGAGCGAGAAATTCTCAAACGGGTGACCGTGTTGTTTATGCGCGATAAGGTTGGGCAATCCTTTAACGGGGTTGTTTCGCATATCACTGACTTCGGATTTTATGTTGAATTGAAGGATGTTATGGCCGAAGGCCTGATTCGCCTTTCGTCCATGGATGACGATTACTACACCTACTGGCCTCAGCGCGAAATGTTGGTTGGCGAACATACTGGCCGAGCCTTCGCTCTTGGACAAGCCGTAGAGGTTGTGCTCGACGAAGTTAATTTGGAACGTCTGGAATTGAATTTCAGCCTGAAATCCGTGGAAGCCGCTGCAATGGATTACAAGGATTTGATCGAATAGCGGCTTTACTCGGCTCACAGTGTGCGGATTATGTTTTTAGTTGACGGATAAGTTTATTTTGACTAAACATATTTTCATAGAGCAACACTATATATTAACTAAGGCGCAACAATGAGTAACGGATTCGAAGCTTTTTTCAAGAGGCTGTGTTCGGAAACAGAAGTCAAAAATCAATCGCAACTTGCCCGGGAATTGGACGTTGGGCGAGCAGCGGTCTCCCTTGCCAAAAAAAAGGAATCCGTCCCTGCACGGTGGATACTTGATCTGTCGGCCCGGTTCGGATTGAATCCGCTCTGGCTGGAAAAAGGTAAGGGTTTTCCCCGTTCAGAGGCTGTCGTGGCGGCAGTTGAAGAGGATGGCGCATCATATGAGGAAGTGCCCAAAGTGCGCGCTCGACTCTGTGCCGGAGGAGGGTCGTTTGAGACCGATGGAATGGTGGAGGGATATTATTCTTTTCGCTCTGATTGGTTGAAGAGCCGAGGTAATCCGGCCAATATGGTGCTTATGGAAGTTATCGGTAACTCTATGGAGCCGGAGATTAAGGAAGGGGATATGGTCCTTATTGATCAGGCTCGGTCAGATGTACTTTCCGGTGGCATCTATGCCGTGGGAGTCGAAGATACCGTCATGGTCAAACGGGTGGAGCGACTGCCCGGTACCCTGGTTCTCAGAAGTGATAACGTGGATTACTCTCCTATCCATCTTTCTGGCGACGAATTGAATAATGTTCGTGTTATCGGTCAAGTCCTGTGGGCATCCAGAGAATATCGCTAGTCCTGATTTTATTCGACAAAATATTAAAAGCCCTGCAACGAAAAATCGTTGCAGGGCTTTTTTATTTATTTGAAATTATTGATTAAAACGTTTTATCGAGGCAGATGTCTTGTAAATGAAAACAAAATGTAAAATTATAGTTGACAAAATGGAGGGGCGTTGTTTATTAAAGAGTCACGTTGAGTCGAAAAGAACAACAAACGCGTTACAGCGCGATGGAGAAAGGAGAGAGTCATGCAGGAACGTTTTTGCAAGTGCGGTCACAGGCTGATGGTTCAATATACTCTTGATGGTTTTATTCCCTGGGAAGCGGTTATCGTGGAAGATGACGCAATCGTTTCTCCGGTCAAGGTCTGCCCGTGCTGCGGAAGTTATCTCTCCATTCATTTCCTTCGATAATTTTTGATATTTCCGACAGACTCCCGAACCCTGCGGGCTTGTTTGTCCATCCCTGTTGAATGAGGGCCATGCGTATCTCCCCGGAGCGCGTGGTCCTCGTTTCTTTTGGAAGAAGGAAATATTGTTGCAGGGATGTTTTGTGAGGTCTTATTGCCGGAGAGAGTCCGGGCCGGGAAGGTTGATGGCTTCGGTTCTGTTGCGGCCAGATTCTTTGGCTTGATAGAGGGCATTGTCAGCGGCCTGAAGAAGATGCTCGGGCGAAGACTCACAGGTTGGGATGCCGGAAGCAACACCGATTGAAACGGTTACGTTGGTGCCGACAGTGGAGTCTGGATGACCAAGGGCTAGTTGGGAGAGGTTCTCGTGGATGTTGTCAGCCACGGCTTTGGCGCCTTTATAACCAGTGTTGGGAAGAATTATGGCAAATTCTTCACCGCCGTATCGGGCTACCAAATCGCCGGGACGATGCACAGATTCACGAAGAGCCTTGGCTACGGCGTAAAGAC
Source organism: uncultured Pseudodesulfovibrio sp. (assembly GCF_963677845.1). Classification (NCBI taxonomy): domain Bacteria; kingdom Pseudomonadati; phylum Thermodesulfobacteriota; class Desulfovibrionia; order Desulfovibrionales; family Desulfovibrionaceae; genus Pseudodesulfovibrio; species uncultured Pseudodesulfovibrio sp. The sequence goes on from NZ_OY782498.1 coordinate 210,545, forward strand.
AGCCATCGCCATTCACATGACCGAGAGCATCGTTGTATTGCTTGAAATGATCAATATCGATCATGAGAAGGCCGAGTGGCTGATCTTCGCGTCCATTACGAACCCATTCGCAAACAAGAGTATCGTCGAAGCATCGTCGGTTTGCCAGTCCCGTCAATCCATCCTGATTAGACATGCGCTCCAGTTTGCGAGCCAGCTGTTCGAGTTCGCGTTCGCGCTTCATGCGTTTGATCATTTCTCGTCGCAATTGCAAAGCGGATCGGACTCGTGCCCGAAGTTCTGTTTTGCCCAGTGGCTTAACTATATAATCGGAAGCTCCGGCTGCAAAAGCACGATCAAGGTTCGCCTTTCCGTCATCTTTTGTGATTGCAATGATAGGAATGTCTTGAAATTCATTATGGGATTTAATGGATAGAATTGCGGCAATGCCATCGGTGTCTGCAATATCTAGGTCGAGAAGGACAAGGTCGATAGGGGCTTCAATCTTGGCGGCTAAAGAAAGTGAGCCAAGAGCCTCTTCCAAGGTCGTGACTGCGGAAAGAGATGTATACCCTGCACTGTGAAGGATCACAGTCAGTTGGTCCACCGTGGACGTGGAATCGTCGACAATGAGAATTTTCATAGCTAATTTTGTCTAGCAAATATCCAGACTTTTGGCGAGTTACTAAATGTGACATGAATACGAAGAGTTGGTAGGCTTAAAAAGCAGGCAGAGGTTCAAAGGGATGTTTAATCCTTTACTGTCGCTGGTGTTGTTTTCAGTGATGATAATCTTTGTTATTATTTTGCAAAAAAGAATTGTGCAGTGTATCTTCTTCGGTAATGAGGATATTACTGTTACCTGAAGTCTTGACCATTTACATCCGGAGGCTCGATGACTCGGCTTAAATCTGGTGTTCTCATTATTATTTTCTTGTTCACACTTTCCCTTTTCCCGTGCATTGCCCATGCGAATGGCAGTGGTGCGTTTGTCGCTGTTTACAATTCTGGTCGGGCTCTCGTTCGAGAGACGCGCGTTGTAACTCTTCCTGAAGGTCCTGCCGCCGTGGTTTTTACCGATATTCCAACCACCTTGGAACCAGCATCGGTGCGTGCAGCGGCGGAAGGGATGACGGTTAATGATGTTGAATACAGCTATCATCCCATCACCGCAGGCAATCTCCTTGATGCCTATGTCGGTAAGGAGTTGTCTGTAATTCTTCCTGATCCATCAGATGCAAATGCACGAATTTTACGACAGGCTACGTTGCTTTCCAATAAAGGACAGCCCGTCTTTTCTGTGGGGAACGAAGTCTATGTAGGGAATTTTGAGGCAGTGCTTTTGCCTAAATTGCCTAAAGACTTTGATAAGGAACCTACTTTGACCCTGACTACGCAGAGTGTAGCCGAAGGAAAGAAGAATGTTTCCCTGAGTTATCTTATGGGTGGAGTGAATTGGCGTGCTGATTATACCATGACATTGAGTAAGTCTGGCGCAATGGCTGATCTTGATGCCTGGGCCACAGTGACAAATAGCTCGGGGCGTGCGTTCAAAAGCGCTGATGTTCGGTTGGTTGCTGGCGATGTCCAACGTGTCCCTGCTCCCAGAATGGCACGAAACAAAGGTGTTATGGCCATGGAGTCTGCATCCATGGATAGCGCGGGCGGCTATGCGTCTGAAGAATCTTTTTCGCAATATCACGTATACTCGGTTGGGCGGTATATCTCTTTGCCAGCCCAAGGATCCAAGCAGGTAGGTTTGTTTTCTGCGGTTGATTTTCCTGTAGAGCAGAAGTTAACAAGCCGTTTTCATAGTGGTCCCGGGAAGCGCACCGGCACAGTCTCTCAGCCGGTCGAGTTGGCATTGTCCTTTGAAAATACTGAACTTGGCAAACTTGGTCGTCCTATGCCTGATGGTGTGGTGCGAGTTTTCATGCCCACTACGGATGGCACACAGCTGTTGGCGGGAGAGACGCGTATCAAACACACGGCAGTCGGGAGTGAAGTCCGTCTGGTGCTTGGTCGTTCATTTGATGTGACGGTTGAGCGCACGCAGACACATTTCAAGAAAGTGGGGAAAAATTCATTTGAAATAGGCTGGAAGATTACAGCAAGAAACGGCAAACAAGCGCCGCAGAATCTGACTCTTCAAGAATCATTTCCCGGCTCATGGAAAATTTTGTCTGCTGATGCCGAATACATCGAGGCCGATTCAGGAACTATTGAGTTTGCACTCACGTCGTTGTTACCTTCCAAGGGAACGGAAGGTAAATCCATCAATTACATGGTAAGGATCGATTATTAGAGGGGATGGCATATGCCGGATATCACACCTGTTGCATTGAAGACGCTTAAGGATTTCTATGATCTCATGGCCGCGACTCGGACGGTGCGGTTCAATACTGTAGCATCGCTTCTAGAGGGTAACGGTGTGGTGGATGACGCCGTGGCATCTTTGATTAATGCTTTGGAGTCTCTGGAAGCTGTGCCTGAAGAGGACGGCAAGAAGATTCTGTCTTTGGATGGAGAACGAACCATTGCGCTCGACATGGAGTATGAAATCAATGAAACTCGAAAAGATATCTTTTATCTTGAAGAGGGTGAGGAAACTTTTTTGGAGTTTCTCGCTGATTTCCATTCTGGATTCGACGAGTTCGTGCGGGCCGGGCATGAGTTGATCGAAGGCATCGATTTCAATACCTTTATTACTGATCGTGACGGGACTATCAACAATTATTGTGCTCGGTATCTTACCTCTATCCAATCCATTTACAATTCTGTTTTTCTGACACGGTTTGCGCAAAACAACGCTCGCAGGCCGGTTGTTTTAACCTCAGCTCCGCTTGATGGGCTCATTGAAATTAGTGTCAATCCGGAAAGTGAGATGTATTATGCTGCGTCCAAGGGGCGTGAATGTCTGGACTTGGAGGGGCGTATTCGCCGTTTGCCTATTCCCAAAGACAAACAAGAGGCTATGGATTGTCTGAATGCACGTTTGACTGAGTTGACGGGTCGGCCTGAATACCAAAAATTTACTTTTATCGGCTCTGGACTACAATTTAAATTCGGTCAATCCACTGTAGCGCGGCAGGATATAGGCTCATCGATTGACACAGCCGCCTCAGACGGTTTTCTCAAGACTCTTGAAGATCTGGTCACTGAGCTTGATCCTGAATCGAAAAACTTTCGTATAGAGGACACCGGTTTGGACGTGGAGATTATTCTCACGGTGGAGACCTCTGGTGATGGTCTTAAGGATTTTGATAAAGGGGACGGCGTCAAGTTCCTTAATTCCGAGTTGGATCTTCAGATGTTCCGTGGACCACATCTTATTTGTGGGGACACTGGTTCGGATGTCCCAATGCTGGAAGCTGCATTGGAACTGACTTCGGATGTGCGAGCAATTTATGTGACACAGAATGAGGAATTGGCAAAGCGTGTAACTGGGCTGACGAGCAAGGCTTTGATCGTACCCGAACCGGATATGTTGGTTACTATTTTGGGCACGATGAGCCCTGCTATGCGATAAACAACTCAGCTTTGAAGGAGCGATCCGTGTCTGCAATCACTCTTAAAGGTGTCGTCTTTGACTTGGACGGGGTTATCACCCGGACTGCACGAATTCATGGCGAGGCGTGGGAAACTGCATTCAATGAGTTTTTGAAGCATAACGCCGAGCAAACCAATATTCCTTTTGAGCCGTTTGATCGGACAGGGGATTATCATAATTATGTTGATGGAAAACCCCGATTTGAGGGGGTGCTGAGTTTTCTCAAGTCCCGTAACATTCGGTTAGCTCCCGGGACTCCTGAAGATTCGCCGAGCCTGGATTCTGTGTGCGGAATCGGTAACCGAAAGAACGAGCTGTTTCAAAAAATCCTTAAGGATCAGGGGCCGGAAGTTTTTCAAACGTCTGTCGACCTTATCGAGAATCTCAAGCAACAAGGTGTTCGGGTAGGGCTTGCCACATCCAGTCGAAATGGCAAGCTTGTGCTTGGGTTGGCTGGTTTGGAAGATGTTTTTGAAACGGTTGTGGATGGTGTGGTTTCGGCAGATGAAGGCCTGAAAGGTAAGCCTGAACCGGATATTTTTGTCACTGCCGCCCAAAATATGGGGCTGCATCCGGGTGAATGCGTGGTGGTAGAAGATGCCATTTCCGGTGTGCAGGCTGGATGCAAAGGGAATTTTGGCATGACGCTTGGGGTAGCCCGGAATGTTCAGGGTGAGATGCTCAAACGGTTTGGTGCCGACTGGGTCGTTTCAGACCTTGGTGAGATCACCGTGGACGATCTCATGGATTGGTTCGAAAGTGGCATGGCTACTGATGAATGGTATCTCAGTTATCATGGTTTTGATCCGGGTGACGAAAAGTTGCGTGAGACTCTGACTGCCGTGGGTAACGGTTACCTCGGAACCCGTGGAGCCTATGAGTGTGAGTGTTCGTCCTATTATTTCTATCCAGGTACATATATTTCCGGTGTGTTCAACAAGACGCCAAGCGAAGTTCAGGGCCGCGAAATTTGGAACAATGATTTCGTTAATTGTCCAAATTGGTTGCCCGTATCCTTTAAAATCGGTTCCGGAGAATTTGTCAGCCCGTTGTCGATGGAGATTTTGAGTTACGCGCACCGGCTGAACATGCGTGAAGGGGTCATGGAACGGCATCTGGTGGTGAAAGATCAGGTGGGACGTATCTCCCGTATTTCCTCGCGGCGAGTGGCTTCCATGGCTGATCCGCATTTGCTGGCATTGAAGTTTGACTTTACGCCACTCAACTATTCGGCAAAAGCCACGGTTCGTTGCTCTTTGGATGGCAATGTGAAAAACGACGGCGTGGCTCGATATTCCAGCCTCAACACCCTCCACTTAAATCGTGTGGGTGGTGGTAAGGCCGGTGACGGTATCTTCCTGCATACAGAGACCTCTCACTCGCGATACCAAATTGTTATGGCGGCCAAGTCGCGGGTCATGGAAGATGGCAAACCGTTGGATGTCCGTAAGGATGTTCTTCAGGATCGGTCAAAAATATCCGAGGAGATGCAAGTTTTCGTCCATGAAAATCACAGGTATTCCTTGGAAAAATTTGTGTATGTACGAACTTCACTTGACCGTGAGCCGGGTAATCTCAAGGAGATGTGCCTTGACGGATTGAAGGGAGCCAAGACTTTTAAAGGTGTTTTTGGTCCTCATGCCAAGAGTTGGAAGGCTTTGTGGCAGAAAGCAGATATACGCGTAACCGGCGATCGGTTTGTTCAGCGAGTGCTCAGGCTGCACATTTTCCATCTTTTGGTCACCGCCAGCCCACATAACGTCAATCGTGACGCGGGTATGCCTGCCCGGGGGCTGCACGGTGAAGCTTATCGAGGTCATATCTTTTGGGATGAAGTGTATATTCAACCATTTTATGATGCGAATTTCCCGGAGATATCCAAGGCACTTCTTTTGTATCGCTACAACCGACTGGATGCGGCCCGTGAATACGCCAAGGAAAACGGATATGTCGGTGCGATGTACCCATGGCAGACCGCAGACGATGGTTCCGAGGAAACGCAGGAAGTTCATTACAATCCAGAATCCAAGGACTGGGGACCAGACCTTTCGCGACGTCAGCGGCATGTTTCAATCGCTGTTTTCGTCAATACATGGCGATATGTTTCTTGTACGAGTGACAAGCGCTTTTTGACGGATTATGGCGCTGAAATGATGCTTGATATCGCTCGGTTCTGGGGCGGTATTGCTACTTTTGAAAAAAGTACAGGCAAGTATCATATAGAAGGGATCATGGGGCCTGATGAGTTCCATGAGGCCTTGCCCGGAAGTGATGAACCGGGTGTGCGTGACAATGCGTACACAAATATTATGGTCGTTTGGCTTTTGGAAAAATCACTTGAAATATTGGATCAACTGCCTTCCAAGGTGAGGGAGAAGATGGTTGCCAAGATTGGCTTGACTGACGAGGACATTGCCAAGTGGCAGGCCATGACCACACAACTCAATGTTATCATGACTGAGGATGGCATTATCAGCCAGTTTGATGGCTATATGGGGTTGGATGAGCTGGACTGGGAAGGGTATCGGAAACGCTTTTATTCCATCCATCGAATGGACCGCATTCTTAAGGCGGAGGGTGATAACCCGGATCATTACAAGGTTGCCAAGCAGGCTGATACGTTAATGACGTGGTACATCCTTGAGCCTGAGGAAGTGGCGCGAATTCTTAATCAGCTTGGACACAAGGTGGACGACCCGCTTAAATTGCTCAAAGATAATTATGACTTTTATGAGCAACGTACGAGTCACGGTTCAACCTTGTCCAAAGTGGTGCACGCGGTTATTTCTCGGTATATCTATTCTAGTGAAATATCATGGGATTGGTTCATGGAGGCCATGGAAAGCGATATTCGTGATACTCAGGGTGGAACGACTATTGAGGGTGTGCATACTGGTGTAATGGCCGGAACTTTGGAAGTGTTGAAACAGGATTTCGCCGGATTGAATATGTCGTGTTCTCCTATGCGGGTGGATCCTGAATTGCCTGCGCATTGGGGGGAAATGCGATTCAGTTTCATTTGGCAATCCATTTGGTTTGATCTTGTGATTGAGCCGGATCGTGTGAATATGACCGCTTACCACAAGGGAGACAAGGTCGTTCCCGTGGAAATCTTTGGCAAACCGTATAATCTCAAGCCTGGTATGACGGTGGAGGCCCGGCGGTCTCGTTCTGCATAATACGGATTTTAGGAAACCCGCTGTTGAGCGGGTTTCTTTTTTGTGATGTGGTTTTTTATGGATGACACATGAATAAGCTTGCATCCTGAAGGGAAGGAAGGTACTGAGTCGCCTCGCCGAAGTAAAATTTCGGCAATTCTTTTTTTCAGGAGTTTCCATGTCACTCAGTATCGGTATCGTCGGCCTGCCCAATGTCGGCAAATCTACCCTGTTCAACGCACTCACCAAAGCACAGAATGCTGAAAGCGCAAACTACGCTTTTTGTACCATCGAACCGAACAAGGCCGTGGTGCCGGTCCCGGACAGCCGCCTTGATGTTTTATCCGATTTGGTCAAGCCGCAACGAGTCCAGAGTTCTACTGTGGATTTCGTAGATATCGCTGGTTTGGTGGCTGGTGCCAGTAAGGGCGAGGGTCTTGGGAATAAATTTCTTGGCAACATTCGTGAGACACAGGCCATTTTGCATGTGGTTCGGTGTTTTGATGATGACGATGTCATCCATGTCGCCAATTCAGTTGACCCACTGCGTGATATAGACGTCATTGAAACCGAGCTGATTCTGGCCGACGTTCAGGTCTTGGAAAGTAGGCTAGAGCGCATGGAAAAACAACTCAAGGGTGACAAAACATTGGCCCCGAAGATTGAGGTTGCCAAAAAGTTGTTGGCCCATATGGACGAAGGGCAACCTGTCAGTACTTTTGATAGCGAAAGCAAGGCTTTGGAAGAGTTGTTGGTGGAGCTTCGGTTGATCACAGCCAAGAACGTCATTTATTGTGCTAATGTAGATGAAGAAGGCGTTGTCGAGGATAATGATTATGTGAAGGCTGTCCGTGCATTATCTGAAGAGCGTGGCGCCGAATTTGTCAAGATTTCTGCTCGGATGGAAGAGGAATTGGTTGGCCTTGAAGATGAGGATTATCAAGAGTTTCTTGAGTCCTATGGCATTGAAGAATCCGGCCTGCACCAGATCATTCGTACAGGTTTTCATTCACTTGGGTTGATCAGTTATTTTACAGCTGGCGTGAAGGAAGTCCGTGCCTGGACCATTCATGAGGGCGATAAAGCGCCTCAGGCTGCAGGTGTCATTCATACCGATTTTGAGCGTGGATTTATCCGAGCCGAAATTGCTAGCTACGATCATTTTGTGGAGTACGGCTCCGAGTCAAAATGCCGCAGTGAAGGCGTGTTACGCGTTGAAGGTAAAGATTACGTGATGAAGGACGGGGACGTGACGCATTTTTTGTTTAACGTTTAGCATTACCTTGCTTGTTATTATTACAGCAATTCTTCAATAATTGAGACCTCGTCGGAAACGGCGAGGTCTTTTGTTTGTGAAAGTGATAGCTATTCTAATAGTATAATCGTCATGATTTTGTTAAAAATTAGCAAAGATTGTACTTCGGGGGAGGGTGGCGATGAAGGTTCTGTTTGTTCGGATTGTTTTTTTTGTGTGTTTGATGTGTCCTTCAGCATATGGTGGAGGGAGCCTCGTGTTTGGTGTGGAAGATCGTGACTGGGCAGGGCATTATCAATGGGCCAACGGAGAATTGACTGGTATTGATGCCGACGTGCTTCGTACGGTTGCGAATCGGTTGGGGTATTCTATTGTTTTCATGCCCCTGCCGTGGCCACGGGTTATGCTTATGGCAAAAGAAAAGTCGATTGACGGGGTTCTCGATTTGGCTCCAACAGCACAACGAAAAAAGTTTCTTTCCTATGCCAGCACACCTATTTCCATGGAGTCGACAGTGTTTTGGGTGAAAAAAGGAAGTTCTTTTCACTATTCCGGTGCATTTGATTCATCCATGAGAATCGGGTTGATGCATGGTTCTGATTGGAGCGATAGGTTTGCTCGTGAAGGCATGCCTACTGTAGATGTCTTTTATTCCTACCAAGCTGTTTTTAACAGTTTGATTGCCGGTAGAATTGAGGCGTTTGGAGGACACCTTGCTCCGACTCGGGATCAAGCTCGTAGGTTGGGTTTTGAGGATAAAATAGAACCTTCTGAGCCTATACTCCATGGTTTGTCTTACTTCATTGCCTTTACACAGAAAGGAGATCACATTCGGCTGGCTAAGACGTTTTCTGATGCTTTGAAAGTCTTTTACAAGAGTGCTGAATATGATCGTTTGTTAGAGCAATACGGTGGTGTTGATATTCGTCGTTGGCTGAAGTCAGAAGAAGGAAAAGTCCGATAATGATGCGATTGGCGTATGTTGTCTTTTTTCTGGTATTGATGGCAGGCTCTGTTTGTGCAGGGCAGGTACTTGTTATCAGCGTGGAAAACAAAGATTGGGCCGGACATTATCGGTGGGTTAATGGTGAGTTAACAGGGATTGATGCTGACATCTTTCGTCGTGTGGCAAGTGATCTTGGATATGTCGTAGAGTTTACGCCGTTTCCCTGGAAACGCGCAACCCAGATGGCTGAAGATGTGTTGACGGATGGTGTCTTTGACTTGGCATCAACAACCCGGCGGGAATGTGTTTTGCATTTTGTGGATACGCCATTGAGTCAGGAAACAATTGTTTTTTGGGTCAAAAGCGGCAGTGATTTTTCCTATCAGGGGCGGTTTCCAAAGTCGTTACGGTTTGGAATTATGCACGGTGAGGATTGGAGTCGATGGTTTGAAGAAAGTGGTACGCCTATAGTAACCCCTTTTACTTCATTTAGGGCGGCATTTAGCAGTCTTGCAGCTGGCCGGATTGATGTTTTTGCCAATTATCTTACTTCAACCCGTGAATTGGTTAATCAGTTTGGCTTTGAAGAAGAAATCGTTCCCTCTTTACCAATTATTCCCAATTATTATTACGTAGCTTTGAGTCGGAAGCCTGGGTATGAGGCTTTGGCAGAAAAGTTGTCCAAGGCGTTGGCAAAGTTTTTTGACAGTCCGGCATATGTAGATCTGCTAAAAAGTTACGGGGTGAAGAATCCTGCCAATGCGTTTCATCCTTCAAAAAGTATCAATAATTGATTTGAAGACAGAGAAAAAGCCCGCATTGGTTAAACAATGCGGGCTTTGTATCGTGATGCTTTGATACGTTTAGTCGTCGAAGTCGCCTTCAGGCCCCTTATCGGTGTCGATCTCGGCAGCCATTGCCTTGATCTTATCCTCAGTCCATTCAGCGGGATCTTCAAACTGTTCGACTTTGGGCCCGAGATCATATGAACCGGCCTCAAGGATCAGGTCGTACGCAATGGGTGCGGTGTCTTGTGCGTTGAAAACATTGACCAGAAGGTCGTAGACGAAGCCTTCCACATTGTCTGCCATGCGTTGACGGATTGCCTGATTCTGTCCCTGCCAACGGCGTTCGAAGACGAGGTTAAGTTTCTTGTAGTTGCCGCCTGATATGCCGTTTTCATCAGCGTACGCGACCATTTCATCCCACAATGCATCGTCTACGCCTGTGCCGGCCACTTTGGCAAAGTGGTCGCCGTCCATGATGGCATTACCGAATTCGTTGACCTTGACTCCCCATCCGATCATCTGAAGAGCTGTGGCTACGTTGGCTTTGGTAGTCGCTGTCTGTGCTGCGATTTCGCGCAGACGGGCAGAGTCATTGCCGGAAGTGCCGTGCTGTGCACCGGAAGTGCCATACGGTTTGAGCGTGTCATGGATTTCAGCGGTCAGATCAACTTGAATACCTTCGCCTGATGCTTCAATGCCGTGGGTGGTGCCATTGTTAAGAGCGATCCAATCAGGGCAGAGGTTGTGGGCGTTGAGACCTTGGCACAAGAACTTGGCTTCTACCGGGCTGGACAGACCAAATTCACCTTTGATTTCACCAATCTCTGTTTCGTAACCGGCCCATGTCGGGATGGCTGGTGCAACGGCGAGGTTGGCAAGAAGATTGAGGTCATCTGTCATGTGAGAGGCGTCGATAGCGATGGAGGTGACACCCGCGTCAAAAACCGACGGAATTTCTGCTTTGGCCTCGGCCACGCCATCCCATGATTTGATGAAATAATGATCTGCATGCACGGCCACCGGGACGGTAATGCCGAGCTTGTTACACAGATAATCGACCCTGCGAGCGATGTTCCACAGGGTAGTAGGACAATAGGTGGCTTCGGAACGTGCAATTTCAATGATGATGGCAGCGTTGGCTCGCTGGGCTGCTTTGAGAGCGCCTTCGATGATGAAGATGTTGCGACCGTTTGCTGCGATGGTCATGGCGCCGCCTTTGGCAGTCATGGCACGGTCAATAACCTTGCCGCTGACAAGCAGTGCTTGGGAACCTGGAAAATTTTGGACGACGTTCGGCGGACGACCGACGGCGAGTGCTTTTTTGAAAGTATCCTGGGACATGCCCTTCCTCCTTGGATCGTTTGTGTGCAACAGACAGTAGAAACCAAACGTTTCATAAAGTCAAAATGAAACGGCAAGTTGTGAACTGGGAATGCCCATGCCGAAGCCCCGGGATGCATGAGGCTTCCCGGGACGTTCGACGTGTGGCTTGGTGGGTGGCTACATGGTAGCTTCCCGACCGCGCATGAGGTTTGTTGACCGGGGCTTGCCCGTTTTCACGCCTTCAACAGGCATGAGGGTGTAACCCATTTCCCGAGCCATGAACTCAATGATGGCAACGTTGCGTGTTACCTTCACGATTTCGAACATGGTTTCGGCGCCCAATTTGGCGTGTGTGTCAAACGGATTGAGCTCTCGAAGCAGTGTCGAATACGGCTTCTTGATGACTCGGGACACTTCCTTGGCCGGGATGCGTCCCTCCAGGACCATGTCCTGCATTTTCTTGGTCAGATTCTTCTCAAACATGCTTTACCCCCCACATGTTGGATTTTTCTGCCTTGTGGTGAAAGTTACTCCCTTTTTCACTTTTGTGCCAACGAAAAGTAAAAAAAAGGGAAAGTTTTTTCATTAATGGAGAAAAAAGAGAACCTTTGTGCTGAAACTGCAATAAGTTACCCCTCATTCCTCTATATAGCATAGGAGAATGAGGGGTTTAGATGTTTTAATCGTGTAATTAGGGTTTTATTTATCGCACTTACCCATGAATTGCATGGCGAGCATGGTGATGTCGTCTGACTGTTCGGCTCCGAGTGTAAACTCCTTGATCGAAGTGTCGACGTCCTTGACTACCTTAGGCGCGAAGGGCTCTTCCATGGATACAAGAAGCTCCATGAGACGGTCTTCCGAGTAGAGCTTTTTGTCCGGATTCATGGCTTCAGTCACACCATCGGTGTAGATGAACATGATATCGCCTGGTTTCATGGTCATCGTTTTCGTCGAGTATTCCATATCCTCCATGATGCCTGCCACGGGCTCGCCGAAAGGCGGAATCCATTCAGGTGCGCCTCCACATGGCATGAAAATGGGAGGATTATGGCCTGCGTTGGCGTATTTGATTTCACCGGTTTCAATATTCATGACAGCCAGGAACAGGGTGACGAACATGCAGGATTCATTGTCGGCAGAAAGGTCTGCGTTGACTTTGGTCAGGACATCGCCTGGATTAAGGCCTTTTTCAGAAACGACTTTGAGTAATGTTTTGGTCACGGCCATGAAAAAGGCGGCGGGAACACCTTTGCCGGAAACATCTCCCACCAAAAAACAGAAATGTTTTTCATCCACGAAGAAAAAGTCGTAGAGATCTCCGCCAACCTCTTTGGCCGGTTCGATGGATGCAAAAACCTCGAATTCTTTGCGTTCAGGAAAGGCAGGGAAGAGCTTGGGCAAAATGCCCATTTGAATGTCGCGTGCAATGCGGAGTTCGGATTCGATTCGTTCCTTGGCTGCGGTCGTGGAAGTCAGGTCATGAATAAACTCCTTGAGTGAAGTCTTCATGTATCGGAAGGAATCAGTTAGGTCGCCCACTTCGTCGCGACTGGAATTTTTGGGAAGCATGACATCCAGATCTCCAGAAGCGATTTCACGTGCTGCACCTGACAATTGGCGTAGAGGATGCGTGATGCGTCGAGCGATGGCCATGGTGACAAAGGCAAGAAGAGCAAAGCCTGCCAAACCTATTAGGCCCATGGTTTTTGAAAGACTATGAACATCGGCCAGCATTTCTTCTTTGGGAAAGACGATGCCCAGAGACCAACCTCCGTATTCAAGGCCTTTAGAGTATAGGTAACATTCCTGATCGTTGATTGCCTTACCCACACCTACAAATGAGGTCACACCTGATAGCATGTCCTGCCCAAGTTTGCGGAGTCGGTCAGAGCCGAGCTCTTCAGCCAGCGAAAAAATAGTCTGATTCATGACCAATCGTCGATCGGGGTGTGTGATGAAGGTGCCGTGTCTGGAAAGCAGGAAAGCATATCCGGTGTCAAAAATGCGGATTTTTGCCACTTTTTCTTGAAGTTTGCTCAGAGAAATGTCCGCTGTGACAACTCCGGCAAAGGTGGTCTTCCCATTTTGAGTCCTAAAGAAGGGGACAGCGTATGTCGCCATTACCACACCGCCGCCGCCTTCGTCGAAATATGGTTCAGTCCAGACCGGGCGGCCTAGTTCTTTGGGCAACTGATACCAATCCATGTAGAAATATCTGTACTTTGCATCTCCAAGCATGGTGAAACCGATGCGGCCACCAGAACGGAAATAATATGGTGCGAAATAGAGCTTATTTGTTTCAAGAGAATACGGCTCAAAGGCAATTGCCATACCGTAAATTTCGGGATTGTTTGCCAGCACCCGGCGATTGAGTTCCAAAATTTCCTGCGAAGTCAAAGTCGCGTCTTCAAGAGAAAATGCGATGTTTTCAGCGACTTTTTGTACGCTGTAGAGCGTTGCATCAATACTGCCGGCGGTCTCGCGAGCGAGGAGCCGGGAGTTGTCGCGTGTTTGCCGAAGAATGATATCGCGAGAATAGTAGTAGTTATATCCTACGATGGCTCCCACGATAACGAAAGCGCAGGACAGGATGAAGAGTGTGAGCTTGAACGCAATGGGCCAACGTTTCATTGGAGTGCCCCTTTGTAGAATTCTTCGAAAGTTGGGGCCGTATCCAAAAAGCCGGTATCCAATAGAGTTTGACGAACCCGTTCAAAGTCGTCCTTGCGAAGGACTCCCATGGTGGCGGCTTCATCAGTCATGATGATATCTTCCATTCGTTTCAGCATCCATCGCTGATGTGCACGGTTTGCCGGAACTCTGGCAGACTGCATTCGGTGCATGACGATATCGAGCGCTTCGTCCTGATGGGCAAATGTGTATTCCCAGCCTTTAATGGTGGCTCGTACCAGTCTTTGGCATAAGTCGGGTCGATTTGCGGCAGTCTGTTCCAGACAGTATATGCCATCCTCTGGAAAATTGAGTCCGGCATCATTGAAGAACAGAGGTTGGAGGTCTTCTTCATCAAGGCCGTATGTGAGGAGTGTGTGATATTCATTGTACCACATACCTGAAGTCGCATGGACGCCGTCACGCAGGAAAAGATCCAGCGAAGAGGATTGTGGGACTACAGTGACCTTGAGGTTCATTTGCCGAAAGAGGGCTCGGGCCTGAATTTGGAATTCGTTGCCCCAAAGTCCGATTTTTTTGCCGTTCAGATCTTTGAAAGAGGAGATGCATGAAGATTTTTTAGCAATGAGCATGAGCGCTGACCGTTGCACGAACTGACCTATGTTGACGATAGGCAGAGTGGGCCTTCGTTGTAGGCCTGTTGTGAGAAACAGGGTGGCGAATTCCGCGTTTCCAGCATCAAGCTGTTCACTCGCCAGCACATCAGGACCACCGGGGATGAGGGTGAGATCGATGCCTTCTTCCTCATAGAAACCTTTGTCCTTGGCAACGAAATATCCGGCAAATTGGGCCTGCGGTAGCCATTGGAGGACGAGGCTCGTTTTGTCCAGAGCGTGTGCACACGCAGGGGACATTGCGATAATCAGGGCCACAGCCAACAGCATGGCACAAGCCGCTGCTTCTGGGATTCCGGTTGATTTATTGTTGAATGGCTGCATCGAATTCCTTGACCTTGTGATTCCAGAGAGGGCTGTCGGGGTCGCCTTTCCAGGCCAGACGTGGGTCCACCTGTGCTATGAGCATCCCTTGCATTATCGCGTGTGTTGCATAACCGAAAGTGGTCAGTTTTTTCATTGAATTGGTGAGCAGTGATGAGCTGATCCCTGTATCTCGACTGACATCGTTGATGTCGATGACCACGTAATTGTTGAATTTGATGTTGGCAAGCAGATAGCTGATGACTTTGCGATCAGCGTTGTCCAGCCGTTGATCAGCTGTCAACTTGAGAAGCATGGATTGGCTGGTGATAACTGTTTGGTCAGTTTCTATGACGGGTTTGATCTTGGTGGGATCGTTGGCAATGGCACGCATCCCACCTTCAAGAAATGCGTAATCAAAATAGTCATAGGCGTTGAGAAAGTATTGTAACCAACGGACTTGTTTACCGACGGCGTCAAAAAAGAGGAGTTTTTTTTCTGTCCAGATACGGGACGTCACCAAATCGAGGAGCGGATCCAGCGGGATATTGCGAACGTCGTCGATTCTGGGGCCGCAGTCACGCTGAAACGGGTCACGGATATCAATGACAACTGTATTTGGTTCTTTGGAGGCGGCTGAGAATTCGTCATAGGAAATCTGATGTCGGAGGAATTTTTCGGCATCAATAATACGGTCTGCACGGGCTGGGGTTTCCCCCATGAGGGTTCCTTTTTCCGGGGCGGCGGTAATCCAGTCGAAAATGCCTCCATCATACACGAAAACGTTTTCGAATCCGAGGGAAAGAGCGAGTTGGGCTGCCTGATAGCTTTTGGCGCAGGAATGACCGTTGCAATAAAAGGCCATTGGTTTTGCGCTGTGTTTTGGACGGACTTCTTCAAGTTTGTTGGAAAAATCTTCCTGTGTGAGAGGGAGAAGGATCGCCTTGTTGATGCGAGCAACCTCATATTCCAGCCGAGATCGAATGTCGACAATCACGGTGGTGTCATACTCTGCCATAAGTTTGTCCGTCGTGATGGGGGTAACTTCCGGGTAATATGGGCGCAACGGGAAGTCTTCCTGAGCATGGACCGGTGTAATTGGGCACAGGAGTGCCGCGGCCATTAAAACCGCGAGGAGTGGGAATGTGTACGAGTGCGTTTGCATGGTGTCTTTTTAATTTTAAGCTATGACAGTTGTCAGGAAACGTTTGAATATAGCGCACAGTCTGTCCGTGCTGCCTTCCAACCGGTGAGTATCATTAAAGACGTGAAGATCCGCCTTGTGGGTTTTGGCAAAGCGCAAAGAATTGTCAACAGGGATAACATCATCGGCCCATCCGTGAATAACGGTAAGTTTTTTGGGCAGGTTCGTGAAGACGTGTAGAGCATATCCTTGTAGATAGAAGGCTGGGGCCAAGAGAAAAAGACCTTTGGTTTTTATTTGTTTGGCTGCTGCTGTCGCTACATATCCACCCATGCTTGATCCAACGAGAACGGCTGGGCCATCAAGTTTTTTCATGTGCTCCACAAGGCGTTCAACTCTTTCGTCTGCCTTTTCCAGGTCTTGAAAGTCCGGGGCCTCCATGGTCAGTCCTAATTCTTTGGCTGTTTCGGCTAGAGCACTGCTTTTGGCTCCCCAGGGGTGACTGAGAGAACCATGGCACCAGATGAGGGTCGGTTTAGTCATTGTCAGCTCCTGTGTTGTCTGTTGATTGAGTGTCTATCATTCGGCGAATGGCGTTGAAAAGCGTACTTTTTTTGACCGGTTTGGGAATATGAAGATCAGCCCCAGCGTCAAGGCATCGTTTGGCATCTTCATCCAACGCGTGCGCTGTCATTGCAGCTATGGGAATTGGGGAAGCATTTTGTGTGGCCTCCCATTCGCGGATGGCTTTTGTGGTGGAATAGCCGTCCATCAAAGGCATTTGGATATCCATAAGGATAAGGTCCCAGCTGCCCTGTTTGAAGATTTCGAATCCTTCCTTGCCGTTTTCTATCACGGTCAGAAGGCACTGTGTGCCTTTTAAATACGTCTGGATAACAAAAGCGTTGTATTTGGAGTCTTCCATCATGAGGATATTTGCTTCGGGTAACGGCTTTTCATCTCCTTGAATCAGTCTTTCTCCAGAGTTTGATTCAGTCTTGAAATTGGTGTTGAAACACGCCGTAAAATGGAATGTGCTTCCGCGTCCCGGCGAACTTTCTGCCCAGATGTGGCCATCCATGAGTTGGGTTAGCTGTTTACTGATAGCCAACCCTAGACCGGTGCCGCCAAACTCACGGGTTGTCGAGCTGTCTGCTTGGGTAAATGAATCGAAGATTGTGGAGAGTTTATCTCCCGAGATTCCCATCCCCGTGTCGGCAATGGAGAATTGGAGGGTTGTTTTTTCTGCAGGACCGGGTGCGGTTTGAACCGAAAGATTTACGGAACCGGAATCGGTGAATTTAACGGCGTTACCAAGCAGGTTAAGCAGTATCTGTCTGAGACGTGTGGGGTCGCCTTGCAGTCGGTCGGGAATTTGTGGGGGGATAGTGCAGGTGAGCAATAATCCTTTTTGCTGCGCCTTGGTATTGATTATTGTGCACATCTTGTCCACGGTATCTTTGAGCGAGAACCATGTGGATTCCAACTTCAAATGTCCGGCTTCAATTTTGGACAGGTCGAGAATGTCGTCAAGGATTTCAAGAAGGCTTTCTCCAGCGGTACGGAAAACGTTGACGTATTTCGCTTGATCTTCAGAGAGTTCTGTTTCCCAGAGAATGTCTGCCATGCCGAGAATTGCATTCATTGGTGTGCGGATCTCATGACTCATGCTTGCCAAAAAACTGCTTTTTGCTCGGTTGGCGATTTCAGCAGTTTTTTTGGAATTGTATATTTCTTCAAGCGCTGCATTTAGAGAAAGGTTTTTGGCCTCAAGTTCCTCAGTACGTTCCTTAACGTTTGTTTCCAGAATGTTTTGATGATTTTGCAGTTTGGAGTTGGCTTCCTGGAGGTCGTCAATGAGGTGGCGAAGGGATTCGCGCATATCATCAATGGCTCGCGCCAGATTTCCGAGTTCATTGGGGGCGGATGTGTCGATATAGGCATCAATGTCCCCGTCTGCAATGAAGGCTGCGGATGTCTCAATGCGTTTGAGCGGCGCGAAGAATTTTTTCTTTGTGAACAAGTATGAAGTCAGAGAAATAGCCCCGATAAGCAACATGGCAAGAATGAGAGTGGCGATGACGTAAATACCGATTTCTTGATGGTATCTTTCGGTGGAAACCGCGAGGCGGAACGAGCCGATCCAGTCTCCGTATTTTTTGATTTCTACGGAACTTGTGAGAAATTGATGGTTTTTCTGGAAAAAGGCGAAAGTTTTTTCAGCATATTGGGGACGGGTTTTGACCGCCATGACTTCTTGACCTGTGACAACCTGTGCAAACACCACTGCTTCATCTTGGAAGACTGCGTCGATAAAGTCTTTGGCTGTAGCATGATCGACTTGCCAGACTGCGGAAGCGAGGCTTGTTCTTGCCAGATGGGAAATGTTTTGGGTTTGGTCGGCAAGGTGTAACTTGAGTCTGTAGGCATTGAACCCAATAATTGCGGCAGAAAAACAGAGGACAATGACGCCGATCAGGCCCATTTGCAAAATGGCGGCCCTGCGGCTGAGAGAGTGTGCTTTGATCAGCTTGCGTGTGTCCGGGGTCATCTGTCAGTCTCTTTCTCGTGTTTGTTTACACCACGAAACTCATATGATGTTCACAGAAATTTCGCAAGACAACAGAACGATTTATGGATGTAATCGTTAATAAAAGACGAATAAGTTCAAAAAAAAGGCTGGACAAAGGGTCCAGCCTTGAGGTGCGTCGAGAAAATTTGAATTATGCGTTACAGCCATCCAGATTGAAACCCATTTCCGTGGCCATATATTTCAAAGGGCGAATGTCGTGTGTTACCTTCATGATTTCCAGCAAGGTTTCTGCGCCCAGTTTGGCACTGACATCGAAGGGATTAATCTCACGCATGAGTGTGGAGTATGGCTTGTTGATTTTTTTTGCCACAACCTTGGCTTGAATACCGCTGTCGAGGATACAGTCCTGAACCACCTTGGTCACGTTCTTGTCAAACATATCGCCCTCCCGCATGTTTTGAGTGTTGTTCCTTGTCCCCCTGATCGATGAAATTATATAAGCAATGGCTGTGCCAGAAATGTGTTATTTTGATTATATTATATAAATACTAAGGGTTATAAAAAGTCTAAACTTTGATAGACGATCTGGAGAGTGTCGCATAAGTGACGCTTTTGCGACGTGATGCGACAATAGTGTCGCGTTATTGTCGCTTTGCGACATCGAAGATGTTTGAAACGCAAAAAAAGGGAGTCGCCGAGGCGACTCCCAATATCTCCCGGTTTATCCGGGTGTCCGAAACGTATCTATCAGGCTTTCAGGTGTGGGTTGCGGTCCATTCCGATGCCCATAGGAGGTGATTCGTTCGGGACTAAGAGTTTTGGTTGCGATTCCAATCCTGAGACCAGGACTTGAAAGAATCAATGTAGGTCAGCCAGCTTCGGCTTCCAAGAATGATTTCCATGATTCTGGATGCAGTAAGGTTGGAAAACATATTTTTATACTCCGTAATAAACAATTTCGTTCTCAGTAAATCGGACAAAGCCTTTACCGGTATTATGTCAGGTGTTTTATCAACAGCCATCCTGACTGGGGCTGTTTCTCAGGCTGCGCATCACGTGTTTGATAGTTTCGGCAAAAATGTTTCCAGACTCATAGGGAGTCAAGAGACTGGTACGGACGGAGCCGACAATGTTGCCGTAGATGATCAACGCAGTTTCCTCGAGAGGAAGATCACGGATCGATCCGTCTTTAATGCCAAGGGATACACAGCGTTTCAGTTCATCAATAAAGATGCTGAACTTTTCAGCCACTTTTTCGGCATCAAGGCCGGTTTCCATGTGACTGAAGGGGGAACACCGCAGAAGAATGGAGAAACGATTCCGATGCTCCTCGGTGAAATCGAAATATGCAGTCATGTACCGTTGAATGGCGTCAAGGCCGTCGGTCTCATTCGCCGTGGCTTCTGTCAGCCGAGCCACCAACCTGTCAGCCATGTCAAAGCCTGCGGCGAGAAAAAGCTCCTGCTTGCTGCCGAAGTAATGGGAAACCAGTCCGAAAGAGACATCAGCACGATTCGCTACGTCTTTGACGGTGGCACCGGTGAATCCCAGTTGAGCAAAGGCTTCCTGGGCGGCTTTGAGTATGGCTTCCTTCTTGGACATCATTCATTTCTCTCTATCGATTGATTGTGCAATCAGCTTGTAAAAAAGCTATAGATTGATTGTACAATCAATGTCAAGCGGATTTCATTATAATTTTGAAGCAGGAATTGAGTGTGGGATGGGGATGGCTGAAAGAGCTTGTTATTATAAGAGAAAAGCCCCGATGTCGGGGCTTTTCATACTGTGTAATGCGGGATTTTTCCGTATTTTTTAAAGGGGCACGTATACTTTTTAAGTTACGATTATTTTCCCATCTGTTTTTGGATTTTGGCCCAGGAATCGCGCAAGGTGGCGGTTCGGTTGAAGACCAGTTTTTCACCGGGCTTGTGGTCCTTGGCGTCAGAGCAGAAGTACCCAGTGCGTTCGAACTGGAAGTTCGTGCCCGGCTGCATTTCAGCCAAAGCTGGTTCCACATAACATTCACTCAGAACCTCAAGTGAATCCGGGGCAACGTAATCAACGAAAGTTTTGCCTTCTTCCGGTGCGTTCGGATTTTCTATGCTGAACAGGTTGGAGTAGTTGCGTACCTCGGCTTTGATGCCTTTGGTAGCAGAAACCCAGTGCATTGTTCCCTTGACCTTGCGGCCTCCTTCCAGCCATCCACCTTTGGTTTCGGGGTCGTAGGTGGCGCGGATTTCCGTGACATTGCCGTCTGCATCGGTGTCGTATCCTGTGCACAGGACGTAATAGGCTCCACGGAGACGAACTTCACGATCTGGGCCCATGCGGAAGAATTTCTTCGGCGGGTCTTCCATGAAGTCGGCACGTTCAATCCACAATTCTTTGGTGAAAGGAACTTTTCGTTTCCCGTAGGATTCGTATTCCGGGTGGAGTGCTATTTCAAATTCGTCCACCTGATCTTCGGGATAATTTTCAATGACAAGTTTGACCGGATCGACAACGCCCATATAGCGGGCTGCACGATCGTTCAGATCTTGGCGCAAGCAGTATTCCAGTAGGGCGTATTCTACCGTGGAGTCGGCTTTTGCTACGCCGATGCGTTCACAGAAATCACGGATGGATTCCGGGGTGAAGCCGCGTCTGCGAAAACCGGAAATGGTTGGCATACGGGGGTCATCCCATCCAGAGACATGGCCTTCCTGCACGAGCTGGATGAGTTTGCGCTTGGAGAGCACTGTGCCGGTGATGTTCAAACGAGCAAACTCGTACTGCCACGGGCGCTGATTGAATCCGGGCAGGGCGGCCAGTTCTTCGTAGATGGCTGCGTTTTCACCGAACAGTTCAGGTTGTTTGAGGCCTTCCATGAGGGTATTCACACACCAGTCGTATACCGGACGGTTGTTTTCGAACTCCAGCGTACAAATGGAGTGGGTGATCCCTTCGATGGCGTCCGACAGACCGTGGGTGAAGTCATACATAGGGTATATACACCACGTGTCGCCGGTGCGGTGATGGTCGGCTCGCTTGATACGGTACAGGGCTGGGTCGCGGAGCATGATATTTGCCGCACTCATGTCGATCTTGCCACGCAGAATGCATTCGCCATCCGCCAGTTCGCCTGCCTTCATGGCTCGGAACAGGGAAAGGTTCTCTTCTACGGTGCGATCACGGTATGGGGAATCGGTGCCTGGTTCTTTGAGGGTGCCTCGGTTCTCGCGAATTTCTTCGGCGGACTGATGGTCTACATATGCCTTGCCCATCTTGATGAACAGTTCGGCGATGAAATAGAGTCTTTCGAAGTAGTCAGAGGCAAACGGGTTGGCATCCCACTTGAAACCGAGCCATTCCACATCTTCGCGAATGGCATCCACATATTCCGTCTCTTCCTTCGTAGGATTGGTGTCGTCGAAACGAAGATTGCACTTGCCATCGTAGTCCCGGGCGACACCGAAGTTCAGGCAGATGGACTTGGCGTGACCGATATGCAGGTACCCATTGGGTTCCGGGGGAAACCTTGTGTGCACCCGGCTTCCATATTTGCCGGTTTCGTTATCTTTTTCGATGATCTGACGAATGAAGTCTTTGCCCTTTTCCGGGGCATCGGCCTTGGTGCTCATGAAAAACCTCGTGGTATAGAGTGATCCGTAGACGGATTATATATCGTATTTGAAACGGAAACGTCAGTGATTATTCTGACGGGTCAGGAAATACGGGAAATCGGCAGGGCGGTCAACGTGCCGAGAATTGGCCGTAGATTGGTTTTGTAAGGTTCACTGTCCTAGTGGGGATTGTGCAGCTTTTTGAAGAATGAATTGATGATGTCGTCAAACTCTCCGTTTTCTTTGAGTCGTTTTGTGGCGGCCGTGAGTTCATCGGCGATGAGAGCCAGTCGGGATTTTTTGGAAATGGCGAAATATACCGGAATGGATTTATCATGGCGAAATGAGGCTTTCCTTACGGAGTTTGCCAGGTTCATTTTTGCAACAAGATAATCGCCGATGCTTTCTGTTATAATGAGAGCGTTAATTCGGCCTGTCGCAAGCTTTTTGAAGTTGAGTTCGTTGTTGTGGATGATTTGTTTGTTCAATGTGATGTCGTTGTCGAACCGTTCAAAATACTTGGTACCTCGTTGGACGCCGAGAATTTTCCCGTCGAGATCTTCATAGTTAGTTATATCCATTCCGTTCTTGTGGATGAAGAAGGCCTTGCTTGATTTTGTTTTGTATGGAGGTTCAAGAAAAGTCATGGTTTTTTCGCGGTCAGATCGTTTGAGAATGCCGCTGATAAGATCAGCCTCACCATTTTCAAGCATTTTTATGCCGCGAATCCAGGGGCAGCCGATGAAGCGCGGCGTATATCCGACTTCAAGAAGCAAGGTCCTTGTTAATTCGATATCGATCCCCTTGAAGTTGTCTTCTTCGATGATTTTCCATGGAGGATAGTGACTCACAACAACAATGACTTCTTTTTTTTCATGAAATGTTTCATCCGCGAAACATGGCAGTGCTGAAAGGAGAAGAATGCATGTCACAATGCTACACAATAGGAATTTCATAAAATTGCATTAACTGAAAAAGAGCCTTTCTGCAAAGGTGTAAGGTCTTTCTATGCAAGGAATGAGCGTAGAGAGAGTGTGTTGACCCTTGTCGTTAGGTTGCGTAATTTAATTGTCTGTACAATTCATTTTCCAAATAAATAGACACTGGAGAACCAATGCCTTTGTTCACAATAAATTCTGAGAAATGTATAAAGGACGGACTCTGTGCCGCCGAATGTCCTGCCGGGTGTATTGTCTTTGAAAATGGGGCATTGCCGGTGCCGCACGAAAAGAAACAGGCATATTGTCTGGAGTGTGGGCATTGTGTTGCAGTGTGTCCTACCGGGGCGATTGTGTTGGAAAGATTTCCGACAGAAGCTGTGCGGCAGAGAAAGGATCTGCGGATATCTCAGGCGCAAGGCGAACAGTTTCTCAGGGCGCGTCGATCCGTACGCTCCTTCGAGGAGACCCCTGTGAGCCGGGCAATGCTTACATCCTTGCTTCAGACTGCTGAATACTGTCCATCAGCTCACAATGCCCGACCAACTCGGTGGGCAGTGGCGGATTCTCCTGAGAAAGTCGCATTGGTCGCCAATTCCGTGGTGGATTGGATGCGGAGAGAGGCAGAAGGGGATACTGCGGTCTCAGGCAGGTTGCATTTACCCGGTATTGTTCGTGCGTGGGACAATGGTCTCGATCTTGTTTGTCGGAATGCCCCAGCTCTTGCCGTAGCGTATGGTCCGCAAAAGGGAATTATGCCGCGTGAGGATGCCGTCATCGCTGTTTCCTATCTGGATTTGGCTGCTTCCTTGGCCGGACTTGGTGGGTGCTGGTGTGGGTATGTGATTGCGGCAGCGATGTATGATCAAAAAGTGACCGCCCTCCTTGGCGTGCCGGAAGAGTGTGCTGTGTATGGTGCATTGCTTCTTGGCAGACCGGTCAGAAAATCGTCGTTTGTTCCTCCAAGGCCAAAGCCTGATGTGCGCTGGCTTTAATCTTTTCGTGGAATTTTGATTGACTGTTCTTTTTACTATGTAAGGAATCATGCATGCTGCACAATCGTTCGTTTTTATGGTGTATTGTTGCATTTGTTGCGGCCAATGCAATGGTTGGGATCGCGCATGCCCGTGATATTACCATTGGTATCGGGTTTTCCCTACCTCCTTATGTGATCAAAGAGGAACATGCAGGTCTGGAGGTTGATATTATTCGTGAGTCGTTTGCAGCAGTCGGTATGAATGCACAATTCATGTATTTACCGAAATTGCGACTTCCGGTCGCCTTTGCGGATAATCTCGTTGATTGTGTGGCGGCCAATGCTACATACGATATGACCTCCGAGTCTGGGGTGGAAGCCTTTGATTCGGCTGTGACTCTTGCCTACCAAAATTATGCAATGACCATGAAAAGTTCAGGGTTCAACATTCAATCCATTAATGATCTTAATGATAAAATTGTGTTGAGTTTTAATAATGCAATCAAATACCTTGGTTCTGAATATGCTGCCATGGCTGCCCAAAATGCGCATTATAGTGAATTAGCTGATCAATCATTGCAGGTCCGTATGTTGTATTCTGGCAGAGCTCAGGTGGTGGTGTCGGACAAACGAATATTTCTCTACTGGCGCAAAAAGTTGCTCAGTGGTCCTGCGTCTGAAGATATTGACATAAAACAGGATGTTCAATTTTTTTCGATATTTCCCCCCTCTCCACGCAACCTTTCCTTTAAGGATCGTGAACTTTGTGATGCCTTTAATCGTGGATTAAGGTCGTTGCATAAAAACGGTGCATATGACGTGATTGTTCAACGGTATGCAGGAATTGAGTTGGATTAGGGGCGGCAAGATACGTTTCTTTACGAGGAGAGATTCTCGTTTTTTATTTAGGGAGTTATGGAGTGGCAGATTCTCATTTTGCATTTGGGTCCGTGCAGGTGGCGGTGAACTATGACGCCATTAATGCGTTGTTTGAAAAGGCTCATGCCGAAGGGCGGGACAGTCTCTTTGAGTTTGAAGTGTACGACTTGCTTAAAGAGTCCGGTGCCGAAACGCCACCCGGGTGTATGTTGTTGGAGCGAGGTGCCCGACCTGACGATGCTATTTTGTCGAGCATGACCGGCGACAAGGTTGTCCTCAAAATTGTTTCTCCCACGATAGTACACAAGACTGAGGTTGGTGGGGTGCGCGTCGTGGAAAACTCTCCAGATGCCATCCGTTCTGCTTGGCGGCGAATGCTGTATGAGGTCCCGGAAAACTATGCGACTTTTCTAGAACGTCAGCCTTCGGCAGCTCCTGTTCAATATCAAAGTCTTGAAGGTGAGGCGTTGATACAGGCCGTTGCCCGTGATGTGCGCGGAGTACTTATGGTTCAGTTTATGGAACCGGACTCTAAGGAATTCGGGAATGAGTTGATCGTTGGAATTCGAAAGACGCGAGAATTTGGTACTGTTTTAGGTGCGGGGCTTGGCGGGACTGATACTGAAATTTACGCCGAGCGATTCAGGAAAGGACAGGCTGTCACCTTGTGCTCTACGGCTATGACCAATGGAGAGCAGTTTTTTCAGTTGTTTAAAAAGACCTTGTCCTACAAAAAACTGGCTGGGTTGACGCGAGGTCAACGCCGTATTGTCACCGATGAGCAGCTTATTGAATGTTTTTCATCGTTCATTAATATGGCCAATCATTATTCGCCGCAAAATTCGGACGCGCCGTTTCATATAGAGGAATTGGAGATCAATCCATTTGCTTATGCTGATTATCTCATGGTGCCGCTGGATGGTATGTGTCGCTTTTCCCGCCCCGGTTCGGTTCCGGCTCCGAGGCCAGTGGACAAGATTGCCTCGCTCTTACATCCGAAAACAATTGGTATCATTGGTGTCTCCGCTTCACGTATGAACTTCGGACGGATTATTCTTAACAATGTGCTCGAAGCCGGGTTTGAAAAGGATGATGTGCGGATTATTCGTCCGGGCGTAAAGGGCATAGACGGTGTACGCTGTGTGTCCGATCTCGCTTCTCTTGATCGCAAGCTTGATTTGTTCGTGGTTGCTGTGAATGCACAGCAGGTTCCGGCATTGGTCGATGAGCTTGTGGAGCTAGATGCAGCCAATGGCGTGATGCTCATTCCCGGTGGTATGGGAGAAACCGAAGAGAGCAAGGAACGCGCTGCCGAAGTGATAGCAAAGATCAACGCGGCCCATGCTCAGGGAACCGGTCCCGTTTTTCTCGGTGGCAATTGCATGGGCGTGGTATCGCGTCCCGGCAACTATGATACATGGTTCATCCCGGAAGAAAAGCTGCCTGAATTGAAAGGGTCCCCGCATAGGGCTGCGTTTATTTCCCAGTCGGGTGCATTTATGCTGACTCGGTTGTCTCAATGTCCTGAGCTCAACCCGTCATATATGATTTCCATGGGGAACCAGACAGATCTGACTCTTGGCGACATGGTAGCCCACTTTGCAGACTCGGATGCCGTGGATGTAATCGCGGTTTATGCCGAAGGTTTTAACGATATGGATGGACTGGCGTTTTGTCGGTCAGTTCGTCGAGCTGTATTGGCTGGAAAGGACGTTGTCTTTTACAAGGCGGGGCGTACTCCTGAGGGAAAATCCGCTACCAGTGGACATACGGCATCATTGGCAGGTGATTATCCCGTCTGTGAATCCTGTGTGCGTCAGGCCGGGGCTATTGTCGCCCAATCTTTCACTCAATTTGAGAATTTGTTCATGTTGGCGGAACGACTTCACGACAAGGTCATTCGTGGTAATCGGCTGGCCGCTATGTCTGGCGCTGGTTTCGAGGCCGTTGGTATGGCTGATTCCATTCAGTCCGACGACTATCGTATGGAGTTGGCCCCGCTTTCAAAAAAGACCCAAGCTGCTTTGAATGATCTTTTCGTGAAAAATCGACTTGATTCACTGGTTACAGTGACTAATCCGCTTGATATTACGCCCGGTTCCAATGATCAGGTTCATGCTGATGCCATTCGTATTCTGGCTGAAGGCCCGAATGTTGATGCCGTGGTGGCGGGATTGGACCCGATGTCTCCGGTTATGCGGACTTTGGCTGATCCTGATACTCCGTTGACCATGGACGACGAACGGTCCATTGCCGCTTTATTGGCAGAGCTTTTGCCGACACTTGATACGCCGGTTATCGGTGTCGTTGATGGTGGGCGGCAGTATGATGCGCTTGAAGATCGTCTCAAGGACGTTGGATTGTGTACTTTCCGAACTTCTGATTTGGCGGTGGCCGCGCTTGCTCAGTATATTGAGGGGCGCTTGAATGCGGAGGGCCTTCGGACTGTGGGGGTGACGGGGTAGGCGATTGAGGCTCTTCGAGGAGAAGCCGTAAGGATGGCCGCTTTCATGCGGCCTTATCTTATTGGGAAGATACGCCTTCGGCGATAGTCATTGCTGGGTGCTGAAGTACCCAAGGCTTTCCATGTCCTGCCGGGCGGGCCTCCTTTTTTAGCCTCAAAAAAAGCAGGTCGCCGTAAAGGCGAAAGCATTGTAATAATTTCGTTTGCATTTTTACTGCGAAAGCTCGCAACGCCCACAAATAAAGCTTATTGTGTCGGGTCGATGTAGTAGGTGATTTTCGCTCTGGGCGAGAGGTAATCGTGCGCTTCTTGTGATAGTTGAGCCAATCGGATGGATTTTTCGACCTTGAGATCTGACTCATCCGCTAGGTCAACAATGAGGGCTTCTTTCTTGGGAACATCGGGGTCGTACAACATGACACTCGGATTGAGCTGATTCTTCGGATTTACAGCCATGACCATGCCTATGTCGCCGTTTGACAACTCGACGACTGTACCCGGTGGGTACACGCCCAGACAGCGGATGAACAGGGCCAGGTTCTCCACATCATAAATGTGTTTTTGGTGGCCAAACATGTAGGACAGGGCAAGGTACGGAGTCATGGAGTTCATGGGATCGGCATGGTTGCAGTGGTTATCGTAAGCGTCTGCAATAGCCACAATGCGGGCAAGCCTGTTAATCTCATCCCCGTGAAGTTCCTCCGGGTATCCTGAGCCGTCCATACATTCGTGATGCTGGGCTACGATGGTCACAACTTCTTGTGGGAAAAGATCAATATCGGCCAGTAATCCTGCGCCGAAAGCAGGGTGCTGCTCCATGATCTCCTGCTCTGGTCGAGTTAATTCACCACGTTTTTTCAGGATTTTTTTTGGGATGCGGTCCTTGCCGATGTCGTGGAAGAGTGCGCCCAGACCGAGAGCGGTCATTTCCCTTTCGGTCAACCCGGCTTCTTTACCCACGATCATGGCGAGCACAGCGACATTCATCGGATGGGAGTAAGTAGCCTCTTCCTTACTCATGACATGCATCAAGTGCAGAGTGGATTCTCGGTCGTTCAGGAAATAATCGGTTAACCTGTCCACAAATCCAATAGATTCCTGCAGGGATTCAATGTTGCCGCCGAGAACGCCTTTGAGGATGGAGTTGAAAGCCTTGATGCAGACAGCGAAGCGTTTTTCACACAGTGCGATGTGTTCTTTTTTCTGTCGAAGACGGACTGTCCGTTCATTTTTGATTTCCCACAGGTGGTCGATGACTTCCTGAGAGAGTTCTTTATCAATATCTGGTTGCGGAGGAGTTTTCTCAGTCGGTTTAAGGGGCAGAACGTCACTTTTTTCCGGGATGCAGATCACATGGGAAATTCCCAGTTTTTGGATAAGCGCGACCTGTTTTTGGTCTTTGATCTTGAAGTTGCTGAACAAAAAAGGATGATCAAACCAGCTTGTTTTTTCCAGTCTGATGAAAACCCCTGGCCTTAGTTGGCTCACGGGGATTCTGTATTCTGTGTTGTTTTTGTTCACCATATGAGTCAATTTTACCGCATTGGACAATAACATACAACAGCTTTCACTTGGGTGCAGAGAAATGTCTTTTTAACCGTATTTCTTTGGAGTGTAAAAAATTGCCTCCCAGAAAAAATGTAAAAGTGAGCATAGGGAGCATGCTTTTCAGAAAGCGTCAGAGAGTTTATTTGCAAAGTATATTAAAATGATTTATTTAACCGTTAGGTGTAAGTGTTTTCCACACTCTTTCTATTCGGGAACATTGGCTTTTTAGGCGGTATTGTGATGACTTCCAAGAGTTCGAAGGCACGAAGTCCTTTTGTTGTTGGTTCGATCACGGTCTTTTTTGTGCTGTTGATTGGAATTGTTGTTTTCAAGGTGGGGCTTCTTACCTCAATGCAGGCGGCCGGCAACGGCTTATCTGGTTTGGTTTCCGTCAGGGGGGCCGTCAGTTTGGATGATTTGCGGCTTACCAAGGCCGAAGTTTCCACAATCAACAAGGCTGTCGATTTGCATCGCAACACATTCACCCAGATTATATTGACGTTGCATGTCAAGGGTGGAACAGAGAAAATCAATAAAAATACAGAGATGGCTTGGTCGTTGGCATTGGAAACCAGTGGTAATTGTGAAGTCCGGTCATGGAATCGAAAGGTCAAGCGTGATAGACTCGTGAAGCAGATGGTTTCGTATATGGAGAAGGCTGCACGTGAGTACAAGGATTTCAAAAAGTTTCCCGATGTAGAGCAAAATTTTAAGACCTTGTATATTTAACGATATTTTCATAAATTTCAAAGGCCTCGAAGTCACTTCGGGGCCTTTTTTGTGCCCTATTCCTGTTCCATGTCCTTGAGCAGGATATTCAATGCTTCTATGGAGATGCGGATTTCAAGGAAGGAGATGACAAGTGAAATAATGAGAAAAAGTAAACTGGTGCCAAACAAGAGTTGTCCCGCAAACATCCAGTCCTGAAAAATGGAAACCATGGAGAATATGCAGGCAAGCATGGACATGACTCCGAAGCCCTGCATATGACGAATCATGTGAACTCGTACCCGTAAGTTCTCGATTTGTTTACGAATGGAGTCATCTTTTGAATCTCTATACTGATCATGCAGGTTACGGATACGGCTCCCTAGCGACAGGAAGCGGTTGGTGAAAGCCAGCATGAAAAGAGATATTGCCGGGAAGAGGAGTGCGGGTGTAGTTACGGATATTTGCATGGGGGACTCCTTGAAAGAGCGCGTAGCGCGTATAATCAAAAGACGTTTGTTTCAAGGACACAATGACTGCACCCTGTGTCATCAGTATGACTTGATTTTATCGTATTTGATTTAGAAAGTGTACCCGATTTTTATGTCCGCAAAAAAATAACTCTCCATGATGTTCAAAGGTGCAAACGAGGATTTTCCATTGTCTTGTTAGTCTCTTGGCAGTGGAAAAGGCTGTCAAGCTGTCTCCCTCTTTGCCTTTCTTTCTCTTAAGAAGATTCCTTGTTCCTTTTGGTCTCATCAGTATCCACGGGCAGATTCTTTTTATCTTCTTCATAGTTCGGGAACATGGATTTGAGTCCACGTTTAAGGAAATTTTTCGGATTGCTATTACTGTTGATGCTTGTTCTGAATGTCATGGTTTCTCCATTTCTTTATATCGTTAAGTACGCGTTTGCCATTTCATAATTCCCTCTTTGGGAGTTTTGTGACTCGCGACACGTAATTGATATCGACTTTCATTATCAAACGCAAGTGCTATTATGATGCGAACAGAATATTCTGTAGATATTCTATCTTTTCAAGTTGATAGCGTACGGTTTTTTAGCATGGATGCGTTGATTTAGATTCGCTGAATTTTGATTATTAATAAAATAAGGCCGCTTTTTGCGAATGCACTTTACGTGAATCACCAAAAGCGGCTTTATTTAAGAGTTGTATTGTCGTGCTACAACAGGTTGTGGGCGAGTAATAAAGTTCTTTTGTCGAAAGTCCAGAAGTTCTTGTTTCTCGGTGACGAAAACGAAGTCTGAGTAATAAAGTTCTTAAGTGGGAGGGGTGACAACTCGAAACGGGTACAAGTTTTGAGTAATAAAGTTTTTAAGTGCCAATTGGCGAGGCTTGGGTCGCCGATGAGTGTTTTGTTTGAATTTTGGGAACACGGTATTTAATTGGGCTAGATTTTTCCTTTCGCCCTGTATCTCTACTCATGTCCTTGGTAGATACTAAATTGGGTAAATGAAGCCGCTTTCTAGTGCTTGTATTATTAAGCAAGCCAGGAGTGACTTATGCAAAGCGAAGAAAAGCCTTTCTCGATTAGCCGTTCGAAATTGTTATTTTTGAATTGAGCATTCCGATAATCTGAATAGCCTCAAAAAAATTAATGTAATTATCTATACGCTTGACGCCGATAATTATTTAATGCAGGAATTTCTCACTTGTTGAGCTTCCGGGGTGGAACTTCAGCAAACCATAAAGCCAAATTCGTCGTGAGGCGAAGACGGAAAGCCACGGGTCTTAAGAAGATAGCCGGGTTGCTAGGGGTCTTACTCTATTCTTACCCTTCAGTCCTCTTTTCTCACCGTTGGTTTTCTCATAATTATTTTGAGTTTAGTGCAATCCGTTGTTCGGGTGCTCAAAGGTGAGATGTTTATGATTTGGGATAAAGCTGGTGCTGCAGCTTTGTTTTTTTGTGCTTTGTTATTTGTATTTCCGGGGAGTGCCTTGGCCCAGTCCGTTCAAGACGCTGGGCGCGTGCAAGAGCGTATCATTCAGCGAGAGGAAGAGCGTCGTCGAATACTACAGGAACAGCTCGAACAACAAACTAAACAACCCCCTTCAGGTGTTGAATTACAGAAAGAGCCTCCGGTTGAACCCATAGACGGGGCGACCTGTTTCGATGTTCGTCGAATCAATCTAACCGGCGTGACGTTGATCCCTGTCAGCATCCTTGATGATTTGACCAGCGAATACACTGGCCGTTGCCTGACCTTGGCGGACATTAACGAGTTGCTTAAGGCCATCACCAACGAATATGTTGCCCGCGGCTATGTGACCTCCCGGGCCTATTTGCCGGAGCAAGACATCTCGAGTGGTATCCTTGAACTGAAAGTCATTGAGGGGCGCATTGAAGACATCACGCTGAATGACGGTATTGGCAAGCAAAATCAACTTCTAGGTCCTTTTATGGGGCTTGTAGGCGATCCTCTTAACCTTCGTGACCTTGAACAGGGGCTGGATCAATTCAACCGTTTGGCCTCAAATAACGCTACGATGAAATTGGTACCTGGCAACAAGCCAGGGCAGAGCATCGTTGCTATTACAAATGATCCCGACAAGAGATGGCGCATATCATTGGGCTGGGATGATTCCGGCCAGGATTCCACTGGCACAAATCAGTATTCACCACAATTCGAGAAGGATAACTTTATCGGATTCAGCGATATGTTGTCTCTGAATTATTCGGCCACGCCTCTTCCTTGGGAGTCTTCCAGGCGAGCAAAGAACAGCCAAAGTCTTTCTGCTTATTGGGCTCTGCCATTGGGCTATTGGACGGTTAGCTTATTCGCTAGTAAATTCAATTATAATACGATCCTTTCGGGCATGACTCAGGAGTTCTCCAATAAGGGCGAGACCTGTTTTCAATCACTGGGGATCGACCGTGTAATCCATCGTGACGCCGACAGCAAAACGTCCTTGGGAATCGGTGTGGAACATCGCAAGGTGGAAAGTTGGATTGAGGATGTTCGATTGGTGGCTAGCAGCTATGAAACCACCGACGTCGGCCTTAAGGCCAGCCATACACGCCGTTTGCTTGGCGGATCGTTGAGCATGGGGCTCGAATATCATTGGGGTGCAGATTTTTTAGGCTCCTCAGAGCCTCTCGATGGTGAGGGGGTACCCACTCCCCAATATACAAAGTGGGAAGGGAACCTGAACTATTATCATCCTATTTCTTTTGGTGGTCAATCCCTGATGTGGAGCTCGATTCTTCGTGCTCAGTATAGCCACGATTCCCTTTATAGTGCTGAGCGTATGTCGATCGGTAGTCGTTATACGGTTCGTGGATTTTCGATCGATAGCCTGAGTGGAGATAGCGGGGGATATATTCGTAACGAACTTTCCTGGCGGTTGCCTTTTCAGAACTACTACACCGATAAAATCTCGGCTTGCGAACTGTTCGCGGGATATGACTATGGGATGATCCTTCGCGACGAGAATGACCCTTATGAGCGAGGCTGTTTGCAGGGAATTGCCTTGGGCCTGCGTACTTTTGGCAAGTTGAGCGCCAGTGCGACTATTGCCAAAGCCATAGCCGCACCTGATTTTCTCGAAAAAGAAAATTTTGAAATCTATAGCGCTGTGACTGTGACATTCTAGGAGTATGAGATGAAAGCCAATAGAATTTCCAACCAATTGCTTAGTGTTATACTGTCATGTCTTATCGTTTTTCAGCCCGGCTTTATCGCCATGGCTGGAGACCGTCCTACAGTGGTCGATCCGACCGCCTCTGACGGAAAGAAGCCGATAATTGACCAAGCTGCAAATGGAGTTCCTATTGAGCTGATCGCGACTCCGGGCAGCGGTGGGGTTTCTCACAATCTGTTCACCGATTTCAACGTGAATAAAATTGGTTTGATTATTAACAACAGTCAATCAATGGGGCAATCACAGCTGGGTGGCATCATCGCTGGGAATCCCAATCTCAAAGGGGGAGAGGCGCGTCTTATATTGAACGAGGTCACTGGCGCTAATCGCTCTCACCTTGAAGGGTATACAGAGTTACACGGTGGCAAAGCTGATTATATATTGGCAAACCCCAATGGTATTACCGTCAACGGTGGTGGATTCATCAATTTCCCTCAAGTAACTCTGACCACGGGCAAATCCTGCTTCGGTACGGGGGGACTAGAAGGAATTGATGTTCGCTCTGGAGAAATTTTGGTCGAAGGCGCAGGTGTCAAT
Organism: uncultured Pseudodesulfovibrio sp.; assembly: GCF_963677845.1. Taxonomy (NCBI): domain Bacteria; kingdom Pseudomonadati; phylum Thermodesulfobacteriota; class Desulfovibrionia; order Desulfovibrionales; family Desulfovibrionaceae; genus Pseudodesulfovibrio; species uncultured Pseudodesulfovibrio sp. The sequence goes on from NZ_OY782498.1 coordinate 244,149, forward strand.
GCCACCAATATAGACGCTTTTACACTGCTCGCGCGTGCGACCCAAATCAATGCTGCTATCCACGCCAAGATTCTGACTATCGCAGTCGGGCAGAATGCATATAATCCCACCGATGGTTCCATAACTGCCTTGGCGCCAGACGCCACACTCACTCCTTCTGTTGTCATTGATTCCAGTGCGCTGGGAGGTATGTACGCGAGACGTATCGTGCTCCAAGGTACCGAGGCCGGGGTCGGGGTTAATCTTAAGGGCATCATCCAGACCGTGGACTCATTTGAGCTGACGGCAGACGGGCAAATTCGTCTAAAAAATAAAACGACTGCCGGAACCGATATTCAAATTCGTTCTCAGAACGGTGGTGTAGAAATTAATGATACAGTTTATGCGGGGGGAGCTGCTCTTGTAAGCGCCGCGGATGCTCTCAACATACGTCAGGGTGCGTCTGGTGATACCGCCATGGTCGGGGCTGCCGGACATCTCACGTTGTCTGCTGCTTCCGTTAACGCTGTAGATGGGAATATTACTGCGGGGCTACAGACGGATGGAAGTGTCTCTGGTGGGACCTTGTCTGTTATGGCAGCCAACTCGTTGACCACAAAAGATTCGAAACTCGTTTCCGGTGGTAAATTGTCTATAGCTTCGTCTGATATTTCTATTGATGGTGGCAGCGTTGCAGCCGTAGATAAGTTGAGTATTCAAGGATCTAATTCAGGTGATGTCGTTATGACCGGTGCGGCTGAATTGTCCTCGTTGAATGCCATGGATGTTGAAGCACGTTCTTGGACTGCGGCCGATGGTTTGCTGAAAGCAAATGGTTTGTACTTTTCGTTGATTGGCGATCTTAACCTAGGAAGTGCTGTTCTGAATTCCACCGGGACGCTGACCTTGGAAGCGAACTCGCTGGCGACCGGCGCAGGTGCTTCCATTACGAGCTTCGCAGATATGGTCTTGGCCTTGGATGCGCTCCAAAACAATGGTGGTCTGATTTACGCTGGCGACGAACTGAATTTGAACGTCCGCAGGCTTGATAACACCTCCGCAGGCTATATCGTCGGGGTCAATGGTGTGGATGTCAGCGGACAAACCGAAGGTTCACGTGCCGCGCTGATCCGCAACAACCAGTCGGTGATCGAAAGCCTCGGCGGCTCCGTGAATATCGCGGCGGAGAGTCTTGAAAATATTTCTGGTGCTGCGACCATCACGACACAAGATGCTGGCTGGATTTACTGGAGCATGGGCTTCCCGAGTGATTTTTCCGGCTTCAAAGCCGACGGCACACGGAATGTCTTCAGTGAAGCAGGTGCGCGATTGTACCAAAACAAAGGAGGTGTAAACGCACACCTTCAGTATATCCTGGAAACATACGGTCTGCCCTGGCACCGTCCGTACGATGGTCGCACCTTGCAGGAATGGATTCACACCACCGAAGAGATCATTGATAACGCCGGTATGACAGCCGAGATACTGTCTGCCAAGAATATGGTCATTGATGCTGACACTATTCTCAATCACCATGGTATTATCTCCTCCGGTGACGACCTGACAATAACCGCCAATTCACTGACCAACCGGGGAGTCGAATTGAGCCGTCACCTCGACTTTTACCGCAACTTCCACCAAGTGCACGACAGCGGAAGGAATAGTTACGGCCAGGTCCAGCAGCATTTTGAACTCTCGCAAGTCACCAGCTCCGATCCGGCTGTTGTTGCGGCGGTAGGAACGCTGACCGTTAATGTGCCGGGGCACGTCAAAAATGAAAGTTTCAAGGAAGGCGAACAGTATACGGGCAAATTCGCGGGAAACGCAGCATACTCCGACCTGGAAGTCACCGGACCGCTTAAGGATCCCAACACGGGCGAACCCGTCAATACGGTTACCGTTTCCCTCCCGACGGGCGTGGGGTCCCTCTATGTCGTGAACAAGGATCCGAAACAGACGTACCTCATCGAGACCAATCCGGCGATGACCAATGTCGGTAACTTCTATGGCTCACAATACTTCTTTGATGAAGTCGGGGTAAATGTTGCCGATCTGAACAACCAGATTTTAGGCGATGCCTTTTTTGAAACCAATATGGTTCGTAAGCAGATTCTCAAGGCGACGGGAAAACGCTACCTGAACCCGACCTATACCAGTGACGCCGATCAATTCCGCCGACTCATGGACAATGCGGCCCAGGCCAAGACCGAGTTGGGGCTTGAAATCGGCGTGGCCCTGAGCGCGGAGCAATTGGCGGGTTTGACCGAGGATATCGTCTGGTACGAAACCCGCGAGGTCATGGGCAAGAAAGTCCTTGTGCCCGTGGTCTATCTGGGGTCCGTGTCCCAGGCCAATCTGGACCTCACACGAGGCGCCATGCTCACGGGCGATTCCGTGAACATCAAGACCGCCGAACTGGACAACAGCGGTGGCATTGTCGGGCAGAATGTGACCGTTGAAGCCGACAATGTCAGGAACAGTGGCGGCGACCTGGCCGGACAGACTCTGAATGTCACGGCCGGCAAGGACATTATAAACAGCAGCGGTTCGATCAGAGGCAAGGACGTCTCTCTCTCAGCCGGTCGCAATGTCGCCATTGAGACAAAGACCGAACAGCGCCGGGACGGGGCAACCGATTCCCATGCCTACGTACATCAGACCGCTGACGTGACCGCTGGTGGTGACCTGAATATTACATCTGGCGGTGATACTTCCATTCGTGCTGCTGGCCTGTCCGCCGGTGGCGCAGTCAATATTACCTCAACTGGCGATGTGGCCATTGGCACTAAGGCCATGGCCGAACATCTTGAAGCAAGGGACTACAAAGCCGACCAGACCGGGAACATGGGATCCAGTGTTCAGGCCGAAGATCTGGATGTCCTCTCTGGTGGGAACGTATCCGTGGTTGGTAGTTCTCTCGTCGCTACCAACGGTGCCTCCATCGACGCCGTGGGCAACGTTGCTGTCACAGGTGTAATTAACACAACTCAGTCGAATTATGAGCATTCTAGTTCCGGTGGGATATTTGGAGGCGGAGGTTCCAGCAAGGAACATTTGGAACGGACTAGGGTTACCGAGTCCTCGGTCTCCGCAGGTGGCAATGTAAATATCAATGCCGGTACCAAAGTGGAAGATGCTGAAACCGGCAATTTGGTTTTGCTTGGTAGCCGAATCAATGCCGGGGGCAATGCGAATCTGACGGCAGAGGGAGACATCATCACCGGAGCCATGAAGGAACGCACGTACCAAAATAAATCTGGATCCTCCTCTGGCTTATTTTCTTCCTCAACATCCAAGGAAACAACAGATGAAACGGGTTTGGTCAGGAGCATTGTTGAGGCGGGGCAGGATGCTCGGTTGACCGCCGGTGGTAGCGTGGCGTTGGATGCCAGCGTTGTGAAGGCGGATCAAAATGTAAAAGTGACTGCCACGACCGGCGACGTGCTTATCTCCAGTGGACAGGAAACAAGTTATCACCATGCCGAAGAGAGCAAGAGTGGCTTCATGGGTATCGGTTCCATGGAACTCAATGAAAAGAATTCGGTGTCCACCGTGCGGGGCGAGATTGAGGGTGGCGGTAAGGTCGTACTTAACGCCAAGGGCGACATCACTCTTCAGGCAGCTTCGATCACCTCCGGTGACACCACCGAGATCACTAGTACCGAAGGTCTGGTCTCCATGCTGGTGGCTAAAGACAGCAAGTATGAACGTGAGATAAAGTCGGATTCGGGGTTCCTTCTTTGGTCTTCATCGGAGAAGGGTGAAATCAACGAAACCGTTTTGCATACACTCATTGATGCTGGCGGAGGTTTGACCATCACCACCGCCGAGGGCGTGGTTGTGGAATTAAAGGATTCCACTGGCGATGTTCGTAAGGACGCCGAGCTGCTTTCCAATGTCGAAGGTCTGGAGTGGATGGGCGGTTTGCTTGAGCGCGACGACGTGGATTGGCAGGCGGTTCAGGAAATTCATGACCAATGGAGCAAATCCGACAGTGGACTCGGCATGGGCGCAATGCTCATCATTTCGATTGTTGCTGCCGCTGTCACGGCGGGCGCGGCATCCGAACTAGCTTTGGCGGCTATGAATCTGACGACTCTGGAAGGGGCTACTGCGATGGAGATGGCAGTGCATGCAGCTCTTCAGGCAGGGTTCGTGTCGCTTAGTGCTCAGGTGACAACCAGTGTGGCCGATGCTGCCGCGGGAGGCGATCTCGGGAATAATCTAAAAAATATAGTTTCGGCTGATGGCTTGCGTTCTCTCATGGCATCCATGTTGTTGGCGGGGACAATGACTACCTATGCCAGTGATTTCGCAAAAAAGGGACCTCTTGGTGAAGTTATAGCAAAAACAACAGTCAAAACGCTTACAAGCACAATCGTTGGAGGAGAAGATCTTGAGGAGTCCTTCATGACTGCCCTTGGTTCTACCTTCGCAAGTTATGCAAAAGGTAAGATAACCTCCGCCCAACTCAACGACACTGTTAATCTCATCCTTACGGGTGCCACGGGTGCGGCAGGCTCCGCTATCGTTGGTGGTGATCCTGTGCAGGGTGCCCTGAGCGCTATTGTAGCTGAACTGGCCGAGCAAATTAAAGCTCCTAAGTTGACAGCGAAACAGAAGGCGGAGGTCAAGCCGTATGCTATAGTTAGTAATGCAGTGTATAGTGAAGGTGGTGAGTTGCCAGAGAATTTTGAGCGGGTGGATTTAGACGAAAAAGGAATTAGTCCACAAGTAATGAAAAATAAGGATGGCCTTCAGTCAGAACTGTATCGCAATAATGATACTGGAGAATATATTTTGGCTTTTTCTGGGACAAATGAAGCTCTGGATTGGAATACTAATATTGCTCAGGCGGGAGGTAATGTTGGAGCACAGTATGAATCATTAACATTGCAATTGGGCGAAATAAGAGGTGTTCTAGGCCAAGACGCAACAATAATTGCAACAGGGCATTCTTTGGGGGGAGGAATTGCTACAGCAGCTGCTTCAACTGGTTTAGTCAATAAAGCTGTGGTCTTTAATCCCGCTGGAGTTCATGAGAGGACTCTCGTTGAATTGAACCCTAAAAATACTGCAAAGGCTTTATCTCGAGCCAATAAGACGACCGCTTATGTCAGCCGTGGAGATTTGTTGACGAATTTTCAGGATATGCTCAGTTTCATGATGCCGACTACCGTGGGCAAGCGAGTTGTTGTTGAAGGAGGCGGTATCCATTTCATGGACGATATGGTTGAAGTTTTTAATGAATAGGTAGAAATATGAAAATGAAAAGAATAGTAATACTTTTTCTAGTGTTATCGGTTATGGCCTGTGGCAAACGTGATCCAGAATATGTGGGTTTATTAAGCATGACCAGCTATGAAATGTTTCCAAATGCCTCAGGGCTTCGTTCGCTGGCTCTGGCTGCATCGGATGGTGATCTTAAAAGGATAGACATTCTTGTCGAAAATGGTGTGAACGTAAATGCTGTTGGTGCCCGAGGGCTATCTCCTGGATGCTGGGTGCTTTATCATCCGAACATAAATGGATTTAAACGGCTACTAGAACATGGAGCTGATCCAAACAAAGTGTTGAACAGTTCTTTTGCAAAACAACAGTATTCCACATCTCTTATTCATTTGGCGGCTGAAAAATCAAGGACAATTGGAGTCGAGTATCTAAAAATGGTCTTGGAAATTGGAAAAGGCAACCCGAATCTCGAATTGACAGATTGTGGAGACCGCCCGATAGGATATACTGTATTGTTTGGACAGGAGGAAGCTTTTGCTCTTTTATATAATGCCGGTGCAGAAATTGATTATAGCGATAAGTATAAGGCCTTGATTTATCGTGCAGCAATCGCAGAAAATTATGAGTTAGTACTTTTTTTACTCCACCAGGGAGTAGACTTTAAGAAAAAGAATTCAGCAGGTCGTGATGTTAGGAACATGATGTCAATTACTTTAAAATTTAGGCCTTCGATTGTACTCAATGACTATTGGTTTTGGCGTTGTGTGGACTTTCTTGAAAAGCGTGGAGTGCAACTAGGGATTACCCCTGAACAGGAAAAATATCGTCCCAAAGCCCTGCCCACAACACCTACAATTTACGATATCGAAATAGCTAAAGGAAAGTAATACGTGCGAGTCAATTTAGATTATTACCGCATCATGGTGTTAATTGTCCTCATGGTGGCCCTTGGTTATTCGAATGCCTCGGCTCAAGAACCGGTACAACCGAAAAAGATTAGTCAAGTGATCAAGTTGTACCAAGGGGTACTCAAGTTCCCTCCGCCGCTTTGGGTGGAAAAAGTCGAAGATATGACCAACGTCAAGAATTTCCAAAACCAACAAAAAAATATGTTCACCCTTGAACAGATTCCCAAAGACCAGGAGTTTGATAGTTGGGATCAACTTTATGGCGTTTATGGCTTCTACCTGCCAGAATATGATATGAAACGATTTTTGAGTGAATCGCTGAATGCCTTGGCACTTGGCTGCAAGGTCCAGTCAAAGTCAAAGGTAGTAAGCGCTGAGAATGGGAAAATTATTTTAACGTATTTTTGCAGTGACCTTCAAGATCCGTTGGTTGTTGACGGTAACAACACTGAAAGCGGCTTCCTTTTCATGAGCCGGGTCGATCAATCCTTCGCTAAAGTCTACATGGCTTGGCGTGCTCCTAATAAGGATATGAAAACCGATAGGTGGCCCATGAGTACGGAACGTATCACCGAAGCCCTCAAGCGACTGGAGGAAATACGTTACTTCGAGGCGCAATAAATCAACACTCCCCAAGCCCCAGCCAATCCGGGGCTTTTCTTTGCCATGAATGAGCCGCCTCTAGTCTGCTCCTTTTACAAAAACCAGAAGCGGCTTTGTTTGATTAGTCGAAGGTTCAGAACCTCTTGTCTTTCGGTGGTGGAAAGGGAAGCCTTGGGGAAGCTGTGAGCAAGATCCGTTTGAAAATGGATTTGATTGTATCCCAACCAATCCCGAGCAAATCGTCAACATCCTGCATGGACGCCTTTCTGGACAACGCTAAGGCATGCCTTTCAAATGTCTTGGTTACTATCGCTTCAGCACTGCTAATGGCGACTCGTCGAATTGCTCCACAATCATAGCAATCAACTCGTTGAACTGGAATGACCAACCACATACTGGTTTGAAGCCGAGAGGAACAGTCTTCACCCATTGTTTTGAGCAACCGCGTTTTATGACGTTACGGGAGCCCTAGTGAGGGCACCGTATATGTCTGCCTCTTGTTTGACTAGATTGGATGACGTGCCTGCTGCAAAATCCTGACGGATATAGTCATAACATTGCAAGCCGTGGGCGTGATAGATGAAGCTTGTAGACATGGCGGATACTCCTTTCGATTATCAGTGGTATGATTATCGATTGGACGCCATGTCTCTCTATTTTGTTAAAAGTATGCTTGAGTCGGATGGACTTTTTTTTAAAGAGTACTTTTGGATCTATTGAGGTGCTCAATCCAGGGAATTCAACAAACTTGTTTCAACTTTTTTGAAACGGAAGAGTAGGGCTGCATGAGTTGTGAGTTTAGTCCAATAACTTCAAATTTGTAGTTCGCTTTCAACTCGTTGTTTTGTGGCCCAATAAGGTCGCCCTTCTTTTGAGTTGCTATGAGTCGAAAAGTAAATTATAGTTTCTAAAAAAGGATAAGAAGTAAATTTTAATTACTCTGGAGAAAGTCGATGAGTCGATCAGCAGCAGCAGGCAAAGCCATCTCCCCGGCAGCAGTTCGTACTCTTGAGAAGGTTGGTGCCAACATCAAGAAAGCTCGGCTGCGCCGGAACATTACCCAAAAAGACCTGGCTCGGCGAGCCTCGACCAACCATGTTACTTTGGGCAAGCTTGAAAGAGGCGAACCCACTGTCGGGTTAGGTGTGCTTGTTCAGGTCCTTGAAATCCTTGGGCTGCTCTCAAACTTAGAATTGTTGGCCAATCCCAACGATGACCAACTCGGCGTAGCTCTTGAGGAAAAAAACCAGCGCCAGCGTGCCGGCAGCAAACGCAATGCAGATGAAGCCTTGGACTTTTAAGGATAGCTTATGGCTCAAGACACCACATTCGTATTTATTTCGATAGAAGGACATTTTGTGCCAGCCGGACGACTTGAAATGTCGCATTCTGGAGAGGGCGTTCATTTGTCCGAGTTTTCGTATGGTCGCAGATATCTTGAACGTAAAAACGCCATCCCCATTGACCCGAACGAACTTCCTCTTACACTTCGAACATATTCCACCATAGGACAATTCCGTGCATTTCAGGATGCTAGTCCAGATGGATGGGGGCGGCATCTCCTTGATTTGGCAGCCGAAGAATATGGTGTAAAGCCTACCGAATTTGATTATTTAACTGTTCTTGATCAGGAAAATAGGATTGGGGCTTTGGCATTTGGTCCAGACCCCAGAAAGCGGCCAGAGCCAACCACCCCTCCATGGCGGCCTGATATTGTCCATGGGGATACTCTTGATCTTGGCGAGATGATTCATGTTGCAGATCGTGTTCTTAGCCATGAAGAACTTGCCCCGGAACACAGACGATTCCTTGTCCGGGGATCTTCCGCCGGAGGGGCTCAACCCAAGGCTGTTGTCGAATATGAAGGCCGACAATGGATTGCTAAATTTTCACGAGAATTTGAATATTGGCCGACGTGTCGCATTGAGTTGGCCGCCATGAACTTGGCAGCTTTGTGTTCGATACGTATTCCCGAATGTAAAGTTATTGAAGTAAGTGGTCGAGACGTCTTTCTTATCGAGAGGTTTGACCGTAGTCGTGATCATATTCGTCACCACTTTTTGTCTGCGATGACACTCGTTGGTGCTCAGGACATGACTGAAGGGGCCTATGGAGACATTGCACGAGCTATTCGACGATATGGGGTTGCTGATTATGTCAAAGATGATTTGGTGGAACTGTTTCGCCGAATGGTCTTCAATATCCTTTGCAATAACAACGATGATCACCTCAAGAACCACGGCTTTCTGTATGACCCCACGAGTAAGATGTGGAGGTTGTCGCCCGCCTACGACATCGTTCCCCAACCCCATGAAAATACTGATGGCCATGGCTTTTTGACTCTCGAAGTTGGTTCGAAAGGTCGGCTAGCTACGCTTGAGAACGCATTGTCTCGATGTGAAGAATTCGGACTCAACAAAGATGAAGCAACCAAGATAGCTTCTGAGGTTAAGAATATAGTTTCTCACCAATGGATCTTCGAGAATCGAAAAGCCCTTGTGCCGGAAGAAAAGATTCGGCTCGTAGAAGAAGCTTACCGTGAGGCAGAGGCCAGCTCGGTTCTTTGGATCTCTTAGCAGCAAATTTAAGAGTGTCTCGTCGAGATGAGTTAATCAGGAAGTCGGACGAGAGGAATTGAGAAATATCTGTGAGCCACCTCTGAGACGTTGCTTTCGAGGGTGAGTAATTTTTTCTTGCCATAAGAAAACCGCTCCTGGTTGTTTCCATTTTCAAGAATCCCAGAAGCGGCTTTACTTAACAACTTTATTACTTGCTAAAGAACTTTATTACTCACTTAAAAACTTTATTACTCACCCACAACAGGTGCTATCCTTGAGGTCTGCTGATACCAACCGTGACAGTTTTGGCCTGATGACGGATGGTGTCGATTGGGCGGGTCATTTCTTCGATGGCCTTGTTCAGCACGGTCAGGATGTCTGCCAGTCGTGCTTCTGACACGAGGATGTCGGCGGATTGGTTGACGAGCCAGAGCATGTAGTTGGCGAGTCCTGCGGTTACACGGGCTGGCAGGGCCGAATCCGTGGCGCCGGATGCTATACGGTCAATGCATTTGTTAAGCTGGACGAGCAGAGTTTTGCGGTCCCATTTGCTTGGATCTGCGATCATTTCGCCGAGCACAACCCGTGCTTTACGGAATGGTTCGGCGTGGGCATCGATTGCTTTGGCCGCCATGACGCCCCACCAGTGTCCGGCCACGGTTTCCAGCACGAAGTCCAGACCTCCACCGACACGCGGGACTTTGATAGTGGCTTCGGCAATACCGTCAAATCGGGTCTCATCTTCGGCACAGAAGACAATGGGTGACCCGTTGTGTGCTTTGAATATGGTGGTTTCCTTGACTGTGTCCATGGCAACCATTTCCGGCAGGTCGGAAGCCATGACCAGAGTCAGTGGTTCGGTGGACAGGTCGATGTGTTTTTTGTCTTCGGTTACATCACAGGGGATGGATTTGTAGCACAGTTCCGAGAGCTTGATACGTACTTCCTGAGCCGCGACACAGTTTGCGCCGTTACCGACCAGCGCCCAATATCGGTGGACCGGGGCGAATTTCTTCGCCACTTCTCCGATGGCGTCCTTATTGGCGAGTACCTGATCAATCTTTTCTGGCAGGATTTCGAGCGCTTCGATTTCAGTAAGGATCGCTTTGGAATCCATGGATTCAAGTACGTCTGCCAACCACAGGGAGAGCAGCTTGCCAGCCGCAATCTGTGAGTAGAACGCTTTGGTGGAGGCCACGGCCATTTCCACGTCACGTCCATTTGAAGTGTAGATATAAGAGTCCGATTTCTGGACCAGAGGTGAGTTGCGTCGATTGACAATGCAGTTGACCCACGCGCCCTGATCACGACAGAGATCGACAACCCGGTTGGTATCCGTAGTCGTTCCACTTTGGGAGACGGGAATCAGGAATACGTCATCCATGCGGTCTTTACCCATGAAGCCGATTAATTCCGAGCCGGTGTAGGATTCTACGGACAGCCCGGTTCCGGCCAAAGTGCGGCGAAGGAGTTGGGCCACGGCCATGGCTGCCACAGCAGCTGTCCCCTGTCCAACACAGATGATGCGTTTGATGGGAGTCGTTGTGTCCTTGAATCGTTTGACCAAGTCTGGACCGTTGCCAAAACCTTCGGGCAGGAATTCGATGGCATTGCCCTTGCGCAGATATTTGCCGTGCAAGGTGTTGCGGACGGAGTCCGAAGCTTCGTGGATTTCTTTTTCGATATAGTGGGTATATTCTCCACGAAAGATATCTCTGGAGAAAATTTCGATTTTTTCTTCGGCCAACTCAACGGCATCACCGGAGTCGAGGTAGCGGGCAACAGGGGCGCTGCCTGCCGGATCGGAATCACGAAGAATGACGGAGACACCGCCTTGCTGGTGGACAGCGATGGGATAGGAGCTTCGTGCCCGGGCGGCCATTCCGTAAGCTTCTGATGCGACCAGCCATCCGTCCTGAGTGTTACCGACGTAAAATGACTGACCGGACCCTTTCTGGGCCAGGAATTGGGAGTCGAAGTCGCTCAGGTTTTGCATGACCACGGCAAGCGATCCTTCGCATTGCTTGAGTACGCTGCGGAATCGGGTCTCGGCATCGCCATCCTCTGCCGCACCGAGATGGAAAAGAACAGGCAAAATCTTAGCGTCCGTGGAGATAACAGGCGGAATAAAAGCGCCTTTGCTGGTCACGGTTTCTTCAACCAGAGTCCGGTAGTTGTCCACATCGCCGTTGAGTACGAACATGGTCTTTTCAAGGCCGGTGGAAACGTCGCCTTCAACGAGGCCGTCAACAGGGTGACAGTTGGGAACAGAAATGATGCCGTTGGAAGCCCATCGAGTATGAGCAATAATATTCAAGGTTTCCAGCCCTTCGGCCATACTCCAAAGCAGATCGTCGCAGGTGATGAAATTGCGGAGGGCTGCGCCATTGTCGCCGAGTTGACCAACGAGTTGAGCCACCTTGTAGAGAAAACGGCATGCCGTGCGCCCGTCCGGGAGCGTGCGGACCAACACCTGACGGGTGTCTGCATTGTTAATGGAACACCTTTTGTTGAGCTCGTCTTTTTGCGTGGTGTTCAGCGCCTGCTCAGGGTTTACCCCTTTGGGCAGAATGAAGGCTACGGCCACACCTGCGGAATCGCGGCCACGTACTTCGAGCTTGTCAATGGATTGCAATACCTGTTCGGTTCCCCAAGCCAGAAAGTGGCGGTCACGGGCTTCGGTGTTTTCAGCCAGATTTTTCGGCATGATTGCCAGTGTGTCCTGCATGTTGCCAAGGACTTCCCGGTCGATCTGCCAAAGGTAGTCGTCCAGAGTTTCATGCAGTCCTTCAAGGGCGTCAGTGCGTGGTCCTTGTTCCAGTTTGACTGCTGCGGCGTTGCGCATGTTTCGTATGATGTCTCGGATGGAACTCAAGCTGGCGTGAACCTGTTGGTTCCCCACCAGTTGTATGTGCAGGCCAAAGGCCATGAGGTCGTAAAAATGATCGGCCAGCACGCCCAGTGGGGCTGCTGCCTGCATAAGGTCAGTACTTGTGTTCGCTTCAGCGAAAGCCGTTTCAAGTTCGGTGAGCCAGCCGGTGTCCGGCGTGTTGAGCCATTGTCTGTTGCTGAGGAAACTGGCGATACCACACATGGCGGTCTATTCTCCTGATGGATGGTTGTCGTCGTGAGGCGCTTTTCCGTGCCAGACCTTTGCATAAGGTTGGTAAAACCGGGTGCGCGGTAGTTGAATTACTGCACATGACAGGCCTTGGCAAGTTTGGAGAATCATCTGTTGTTGGAGTTTTGCACTGGTGGCTAAAAGAGTGCTTATTGTTTAAATTATAACAATCTTTTCAATGTGCTGATATGCTGCTATTTTTTACGTCTCTTTTAGTGTTTTTTGATATTAACAGTACGAATCATATTTGATTATATGATTAAAAAAGAGAATATGGGGCGCGCTGTTTTTCCTTTTCTTATTTTTTTGCTGGTCCTTTTTGGGGTCGAAAAGCCCTTTGCGTGGACGGAAAATCGAATTTCGAAGGATCGTTTTTATACAGTCTGAATAATATTGAGTTATCAATTTGAAAAGATTGACGAAGTTGTTGAGCGGTTTATCCTCATTTGCTTAACTTATGAGTATGAATAAAATCACGCGAGCCTATTATTACAATTGCGAGAGTAGCCGTTTTTATGGCATGTAAATGGTGTTACACATTTTTTATGGGTGGGATTTTTCCCAACGGATTTGTAAGGAGTGAATAATGGCCAAGAAAATCCTCATTGTCGATGACGAGGTCCACATCAAAATGCTGCTTGAGCAAACTCTCGAAGAACTTGAAGATGAGTTTGAGGTTGAGTTGTTTACGGCCTCTGATGGTGAAGAGGGTCTTGAATTTATTCAAAAAAAGAATCCTGACTTAGTGTTTTTAGATATTATGATGCCTAAGATGAATGGGTATGAAGTTTGTAGTGTCGTCAAAGAAGATAGCAGTCTTCAAGGCGTCAAAATTATTTTGCTTACGGCCAAGGGCCAAGAAGTCGACCGTAAGCAGGGCATGGAGCTTGGCGCTCTGATGTACATGACCAAGCCTTTTGATCCCGATGAGATTCTTAGAGTGTCCAAGGAAGCTCTGGAGCTGTAGTCGGTTTAATCCGTACTCTATCATTTCATGACACCACTCAAAAAATATATACGCCCTGGAGTGCTGCGGAATATACTCCGCAGAGCCCATGAGTTGGCCGGAGGAGAAAGCCCTCTGGCTATTACTTATGAGGGTGAAGTGGTCATTGTGGAAGGGACGGATTCCTATGATGGCTTTAGTGAGGCTCTCCCCAACGTTCTATCCGTGCCTATTCAGTTTGATATTATTCATGGTGGAAGTGTCGTCATACAAATCAATGATGGATGTTCACCGGAAGAGGCTGAGCGACTTCTCGACTTCATAGGATACTCCATTCAGGAGCTTATCGACATGGAGCAGGCCAGACGCTCTATTGCAGAGGAAGCTCTGTCTAAATATCGAGAATTGGCTCTGCTGCATCGTTCGGTTCCGAATATCAATACTTCTTTGGTCATGCGCGATGTTGTTCGCGCCCTTATCGATGAGTGTCGGCGTGAAAATTACCCAGGCGAACTGGGAATGATCTTTCTTTTGGAGCCCGGCTCCAAGCAGTATCGGTTGGCTGTGCAGTATGGTTTTCCTTTCGGGTCCAACCTACAGCCCATGGCTGACAGTGATCTTTTCATTGAAGTTGCCGAATCTGGGCGCGGTGAAATTGTCAACGATCTGGATAAGGATGCTCGATGGTCTGGGGAATTACCCGGCCTTGGGGCTATGATTATTATTCCGATTGCTTCGCCCAACCGGTGTGAAGGCCTGCTTATTCTTGCCTCAGAAAACAAGGGGCTATTTGAAGCTTCTCACAGCCGAAGTTTGTCAACATTGGCTTCTGTCGCCGGAATCTCAGTGAGTAACTCCTTCAATTTCGAAGGTGTGCAGAAGTTAATGAACGCCATCTTGCAGGCGTTGGCAGAAGCAATTGACTCCCGAGATCCTTTTACCGCTGGACATTCCGAACGTGTGGCACACTTGGCGGTGGCTTTTGCTCAGGTTTTGAATGAAAAAGGGGATTGCGCCGAGGAATCTTTCTCGGATGAAGATCTCAAGGAAATTTATTACGCAGGTATTTTGCATGATGTCGGCAAAATTGGCATCAAGGAAGACGTGCTTACAAAACGCACTCGATTGACTCCTCGGCATATGGATGTTGTCAAAGCCCGTTTCCAACTTCTTGGTCAATTCAGCGATTTTGATTGGTCGTCAGCGTATGAGACAGTCAGTTCTGTGAACAAGGCAATGACTCCAGAAGAGGATGATTTGAAGTTTGTTAAGGAGTTGGGTGACAAAGTCTTTCACGAAGGCGGAGCGCGTCTGTCATATCTATACGATGATGAATTGGAACATCTCCTTTTGAAATATGGCAATTTGACTTCAGAGGAACGCAAAGAAATTCAGCGTCATCCAGCTGAGAGCGAACGAATCCTTCAGCATATTCCCATGCACGGCAATTATAACAACATGCTGGCCATTATTCGACAGCATCATGAACGCCTTGATGGTTCAGGGTATCCAGATGGCTTGAAGGCGGATGAAATTATTATCCAGAGTCGTATGATGGCGATTGTGGATATTTATGACGCAGTGACTCAAGAACGTCACTACAAGCCTGCGTATACACGCAGCGAAGCCGTGAAGATCTTGAAAAAGGATGCGGAAGCGGGAAGGTTGGATAACGATTTGACTACCTGTTTTCTGGAGAATCTTGAACGGATCGAGGCTTTGTCTGAGCGGGTCAAGATCACTCGTGTTAGCCATCTTTCGGAAATCGGAAATTTCTCTACGCTTTAGCTAATTCCCGCCAATTTTACAGAGGTGACTCTAGCAATCAGCCGCACATCTGTTGTTCGATGTGTGCAAAGGGAAGCTGTCCTCCTGCGAACAGGGCCGTACAGAATGGGCCAATTTTCAGTCGTGATTTTTTTCTGAGCCGGGTTATTTCGTAGAGACCCAGAATCGGCATGGCTCTGCGTGATGGTGTTAAGCGGATGTTGCGAACGTGGTTTAATCCTTCGTCCTGTGAAAATCCGGCTTCGTCCAGAATGGACAGGCATCGATTCTGGTCCATCGAGCCTACGGCCAGCCCTGCGTCGATCATTGCCAGTGCTGCGCGGCCCAGACCTCGCTTATGGTGAGTGAGGCGGTCGAGTGGCGTTTCAAGATACCCCAGTTCATCCATGAGATTTTCGGCGAAGGCGAGCCATCCCGCCATGAAGAGTGGGTTGGTTATCTGTGCCATCGGAGAATCCCCCAAGGCGCGCCTTTGAGAATTTAGCAAATGACGACCGGGATAGGTTTGCATGGCCGTCATGAAAGGAAATTCTTTGCGTGCGCGGGCTAAACGAACCGGGTCATCACGAAATCCCCTGCCTGTGAAGAGATGGGCACTGACATAACAGTGTGAAGGGTCGTTTTCCCATGCGCCGAGGGCCGGGGCGAGATGAATGGGGCGCAGAGAAGACGCCATATGCAACGGTTGGGGATCAATGCGTAATCCCGTGTCGGCAAAGACTTTTGCCAATGGAGATTCCTGCATGAATGCGCGGAGGCGATGGATTTCACGGACAACAAGATCCACTGCCTCAAGATTGTCTGTGGGCGGCCCTTGGTATTCGTCGTACAGTTCTCGCCAGTTCTTACCGTTGCCGATTTCCGATTCAAACCAGTGCAAAGATTCCAAACGTTTATTGTATTCTTCTTCTGCGATAGAAAATATTTCGTCAGGACTTCGTTTTGAACCAAGGACGTTTTCCGTCATGATGGAAAATGATGGCCCGAGATCATCTGGAATTTCCGGTCTGGACGTGACGAATCGGTCGAAATCCTTGAGGCTGGAGAGGGCTTCGTTGAGAAATTTTGGTGCCTTGCCTGTCTGACCAAGTTCGCTGGTGCCTAAATCGGTCAGATACCGTGCGCAGTCTCGAATCATGGTTTGAGAGTCTCCACGGCTGGATGCACTGATAGCTTCGATGTTGATGGGCGCCTGTGCCAACAGATTGGGGATATCCCTCAGCCGTTTAATAAACCTTTTTTGTCGGGTGCGTTCATTTTTGGCAGGCATGGTTACTGCCTGCTCAAGCCCCGTGAAGGCTATTTGTAAATAGAGTTCTGGGGCTTTTTCCCATGTACGGATGCTGTCCAACTCCGTGATGACACCACTTGCACTCAAGGCAAAGGCCTGCGCCTGTGCGGCTGAATCGGGCGTATCCGCTTTGGATGCTGCGGTGAGGAAATCGTTTTTGAATCGTTTGAGTGCGGCGCTGTGTTTTGAGATGCTCTTGCGAGACAAGTCGTCCAGTCGGTCGAGCCACTTTGCGGACTCTGTTGCAGGCGGCAGCAGGGAGAAAGTTCCTGATGCACACATTACAGGGAAGTGTTTAGCCAAATATGCGAAATATTTTTTTGCGAGTTTGATTTTCATGAATGTGCGCTCATGCACGGTATGGTTCTGTTAACCTTCAATGTCCGTTTTGAGCAGGTTGTATACTCTGGGAGCGAGTTCTCCCAGTTCAGCCTTGGAAACCTGATCGTCGGCACCGACGGCGATACCTTTGTGGTGCAAAGTTTCCGTAATGATGGAAGAGCACAGGACAACAGGCAGATCTTTAAGAAGAGTATCATCTTTGATGGCTCGTGTCAGGCTGTGGCCGTCCATGGCGGGCATTTCAATATCCGAGATCACGGCGTTTACATAGTTTGTCAGCGGTTGTCTCTCATTTTCTGCTTTGGCTTTGATTGATTGGAGATACCGCCATGCAAGGTCACCGTTTTCTTCGGTGTGCACTTTGAATCCTGATTCGGAAAGGATTTTGGCAATCATCTTTCGGGCCATACTGGAGTCGTCGACCAACAGAACTCGTTGTTCCTCGCTGGAGATTTGTTCTTTGACGGCCTTGGCAACTTCGTTGACCGGGGTGGCGCCGGGGTTTAACTCCATGCATATTTTTTCCATGTCCAAAATGAAAATGATACGGTCAGTGAATTTGACGACACCAGTGATGGAGTTCGCGGTTAGCGAGGAAACATAGTTGGTGGGAGCTTCGACTTCTTTCCAGTTGATCCTGTGAATACGGGTCACACCGGAAACGAGGAAAGCACTTTTTGTGCGGTTGAATTCCGTGACAATGACCTTGGGAGCCTCGGATGGAACGCGATTTTTGCCGAGCCAGTTTGCTAAATCGATGAGTGGAATGATTTCATTACGCAGATTGAAGGCCCCCATCACGGATTCGTGAGCCACGTCGGGCATTTCCGTTAATTCGGGCATCTGAATGATTTCCAGAACCTTGGCAACGTTAATTCCGTAGAAGCCGCGATAGGTGCTGTTCGGCCGCTCGTCATCGAGAAAGAACTCAACAATTTCAAGTTCATTGGTGCCTGATTCAAGCAGGATATTGGTCTCACTCATGCGAGGTATCTCCAGAGTCTCCAAGGTTTGGCAAATTCGAACCCTTTACATATACTAAGGGGTTCGCTGGATGCAAGCCCGGCAAAGGGTCAAACCCAAAAAAGACAGACTATTCTTCAATGCCGTATTTTTTGATTTTGTAGTGGATTGCCCTGCGGCTTATGCCCAGCCTGTCGGCAGCATTCTTTTTGACTCCCCCAGTCGCTTTCAAAGCGCGGACAATAGTTTCCCGTTCATTGTCTTCAAGCGACAGACTTGATCCCTGAAGGACCGGAGAATCAGCTGGAGGTTCTTCGATTTGTAAATCCTGACTCGTAATGGTTTCGTCGCCACAGAAGACGAGTGCTGCTTCGATGGTGTTCTTCAGTTCGCGTACATTACCCGGCCATGCGTGGCCGATCATTCTGTCCATGGCTTCCTTTTCAATGGACAAGAGGGGGCGATCCTGAGCGGAACACAACTCGTCGAGGAATCCTGTGACCAGGAGCGGAATATCTTCCTTACGTTCACGAAGTGGCGGGATGGTCAGGGTGACAACTTTCAGCCGGTAGTACAAGTCCTCGCGAAAATCTCCGTTTGCCACCATTCGAGGGAGGTCGGCATTGGTGGCGGCTATGACTCGACAGGAAATCTTTCGTTCGGTGTTGTCGCCAACTCTGCGTATTGTGCCTTCCTGAAGAAAGCGGAGAAGGCGAGTTTGCATGTCAGGGGAAATGTTACCTATTTCATCCAGAAACAGGGTGCCTTCATCGGCCTCTTCAATGAGTCCTTTTTTGTCCTTCATGGCATGGGTAAATGAGCCTTTGACGTGACCGAAAAGTTCACTTTCAAGCAGTGTTGGCTGGGTGGAACCGCAGTCCACCACCACGAAGGGCCCTTTGGCACGAGGGCTGGCGTCGTGGAGTATTCGTGCTGCTTTTTCCTTGCCCGTGCCGGATTCGCCAAAGAGGAGGACCGTGGCCGTGGATCGGGCGACCCGTTCGAGTAACTCCAGAAAACGGGCCATTGTCGGGGCTGTGCCGCCCAGTAATCCCTCATGAGAGAAGTGTGTGGTTGAAGGCTTCCGTATTTGAGCTGGAGGGGTGCCGGTTTCCAGTTTTGATCTGATAAGTCGTACCAGTTCTTTGCCGTCGAACGGTTTGGTCAGGTAGTCTGCTGCCCCGGCCTGTATGGCATCTACTGCCCCCGGAATGGTCCCATGGGCAGTGAGCATGATGATGGGGATATGCGGCCAGTTTTCAAGGACCTCCTTGAGCAGGCCATGTCCTCCCATCCCCGGCATTTTGACATCGGAAACGATCAGGTCCACCGGCTCATTTGCCAGCATTTCAAGGGCAGTTTCAGCTCTGTCTGCGAGTAACGGTGTCAAGCCGGAAGAAAGCAGGCGCGCTTCCAGTACTTGCAGGATGTTTTCGTCGTCATCCACCACGAGAATGGTCGGTATGTTGATAGTCGTGTTCATGATGTGTCCTTGTTCATGCCTTGGCGGGCAGGGAAAAACAGAATGTCGAGCCGTGTCCGGGGTTGCTGGTCAGCCAGATGCGGCCTTCGTGAGCCAGAATAATGCGTTTGGATATAGCCAGTCCGAGCCCCGCTCCATCCACGCTGTCGCGGACTTCGGGCTCTCGGTAATATTTTTGAAAAACTCGGTCCTGTTCTTCTTCCGGGATACCAGGGCCAGTGTCTTGTACGCAGAAGATGACTTCGTCGGGTGTGGTTGAACTGGTAACGGTCACCGTGCCGCTTCGCGGGGTGAATTTGATGGCGTTACCCACCAGATTCATGAGGACCTGTCTAATGTGTTCCGAGTCGGCCATAAATGTTGTGGGCGTGGTTTTTGAAATAAGTGTGATGCCGTTGGCCTCGGCGGCGAGAGTTAGCCGTTCGACGGTGGAGGAGACAAGCCATTCTCCATCGGTTTCCTGTTTGTGAAGATCGAGTGTCTCGGATTCCATGCGGGAGACCGAAAGCAGTCTGGTCAGGAGTTCGGAAAGGCGTGTGGATTCTTTTTCCGCGATACGGAGGAATTTTTTTTGTTTTTCGTTAACTTCACCAAAAGCACCGGATTCAACAAGATCAACGGCTTCACGAACCGACGTCATGGGCGTCCTGATTTCGTGGGAAAGCATGGCAATGAAATCTGACCGCATCTGTTCTTCGCGTCGCAGTCGTGCAGCCATGGCGTTGAATGCCAGTGCAAGTTCTCCCAGTTCATCGCCGGAAAGAATTCGTACATCTCGAGGAGTGGCTCCGGTTCCAAGGTCTCGGATGCCTCGTCGTACTTCGGTCAGCGAACGATTCAGGAACCAAGCCAGGATCAAGCCGCCTCCCACGCCGAGAGCGAGACACGCCAGTAATCCGTATAAGCCGATGTCGGCAGCCCTTTGTCCTGCATCGTGAAGCATGGTCAATCGGGTTTCCATGTCCGCCACATTGTCGAACAGGCTTTGTTCTAGAATATCAGTCCATTCGCGGACGGTAACGTTGGGAGCTAGATTATCATCTGTGGTTTCCCCGGGGTCGAGTGTTATTTCGTACTCTTTGGTCAACTCTTCCCATTCTTCGGTGTAGGTCGGATGCTTTTTTAGCGTTTCGTCTAAAATTTCACCAAAGCGGGTCAGGTCTTCCACGATAAATCCCACAGCGGCCTCATCTCCACCTAGCAGACGGTAGCGTCGGATGTTGTCCTGCACGCTATACAAGCGTTCCAACATGCGTTGGATGGCAGAGTCCAAATCGTGATTTTCAGCTACGATCTGACTTGACACTTCCGCGTCTTGTCGGACTTGCCAGAACAGGAAGGCTGTGGTGGTGAAAAAGATGATAATTAACGCACTCGCCCAGATGAGGAGCTTGGCGGCAATGGAAAGATGGCGAACCTTAGGCATGACTTACTCTTTAGAGTATTCGCGGTGACAGGGCAATAAACCTTTAACTCTCTATGGCCTTTTTGAGCTAAAAAAAAGGCCATCTTTTGTTGTAATGATGGCCTGAGTTTTTTTTTGACGGCAATCCGTCAAGATGGTTAATGAATTAACCTCGGGTTTCAAAGGTCTTGTATTCCTTGTCGTAATCAAGAGCGGAACAGGACACGTTGTTTTTGCCGACGGCCGGTGATTCGGTCATAAGCCGTTCCCGGAACAATGCATAGGTTTCTGCATCTCCTTGAACCAGAATTTCCGCTTTTTTGTCCGCTACGCTGCGAACCCAGCCGGTTAGTTTCAACTGTTCTGCTGCCTTGCGAACCCAAGACTGGAAAGGCCCTCCAGCCACTTCCCCTTCAACGATACATTTGTAACTTTTCATGGCGAACCTCCGAATAGGGATTTATTTGTACTCAGAGCGTACGTGATTTTATGTTTTATGAAAAGAGGGAGGCAGAGAATTTGTCGAGGTCTGGGGTTGTCATTTGTTGAGTACAACGATACTGTCTCTCCCTGCTCTGACCGCTTCTCAATCGTGAAGCAGAGGATTCCCATGTGTAAAATTAGTATTATTGCCACCCTGTGTGCGTTCTTTTTGTGCGTGTCACCCGCAGCGGCCTCTTTGCCTCATTATAATTCCGACATCGGCTACACCATTTGGCTGCCGAAGCACTGGACCGTGGCCTCGAACAGTGATTTGGAAATTGCTGAAGGGGCGTGCAAGCCGCTGCCTGTACAGGGGTTGATGTCTAACTGGGAGGCCGGTTATATCAACTCTGAAAGTGGTCGAGAATGCCGACTTTTGGTGGAGGCAAAGCCTGGCCGGAAAATGCGTCCGGCAGATATTTCCAACTTTAACAATTTTATAGTCCGGTCATTGAAACAATCCCCTTTGTATGAAGTGAAGAATCCGGGATGTGTGACCCTGAAGACTGCTACGTACTTCGAAGACAAGAAAGTGTTGAGGCTTGTAACGGAGATGGGTCGCGGCGAACACGCCATGGTCGGATTGACGTACATAGTCTACACCCGCAAGGGCATGTTGACGTTTGTCGGGTATCTTGATCCGGCTGACGATCAGACGCAGAAAGCCATTGATAAGGCCATGCTTTCTCTCTATCTGGATGATGGTATCCGTTATTAAGCGTTGTTGACACTATTTGGGTAGGGTGGATATCTTTTGATTATGGGCAACCATGGTTCGCACTGTGCATTATTTGTAGGCACGGCGCGTTTGTTTTATATTTAGGTGAATAATGGTGAGTGTTTGCCATAGGCACACTCCTTGCTCAAGAGTCACTGGAGGCTCGAGTGAAGAAAATTATATTGGGAACAGTCCTCTCTCTTATGATGTTTTCACCATCTCTGGCAGTGGATGGCCACTCTCAGACGGATTCTTGGCTCGTGGCCTCCAATCAGCCACAGCGTCCAGCCCCGGAGCCGCCCCGGAAGATCATCATCAAGGGGAAGGGGGGTAAAGTAACCGGCGTGGAACAGGGGACAGGTAAGAAACCCAAAGAAAAGAAATAATGTATCCTTGGATATATAAGAAAGCCCCCGCAACCATTTGGTCGCGGGGGCTTTTACGTGTTTTGTCTTGAAACTACTGCGTGGTGTCGCAGGTCGGGAACTGCGGGTCTGTGCCGCTTTCCAGAAGTTTGGTACGGTATTCCGTTACTTCGTCCAGCTCATTCCATTCGCTGTACATTTCCATCCATTCTTCAAAATCCATGTACTTTTCGTCTAAGTGCTGCTCATGCATTTTGAGCCAGACATTGAAGATGTACATTTCCACTTTGAATGTGGCGTTATCGAACACCTGTGGAAGGACTGTGGCCTCGTACTTCTGGCCGTCCAGCCGGGAAGCCACGTAGGAACAGACATTTTCCTGGGATCGCTTGTAGTCGGTGACTGCATTGTTTACCATATCGGCAAAACGATGCAGTTCGGGGCGGTTCTCTTTGATCTTGGCCAACTCTTCGTCAGGCATCTCAATTCGGAGTTCTTCGCCTTTCTCCACCACGAAGTAGAACCTGAGCCATTGGTCGAATTGGAAAACCTCAAGGGCGTCCTTGACCGCATTTTTCACACTCACGCTTCGAATCATTACTATAATCCTTCATTGGGTTAATGTCTTGGATGGGGAATATGGACATCCTTGTGGGTCGAGTCAAGGGAAAATCGAGGTTGGTGGGGGTAGACAAAGCGTTGATGATTGGTATATGAAGTGCGGCTCGCAATAAAGAAAAGCCCTTATCGGCTGAAATATCAAGGAGACCACAATGGCACGCCACAAGAAGCACGAACGTATGAAAGAATTGGATCGTAAACGTCAACGTCGTAAGAAAGCCCTCAAGGCAGCAGTTAAGGAAGCCAAGGCCGCTAAAGCCTAGTTCGACTGTTTTTTTGACGGTACCAACTGTCGTGTTGACACCGTGAAGTTCCATCGGCGAAGTCCTTTTTCGTTTGTGGTGCCTTTACGGGTGTCGACTCACGTCTGGCACCCACCTGTAGAGACCTTTTATTTCATTCACAATTTTTCAAGAATTCGCACCATGCCTATTTACGAGTATCAATGTCAGTCTTGTCAGTCCGTTTTCGAGGAATGGCAATCAGGTTTCGAGGATAAGGAATTTCCATGTCCCGAGTGTGGGGGGGCGTCCAAGCGACTCATCTCTCACAGTTCTTTTCACTTGAAAGGGTCTGGCTGGTATGCCGATGGATATGGTGCCACGAAGTCCGGGTGTAAGCCTGGTGAGGCGCAAAAGCCCTCAAGTGGCGGCGACAGTGAGTCTTCGACCAAGGCCGAATCGGCCCCGGCTTCGAAGTGTCCTGCTGCGGACACGTCTTCTGCAGGTTCCGCATCCTGATGTATGCATAAGGCAGCTACGGCTGCCTTTTTTTATGGCTTTTCCGGCCTTGAAATTTGGTGCCGCATTGCCATAGTATGCTGATGCACAATTACGCACATTCAACGAAGCGAGAAATATCATGCTTGAACGGTATTCCCGACCCGGGATGAGAGAGTTATGGACCCTTGAAAACAAGTTCAGGGTATGGCTCGAAGTAGAGTTGGCCGTGACCAAGGGCTGGGCCGAACTCGGTCAGGTCCCTCAGGACGCCTGCGATGAAATTCATGAAAAGGCAGACTTTGATCTGGATCGTATCCTTGAGATCGAAGAAACCACTAAGCATGACGTCATTGCCTTTTTGTCTGCCGTAGAAGAGAAAGTCGGTCCCAGTTCCCGGTATATCCATCTGGGCTGTACCTCCTCTGATATAGTGGATACGGCGAATGGCGTGCTCCTGCTCAGGGCGGGAAAGATCCTCGCGGAAGGCGTGGACCGTATCCTGAAAGTTCTTGATGAACTTGCCCACAAACACAAAGGGTTGATCTGTATGGGGCGGACCCACGGTATTCATGCAGAGCCGACCACCTACGGACTTAAATTTACCGGTTTCTATGCCGAATTCATGCGCCACAAGGAACGTTTCGATGCGGCTCGTGAAAATATTCGTGTCGGCAAACTGTCCGGCGCTGTGGGGACGTTTGCTCATCTCAGCCCGGATCTGGAAGAACGTGCTTGCGCCATTCTCGGTCTCAAGGTTGATCCGCATTCTACGCAAATTGTTCAGCGTGACAGGTATGCACAGTTCTTCACCGCATTGGCCATGATGGCAGGTGGCATTGAACGTCTTGGTCTGGAACTCAGGCACTTGCAGCGTACTGAAGTCTCCGAAGTGGAGGAAGGGTTCTCCAAGGGCCAGAAAGGTTCTTCTGCCATGCCGCATAAAAAGAATCCCATTTCCGCAGAAAATTTGTGTGGTCTGGCGCGGCTTATTCGTTCCAATTCCATGGCAGCCATGGAAAATCAGGCTCTCTGGCACGAACGTGACATCTCTCACTCCTCTGTGGAACGCATGATCATGCCCGACACCACTGCTCTTATGGATTACATGCTGCATCGTATGTCCGGTGTGTTGGAACGTCTTGTGGTTAAGGAAGAGAGTATTCAACGAAATCTTATGGGTTCGTTTGGCCTTTTCTATTCCCAGCGTATTCTTAATAAATTGATTGCTACCGGCCTGAAACGGCAGGAAGCCTATGAGATGGTTCAGAAGGTAGCCCTGCGTTGCTGGGAGAATCGTATCCAGTTTGAAGATGAAATCCGTGTGGATGCGGAAGTAAATAAGCATCTTGCGGCTAACGACCTTGACGAAGCCTTCGACCCTTCGTATTACAAACGATATGAGGATGTGGTCTTTGGCCGTGTCTTTGAGGGAAAATAGTATGAATGAATTGAAATCCAAGCTTGCCAAGTTGCTGTTGAAACTCTCTTACAAAGAGGGCGATTTCACGCTGACTTCAGGCAAAAAAAGTGAATATTATTTTGACTGTAAGCAGACTGCTCTTCACGCCGAGGGCGGGTATCTCATCGGACGTTTGTTCTTTGAAATGCTTAAGGACTTTGATGTCCATGGTGTGGGAGGCATGACTCTCGGAGCCGATCCTCTGATTTCCAGCGTAACTGTGGTATCCCATCTGGAAGGGCGTCCTTTGCCAGGATTTATTATTCGCAAGAAGTCCAAGGGGCATGGTACCAATCAGTATCTCGAAGGGCTGGCTAACTTCAGCGAAGGCGACAAAGTGGTCTTGCTGGAAGATGTTTGTACTACAGGTGGTACGCTGGCAACAGCAGCAGAACGTGTTCGAGATGCCGGATTGGAAATTGTCGGTGTACTCGCTGTTTTGGACAGAGAAGAGGGTGGACGGGAAAGACTTAAGGAGGCAGGGCTTGAATTAAGCGCTATCTTCACCCGTCAGGAGTTGTTGGCCGCAGGTAAATAATTTGACCCGTCGGGGAAGTGTATGGTTCGGGGAAACCGTGGGGGGATTGGGTATACTTTCATGCGCGTAGCTGTTGTTGTTTTGACATTGGTCATGTCTGTAAGCATGGCGTTTGCCGAAGGGTGGACGCCTACCCTTTCATCGCACTCGTTTAGCCCCGAGCGTATCATTGCCGTGGACAAGGCTTCGCAGGAATTGATCGTGTTGGAACATAAGAGTCCTTTGCATGAGGTTTTTCGCTTTCCCTGTACAACGGGACAGTCCTCCGGTGACAAGTCGGTGGAAGGAGATTTGCGTACCCCCGAAGGAGTGTATTTTGTCGGGCATCGCATCAATCGTAAGTTGGACTGGGACCTTTACGGCGACATCGCTTACTCCTTGAATTACCCAAACCCTATTGATCGTATTCACGGTAAGACCGGTGGTGGCATCTGGTTGCATGGTCGGGGCAAGACTTTTGTCCCTCGTGACACCCTCGGTTGCGTGGCTCTCAAAGTTCCTGACATGAAGAATGTGGCTCAGGAGTCAGATTATGGGACTCCAGTGGTCATCGCGAGTGACCTTGAGTGGACGGCGGAATCGGGTGAAAATGACGTTATCGCGCTGACTTTGGGGCATGAACTTGATGCTTGGGCTAATGATTGGCAGCGTCGAGATGAGGGCTTTTTTGATCATTACAACGCTGATCTCATGACCGCGAGTGAAGGAATAGATTTTTCCCGATTCGTCACGCATAAACAGGGTATTTTCTCTCGTCAGCCGTGGATTCAGGTTATGGTTGATAATGTTCGTGCCATTCCAGGTCCTGATTATTGGGTGACGTGGTTTGATCAATATTATCGTGCACCCGGCATGGCTTCGACCACCGGCAAGCGATTCTATTGGCAGAAGGACGATACCGGACAGTGGCGTATTGTTGGTCGAGAATATGTCCCGGCCTCAGAGAATCTGGAAGCCAAATACCTTGCTTCGAAAAACGGCGAAGTGCTGGAACTGGTGAAAGCCTGGCGTGCTGCCTGGTTGGCCACAGATCTTGATACTTACGTGGGATTTTATGCATCCCGAGCCGTGCAGGGTAGGCGAAAGGGGATCGTGTCCATTGCCGACTACAAAAAGACGTTGTGGGCTACCAAAGCACCTGTTAAGGTTGAAATTGACGGTTTGACCGTGACTCAACATCCGAAAGGTCTTGAAGTTGCGTTCAAGCAGATGTTTGAGAGCGCGGACGGGTATAGCGACGTCGGACTGAAGACCATGGTTCTGACCCCGAACGGGAACACATGGAAAATTGACAGCGAGCAATGGAGACGGGGTAGATGATCGATTCGAAATACAGCGTCCTTTTTATGCGCGATGATCGAGATGTGACTCGGTATCGCGTCAGCCCGTTTTGGCTCAGGATGTTTATCTTCAGTCAGATATTCTTGTTTCTTTTTGCGGCGGGCGGCATTTACATGGGCGTGCGTGGATTCAAGATTAACGCCGACCTTCATTCTGAAAAGAAAGAACTTGAACAACGTCTGGTGGATGCCGAGGTTCGTTTGGAACGACTCGGGAATATGGAAAAGATTCTTGAATCTTATGATCCCACCGAGCTGCAATCCCTGCTTTCCGCAGCCACCTCCCCCGAAGTGGAAGAGCCTGTGCAGCAGGTCGAGATTAATCTCAATGATATTTTTGTTCGCGCTGATACACAACAGGTTGGCGTGGAAAATCTTCAGGCAAAGCTTTCCAAGCGGAAGCTTTCTATTACTTTTGAATTGAACAACCTTCAGGCTTCCAAGCCCATGGCAGGACAGGCCGATTTCATTTTCGTCAAGCGGGATGGAACGTCGGTAGCAGCCAAGACCAATAAAAATGATCTTGGATTCCAGATTCAACGATTCAAGCGTATTCAAACTACTTTCCTGCTCCCCGATGGTATGGACAAGGATGATTTGTTTGGTTTGCGTTTGGAAATCAAAGGGAAGGGTGGAGATGTCATCTTTGCCGAGACGTATCCTCTCTACCACATTCTCGCTTAGCCTGATTGTGATGCTTTTTGTGTCCCACGCCCAAGCCGGGTCGTGGGAGCACTCCTTTTTTGCGGGTACACAATATCCGTTGAAAGTGGTTTTTCTTCAGGGTGAAGAGGATGGCCCGACAATCATGGTGCAGGGTGGTATCCAGGGGGATGAGACCTCCGGTTTTGTCACTGCTCAATTATTGACTCAGGCCAAAGTTACACGGGGTAATGTTATTATCCTGCCACGCGCCAATGTGCCGTCCATCAATCTGCATAAACGGCAGATCAACGTGGATATGAACCGGCGTTTTGATCAGAATTACAATCGATTTTATGAAGACAGGGTGGCACGCGTCATTCGGTTTCTCTTGGCGCAGAGTGATGCCTTTATTCATCTGCATGAAGGAAGCGGATTTTATAATCCAACCTATGTGGATAATCTGCGCAACCCCAAGCGGTATGGGCAATCCATTATTGTGGACACGCTTATTTTCGACAAGATCGATTTGGCACATACTGTGAATTCTGTACTGGACGAGCTGAATGGCAGCATTCGCACCCGCGATTACCAATTCAAACTTTTCAATACCAAGACCTTTGACAAAGGCACGGCGTATCCCGAGATGCGTAAATCCCTGACCTGTTATGCTTTGGCAGAACATGGCATCCCGGCAATGGCCGTGGAGGTCAGTAAATCCATTCGCCAAATCGGTTGGAAGGTGCGGCAACAGTTGGCTGCAACGATTATGTTGTTGCGTCGTTTCGGTATAAGCGTCGTTCCTCCCGAATTTACTGATCAGGATGTGCGAGCTTATGCACGCAAGGGTGTCAGTGTCAGCGTTAATGGCCGTCCGCTTCGTTCTGGAGGGGTGATTAATCTCGTTCCCGGATCAACACTGGCAGTGGAGCCGCTTGATAGTGGTCCAAGTGAGTTTGCCCCCGAACTGGCGTTGTTCGCTTCTGACCGTCCCGGTGTGAATCTGATTAACGCTCGACGTATGGTTTTGGAACCATTTTCCGAGCTGGAGTTGCGCTCTGACGGAAAGCGTATTGCCAAGGCTCATGTTAAATGGACCGGCAAAATGCCACAGTCTCCGGGCGAAGATAAGCCTGTGTTTGTTTGTTGGCTCAACGGCAATCCGGTGTTTGTTCGTGACGGTGAAGTTTTGCATGCTGTGCTGGGAGATCAGTTGATCATGGAAGGACTGTGGGGCAGTGACCTCAAAGAGATTGTGAATCTCAAGGGGTTCGTGGCTATCCCGTGGGCCAACAATGGACAGGATCTTGGATGGGAAGTTATTCTTGATCCTGACAACTTTATTGGTCGGTATGCTGTGAAATCGGGTAACTCCGATGTGACCCGGTTTAGAGTTGTTCGAGAAACTCCCGGTGCTCCCAAAGCGGGGTTTTATGTGGATATTGCACCGCGTACAGTGCACGCACTCAAACTGTCCGATGAGCGTGGGCAGACATTGCTTGTCCCGTGGATGGCCGGTTTGAATTATCGGTTGCCTGAGGGACGGTATGTGCTGGAAGCAGCATGGAGTAATGGTGCTAATGACAAGTTGATCACGACTACCAAAAATATGCCGCTTGATAAGGGTGAAGCTTTTTCCGTGGAGATTGGCAAGCCGTTGCCGTTGACGGTACGACAGGCGACAACTTTTGGTGATCTTGGGACGATGACTTTTACTGCAGGGAGTTTTGCTGGGCTTTCTCCTGCAACGAACTAATTTTATTATTTATAATGTTTTTTTAAATCCGCCTTTTGGCGGATTTTTTTGTTGTAGGCATTGCGTGCATCCGCAGTGAGAGTGCAAACGGCATTATTACAAAGGTTTCGCCTTTACGGCGACCTGCTTTTTTGGGGGCAAAAAAAAAGGAGGCAACAAACGCCTTTTCGGTGTGCGCCTGATAGCGGACCTAAGAGCCTGTACGCGGCTTCGCTGCCCGACAGGATTGTCTGTGGTACAGACTTGGTCGGGCTACGCTTCGCCGCGCGTGACAGGCTCTAAGGTTCGCTATCAATTGTCCGTCGCTGCAAGGGGTTTTTCGGGGTAGGTGATCATCTTTGGTTCTAGGCTCTTCGATAATCATAAATAGTTTTCATTTGAAATGAGTTAGCTGCTGACTGTGAGGAAAAGTAATGAGGAAAGAGAAAAGAGGGATTTCTTTTTTTGTTGGGCGTTGCGTGCTTTCGCAGTGAGGGTGCAAACTGTATTATTTCAAAGGTTTCGCCTTTACGGCGACCTGCTTTTTTCGAGGCGGAAAAAAGGAGGCAAAAAACGCCTTTTGGGTGTGCGCCTGATAGCGGACCTAAGAGCCTGTACGCGGCTTCGCTGCCCGACAGGATTGTCTAGTGGTATAGACTCGGTCAGGCTACGCTTCGCCGCGCGGGACAGGCTCTAAGGTTCGCTATCAATTGTCCGTCAATGTAAGGGGGCGCTCGGTGTAGGTGATCATTTTTGATTTGAGGTTCTTCGATAAACTCAAATGATTTTGGAGTGTTAACGCTTCAATGTTTTTTATTTAAAGGTGTTTTTTTTCAACCAGCCGGGAAAAGCAGTGAAGCGAGAAAAAAGGGACTTCGTTTTTTTGTGGGCGTTGCGTGCATCCACAGTAATACATAACTTTAAATTTTACATTTCATCGCTATAAATTCGTTCTCGGTGAAGATGTCTATCTTGATTAAGGCTCTTCGTTATCCATAAAGGGCCTTGGGGTGCTCCAGCACCCCAACACCGCTCTCTCTCCGAAGACGATCTCTTTCCCGCCCAACCAGACGAAGACGGGACTCAGCCCTTGATCGGCGGCTTAGAAGCTGACCAATCGAAGGAGGCGGCTTTCGTCAGGGGATCAGGTAATTTGTCTTAAACTGAAGTCTCACGGGAGAGTTAGGGCTTATACTTTTAATAGGGTGGAGCCGACTCGATTGGATCAGATTTTTGCCGTCAATCATGGGGGCGGCCAAGCTAGCGCAAGCGACCTTTTTTGCTCCTTTTTTGGGCGCTGCCAAAAAAGGAGGCCCGCCCGGCAGGGCATGGAAAACGTTGGGTGCTTCAGCACCCAACAATGACTCTCGCCAAAGGCGCATCATTTTACAAAATGGAAGGTACAAACTAACCCGTCAAAACAGGAGTTTATGGCTGTCAGAATACGAAATTTCTTTAAAAACCATAACTCATTGGTATTCATGAATCGAAGCTCATTTTAACCAACGTAATTACCGAGTTTTTGGCGGTTCTATGACGTTATTTGTTTCGTCCTCTTCGACCCTTTCCCCTTCCTTGACCTCCTTGCCTCATATTTATGCCTGTAAACGGTGAACGAACAGACTGACCAGTCACCATTTTAAATAAGTACATGAGAAAAATAACAGGCCAAAAAAATGCCAATCCGACACTACTACCTACCGAGATGTTGCGGCTGTTTATATAGTATATAAAAACAGCTACTGCGATGACTAAATACAATATCATTATTCGTTCCTTTAATTTTCAGAAGGTCTTTTTTTGAATATAATCATACCGCAAATAAGTGGACTTATCTTCGAAGAGACTTCCTTTTTTAAGGCTTTTTCCCATATGTGTTTCGATATTTAATTTGATTGTGCTCGTTCGAAGGAACTAAAAGCAAGATAAATTTCTGAAATGATAGAACACGAATTATGTGGGGAGGGGGGGGCTGAATATTGAGCGTTATGAACCACAGTTTTTTGGCGGATAGGTTCTCAAAAAAAAGCCTCCCGCAGAGGCAGGAGGCTTTTTTAATTTCTCAGGTACAAATACTACAACTTCATTTCTCCGGTAGAGAATTTCTTTTCCAATATGTTGGAAAGCTGAATCAACGGATAACACACTACAAAGTATAATATCCCAACAAGCCCAAAGACCATAATCCCTTCTGGCACGCGTTGGACAGTGAGCCATCCGGCACGGGTGATATCTGTCAATCCGATAACTGAGACGATGGAGGAATCCTTGATGAGCAATACATACTGCCCGACAAGAGCTGGTAATGCCATGCGTAATGCCTGTGGCAACACCACGAGAATCATCGCCTGGTTTCGCGTGTGCCCCAGAGAGCGGCAGGCCTCTTCCTGACCTGACGGAACAGCTTGAATGGACGCAGACACGATCTCACAGATGTAGGACCCTGCATAGATGGTCAGACTGACCACCGCCGCAGTGAGGGCTTCCATCTGCAATCCGAATTCCGGCAGGATGAAGAAGATGATGAATAGTTGGACAAGGAATGGTGTTCCGCGCATAAAATCAACATAGATTGAAAGAATGCGCGACATGAATGTGCCTTCGTTGGAACGCAGGATACCGGTGATGACACCAATAATGGTGCCGCCGACAAGACTGAGCGCCGACACTGCTACAGTAACACCCATGCCTTTGTAAAACATGGGCATACTGTTCATGAGTTGGTCGAAGTAAAATCCCCACATGGCTTATGCGCTCCTGAAGCGCGTCATGCGCATTTGGTAGTATTTGGTCAGTCCCTTGAGCACATAGTAGACGAGCAGGTAGAGGACGGCCACAGTCAGGAAGGCTTCGGACGGCATGAATCGCTCGGAGTTGAGCATCTGCCCGGCGCGAGTCAGTTCCATCACCGAGATGAGGGATAACACAGCGGAGTCCTTGACCAACACGATGGCCTGCCCGAGCATCGGAGGCAATGTGTTGGCAAGAGCCTGAGGCAGAATGACGTAGAAAAACCGTTGATAGACGTTGAACCCTTGTCCCATGGCGGCTTCAACCTGTCCGGCTGGAATACCCTTGATTCCGGCTCGGAGGATTTCAGCCACGTACGCTCCGGAGTTGAAGGAGAGAGCCACGATGCCGGTTGTCAGTTCATTGACCTGAATACCGAGGGAAGGAAGTCCGAAGTAAAGAAAATAAAGTTGAGCCAGCAGGGGAGTGGACCGGATGACTTCGATGAAGGCAATGGCCGGGGCTGCAAGCAATTTGATTCCTGAAATTCTGCAGGAACAGGCAATCATGCCCACGATGAGTGAGCCAATGATGCCGACCAACGAAATCCAGGCAGTATGGTACAGCCCCTCCATGAACAGGGGCATGTACTCCCAGATGATGCGGAAGTTGAAATATTCGAGCATGTGCGACGAATCCGTATGAAGATGCGCCATGCCTCGTGAAGAGACATGGCGCAGCAATTACGGTCTAGTGATCTTTTTCCCAGGCCTTGGAATCGACCCAGTACTTGATGTTTTCGTCGTAGCGGCCATCGGACTTGACCCAACCGAAGAAGAGGTTGACCCACTGGCGCAGTGTTTCGTCTTCATGACGGACGGCGAAGGCCAGAGGCTGCTTGGACATGATGTCACCCACGAAGTGCGTGGAGTTCGGGGGGAAGGAAGCCAGGCTGCCGGAGATGGAAGTCTTGTCGTTGACAGCCACGTCAGCCTTACCAGCCATGATGGCATTTAGGAGCATTGGGCCGCCACCTTTGTAAGACTTGATCTCAGCCTTGGGGAAGAGGCGCTTGGCATCAGCTTCGCCAGTACCACCGAGCAGGACGGCGACTTTCATGCCTTCCTTGTTGATCTGGTCCCAGCTTGTGATCTTTGAATCGGCTTTGGCAACGGCGACAGAACCTGTGTAGTAGAATGCATCGGTGAAGGACACTTTGAGTGCACGCTGAAGGTTGGCGGTCATATCTGCGGCCAGCATGTCTGCTTTACCAGACAGCAGGGCAGGAATCAGGCCGTCCCAGTCGTAATCCAGAAATTTGATTTTGACGCCCATTTCTTTGGCCATCAGGCGGCAGAATTCGACTGAAGAACCGGTACGGTCACCATTTTTGTCCAGAAAACTGAACGGGGGACATTGGGTTTGGACGGCAACGCGAAGTTCGCCGCGCTTGACGATTTCAGCCAGTGCATCTGCAGATGCGGTAGAAGCTACGGCCAGCATCATGGACAGCATGAGTGCCAGGCAAATTGAAAGACGTTTCATTATTCCTCCTATAATGTTCAATAAAAAGTCTGATCTAATCCGAATATGAGCGAATTGCGGTCAGTGCCATAGTAAGGTCGGGTTTAGCCGTTCCTGCGGTCGCAGGTTCGGCCATCGGGAACGCTACTGGATGTACTTGGCTTTTGCAAGAGCGTGTCGTTATTTTCTCGGCGTGAGAGTGAGGATTATCAGGAGGTTGGAGAAACGGAAAAAGCCTCTGACAACATATGTTGTCAGAGGCTATATTCTCTGGTGCGCCCGGCACGATTCGAACGTGCGACCTTTCGGTTCGTAGCCGAATGCTCTATCCAGCTGAGCCACGGGCGCGTCGTGGAAAGACTGTTTATGCTTAGGGGGCGTTATACGTCAAGCACTTTTTTAGAAATTTATTAATTTAGTGGAAAAAACATCAGAAAAACCCTCAACAAGTTCAGCTGATTTTCCTTCTATGCGTATCAATTCAGTGTCGGGATGCTCCGCAAAGTCCTTCATGTGCGGGCTTTTCAGGAGAAATAGTTTGATAATGGCGTTCACTGTTTGTTGTTTTTTGATGGGCGAGTACACTCCGGTGATGGACAGGGCGCTATTTTCATCCCGTCGGTCGATGAGTATGCTGACATGTGGATTCTTTTTAAGGTTTTTGCTTTTTTTTGATGTCTTGGATGACAGAAAGTAAAATTTCATGACTGCATGGTCTGCAAAGTAGTTCATCAGGGACGTGTGAGGCGTGTTGCCATCGGAAGTGGCCAGCACACAGATATCCTTACCCTTGACCATGTCTTCAATGAGTTTCATTTTTTGCTTGCTCATACGAGGGATACTACAGCACTCTTCCTCGCAGGGCCATTATATAATGAATAGGAAAATGCCGTATGCTTACCCTCGATGAAAAAATAGCCGGGACTGAGTCCCTTCTGCAGACATTGGTTGAAAATGTTGACCTTGAACGAGTGCGCGTAGCCTGGACTGGCGGTAAGGACTCTACTGTTGTCCTTTTTATCTGGAAGGCGGTGCTCGACAATATAGGGGGAGGGCCTATCCATGCTATTAATTTGGATACCGGTTGCAAATTCCCTGAAGTCATGGCCTTTCGTGATGCTTTGACCGCAGAATGGGGTGTTGATTTGTATATTGCCCGTCCGAAAATCACATTGGACGGCTACCCGCTGGCAAAAGATCCACTTTCCTGTTGTCGTGAATTGAAAGTTGAACCGCTCAAACAGGCTGTTATCGAGACCGGAGCCTCACATGTTTTGAGTGGTATTCGTTTCGATGAACATCCAGATCGCGCCGAGCGAAGTGCAGAAGAACAACGGGACGATCCTCCTCATTATATGATTAACCCTATCCTTGATTGGACTGAAATAGATATTTGGGCTTTTCATGACCGTTTCAATCTTCCGCATTGTGAACTCTATGACAAAGGGTATCGATCATTAGGATGTATGCCGTGTACACAGCGGCCAACGGACGGGGATGGCGAACGGTCTGGGCGTGCAGCTTCCAAGGAAGCTATTTTACCGACTTTGACCAGTCTTGGTTACTTCTAATTTTCACATGAAAAAGTCCTGATTTGTTTGTTTGGATGGTATTTACTGTTTTTGTTTGAGATTTTTTTCACAAAATTCCACCCTTTTTTGTATCTATTTATATGGGTCTATGTACCGGAAGCCTTTTATTCCAATATATCAGACGATTATTGGTTTGTTTTTGTATGGCTTTTTTTAGGGTTTGGGTCTTGACCAAACAGTATTCTTCCCATAAGACCTCATGGTTACTAGGCTAAGGGTAAAGTGCATTCGCACTGAAATTCGGTTGGAGGTGAACCGGATTTTCACGTGTCTGTTGTACTCGTTCTCCATTCTTTTGAAACGAGGTCTTCATGTCGAATTTGCTACTGCTTCTCATTCTCCTGCCAGTGGTTTCAGCATTGGTCTGCTATTTCGTTCGGTCTTCCGCCGTTCGAAAGCTGACAGTGCTTGGTACTGCTGTGGTCCTGACGCTTGCGTCTGTGGGACTGCTTATGCAGGGGACTTTTGAGCCGATTGCAGTCGGTTCATTCCTCGGCATCAGCAGCGATTTCCTGATTACGGTTCTGGATTTCGCATTGTTGGGTGTCATTTTTTATCTCGGTCTCAAACACAAGAGCTTACTGATTCAGGGTTTTACTCTGGCTCAGGCTGCACTGCTCGTTTGGTTTGAAGTTGTTGTGCTTGAGCACGACGCCGTTCCCGCTCTTGTGGGTGATCAGCTCGCTCTGATTATGGTTCTGGTGATTTCTATCATTGGTTCCCTGATCTGCGTGTTTGCCATTCCTTATATGAAGGAACACGAAGAGCATCTGCACCTGAAGAAGTCTCGCCAGCCGCGATTCTTCTTCTATCTGGTGTTGTTCCTTGGCGCCATGAACGGTTTGGTTCTGTCCAATAATATTCTGTGGATGTATTTCTTCTTTGAAGTCACCACGTTGTGTTCCTTTATGCTGATCGGTCATGATGCCACCGAGATTGCTACCAAGAACGCTGTCCGCGCATTGTGGATGAACGCTCTTGGCGGTCTGGCTTTCGTTGTCGGCATGATGCTGGTCTACATGAAGGCTGGAACTCTGGACATCTCTGCAATTCTTGCTGCCGGCCCTCAGGGCGCGCTCATGATTACTGGTGTTGGCTTTCTGTGTCTCGCCGGTTTCACCAAAGCCGCTCAGGTACCGTTCCAGAGTTGGTTGCTTGGTGCCATGGTCGCTCCGACCCCGGTTTCCGCTCTCTTGCACTCTTCCACCATGGTCAAGGCCGGTGTTTTCGTGGTTCTGCGTTTCGCCCCCGCGTATGTTGGCACCTTCCTTTCCACTGGTGTTGCCATCTGTGGCGCATTCACTTTCGTGACTTGCGCAGCGTTGGCCATCGGTCAGTCCAATGGTAAGAAAATCCTGGCGTATTCCACTATCTCCAACCTCGGTTTGATCATTTGCTGTGCGGGTATCAATACTCCGCTGGCATTGACCGCCGCTGCCATGTTGATCGTGTTCCACGCCGTTTCCAAGTCTTTGCTGTTCCTCTGTGTCGGCACGATCGAGCAGGCCATCGGCTCTCGTGACATCGAAGATATGCGCGGCTTGTATGCCAAACTTCCCCGTACCGCTTTGATCACCGTGATCGGTATCCTGACCATGCTCCTGCCGCCGTTTGGTGTGCTCATGTGCAAGTGGATGGCTATCGAAGCCGGTGCTGATACCAACATCTTCATTGTGACCATGCTCGCATTGGGTTCCGCATTGACGGTTGTTTACTGGGCTCGTTGGGGTGGTTCCATGATGAGTTCCCGCGAACAGGATACCCGGACTGAATCCCAGCCCATGCTCACCAGCCTGCCGCTGATGTTGCTGTGCGGGGGTGCCATTGTCCTGTCTCTGGCTTCTCCCTGGATCTATAATTCTATGCTGGCTCCCTGGCTCGGCACAGCTCCGTTCACTGTGAGCTTCGGCTCCTTGAACTCCGCCACCGGCTCCTTTGCTGTGGTTCCGCTGTTCCTTGCTTTGGGTCTGGGCGTGCTTTTCGCTGCCAAGGCCGCTGCAGGTTTCCGCAAGGTCAAGATTATGCCGCCTTATTTGGGTGGCGCGAATTCATCTACAGATGGTACTTACATCGGCCCCATGAATGGCGATGTACCGTTTGCAGCTGGCAACATGTATCTGGGCGAGCTGTTCGCTGAAGGGAAGCTGACGCCTATCTTCAACGCACTCGCGATCGCTTTGATTGTGCTTATGCTGGGAGGGGCGATCTAATGGATACTCTTATTCTCGTTATCATCGGACTCATTGCCGGACCACTTTTGGGTGGTCTCATCGCAGGGCTGGACAGGCGCGTCACTGCGTGGTTCCAGTCTCGTCAGGGTCCTCCGATCACACAGGCCTTCTATGATGTGGCCAAACTGTTCGGTAAGGAAAAAGTAGTGGTCAACCAGTGGCAGATTCTCTGCGCCTGGGTATACATGATCGCTGCTGCCATCTCTTTGGCACTGTTCTTTGCTCAGAGTGATCTCCTGCTCATCTTCTTTGTGCAGGCTGTCGGTGCGGTCTTCTTGGTCATGGGTGCCATGGCTACCAAGTCCCCGTATTCTCAAGTGGGCGCACAGCGCGAATTGATGCAGATTCTTGCTTACGAGCCGGTTTTGATTATGGTCTTTGTCGGCTTTTACATGGTCACTGGTTCCTTCTCTCTGGACGCTGTCTGGTCTCAGGAAATGCCGCTCATCTCCAAGATGCCGCTGCTTTATCTGGCTCTGGGCTATGCCTTGACCATCAAATTGAGAAAGTCTCCGTTTGACTTCTCCACATCCCATCACGGCCATCAGGAATTGGTTAAAGGTGTGCTCACCGAATATTCCGGTCCCTATTTGGCTCTGGTAGAAATCGCCCACTGGTACGAGACCATTTTGGTTCTCGGTTTGTGCGCCGTCTTCTGGCATACCAATGTCATCTGGATGGCTGTTCTGCTGGTGGTCACATACATGCTTGAAATCTTGGTGGACAACACCATGGCTCGCATGACCTGGCGCTGGATGCTCAAGCGTGTCTGGCTGCTCGGTATGGGCCTGTCCATCGTCAATCTCATCTGGCTGTACGCGAGGTAAATCATGTTTGGATCATTCATCAAGAAATCTCGCGCCAAGTCTCCGTGGATCATGCATTTTGACTGCGGTAGCTGTAACGGCTGCGACATCGAGGTTCTGGCTTGCCTGACACCACTGTACGATGTGGAGCGGTTCGGCATTATCAACGTCGGTAACCCCAAGCACGCTGATGTGCTGCTGGTTACCGGTACTGTTAACCATCGGAATAAGAAGGTGCTCAAGAATCTGTATGATCAGATGCCTGAGCCCAAGGCTGTCATCGCTATCGGCGCATGCGGCAATACTGGTGGTGTGTTCCGCGAGGCCTACAATGTTGTCGGCGGCGTGGACAAGGTCATCCCGGTGGACGTGTATGTTCCCGGTTGTCCGGCAAAACCCGAAGCCATCATCGACGGTGTTGTCGCAGGGCTGGCCAAGTTTGCGCAAAAAGTGGAA
Organism: uncultured Pseudodesulfovibrio sp.; assembly: GCF_963677845.1. Lineage (NCBI taxonomy): Bacteria > Pseudomonadati > Thermodesulfobacteriota > Desulfovibrionia > Desulfovibrionales > Desulfovibrionaceae > Pseudodesulfovibrio > uncultured Pseudodesulfovibrio sp. The sequence continues at coordinate 282,730 of NZ_OY782498.1, forward strand.
GAAGCCGAATAGGCGTGTCCACAGAGGTATAATATGAAAGGTACTATAATTGACGTGACCATCGACAATGTTGTCGGCGAGGTCATGAATATGAAGAACGACGGCCAACGGTTCGTCACGCTTTCCACTTATCAGGAAGGCGAGGGCAGGCTCGGTATCCTTTATCACTTCGATAAGGAGTATGAGGATACCCATCTGCGGATGACTGTCGATATGAAAAAGCCCATTCCCAGCGTTTCCGGTGTCTATTTTGGCGCCATGCTGGTGGAAAATGAAATCCGTGACCAGTGGGACGTGAAGTTCGACGGCATGGTTCTTGACTTTAACCGTACACTCCTTCTTGATCCCGAGGTCACACAGGTTCCCCTGGTGTCCAACGTCAAGATCGAGCCGAAAAAATAGGGGGCTGAAATGGCTACTACCGTAATTCCCTTCGGCCCGCAGCATCCCGTTCTCCCCGAGCCGATTCATTTGACGCTCAAGGTTGAGGACGAAATCGTCAAAGAAGCTGTCCCGGCACTGGGCTACGTTCACCGTGGTCTGGAAAAGCTGGCAGATATCCGCGACTTCCATCAGATGATCACCGTGTGCGAACGCGTGTGCGGCATCTGCTCCATGATTCACGGTACCTGCTATTCGCAGTGCATCGAAGAACTCATGGAACTTGAAGTCCCGGCCCGCGCTAAAATGTTGCGCGTTATCTGGAGTGAGCTTCACCGTATGCATTCTCATCTGCTTTGGCTGGGTCTGTTCGCCGATGCTTTCGGCTTTGAGTCCCTGTTCATGCAGTTCTGGAAGGTGCGTGAGCGCATCATGGACATCAACGAGGCCACTGCTGGTAGCCGCGTTATCGTGTCCGTCAACGTTATTGGTGGCGTTCGTGCCGACCTTTCTCCCGAGCAGATCCGCTGGATTCTTTCCGAGCTGGAAATCGTGGAGAAAGAAGTCAAGGCCATGCAAGACACCATCATGAACGACTACTCGGTCAAGTCTCGTACCGTTGGTATCGGCTACATGTCCAAAGAGGACGCTTATGTCCTTGGTGCTGCCGGTCCGACCCTGCGTGGTTCCGGTGTCGCATCTGACATGCGCATGATCGGTTACGGCGCATACTCCGAGTTGGATTTCGAGCCTGTTATTGAAACTTCCGGTGACTGCTGGGCTCGTTCCACGGTTCGTTTCCGTGAAGTAATTCAGTCCATTGATCTGGTCCGTCAGGCCGTCAGCAAGTTGCCTGAGGGTGACATTGCCACCAAGGTCAAGGGCAACCCGCCGGAAGGCGAAGTTTACATGCGCGTGGAACAACCGCGCGGTGAGTGCGTCTATTACATTAAGGGCAATGGTACCAAGCATCTGGATCGGTTGCGTATCCGCACACCGACATTTGCCAATATCCCGCCGCTCCTGCACATGTTGCCGGGTTGTGAACTGGCCGATGTGCCGGTTATCGTCCTGGCCATTGACCCGTGCATCAGCTGCACCGAACGCTAGGAGAGTTGACATGCTGTTTACACCTACAGTCGTCAAGAATCTGTTGAAGAAACCCGCCACCCGTAACTATCCGTTCGTGGTGCGCGATCCGTTTCCCAAGTATCGCGGTGAGCTTGTTATTGACATCGATAAGTGCATCTTCTGCGGCATGTGCTCACGCAAATGCCCTTGTCAGTGCATTACGGTTGATAAAACCACGGGTACTTGGTCCTGCGATCCTCATGAATGCATTACTTGTGGTTATTGCGTCGATGCATGCCCGACCAAATGCCTGACCATGAAAGACACGCATCGCAAGCCCACGACCGAGAAGGTCACTTGGGTCGAGCATGGCACTCCGCCCAAGCCGAAAAAGAAGAAAGCCGCTCCCGCTACGGAAGCCGCTCCCGCTACGGAAGCCGCTCCCAAGGTGGAAAAGGCTGAAAAGAAGCCTGAAGCCAAGAAGGCCGACAAAAAATAGGTCTTCATCAGCGACAATTAGAAAAACCCCGGCTCATGAGTCGGGGTTTTTTTGTGGGATGTGATTACACGGGGGCCGTTGAATTCTCGTGTTGCTTAATTGAGAGAGCCTCTTTACCTTCTCAGAAAATGTGGATGAAATTTTTCGTCCATTCACTTGAACTTGAGGGTCTCACTGAATAATCATGCAGGAACTTCCCTTTCTTCTTGTCATTCTTTCCTCCATCGCACATGGATATTGGAATTTTCTTCTGAAACGGGCACAGAATAAAGATGCCTTTCTCGGCCTGAGTAAAATGGCTGAACCGGTCATATATGCAATCCCGTTTGCCATAGCGGTGAGTGTATGGGGGCTTGATCCGGCATCTCTTTGGTATGCGGGGGTGGGAACGTTGCTTTCTGTGGTGAATTATTTTTGTCTCGCCAACAGTTATAAGCGACTTGATCTATCTATTGCGTATCCCGTGTCGCGTTCCAGCACTCTGTTTCTCCCGTTTCTGGCATACCTTGTTTTTCAGGAAAGCATTGACGTCATAGGCTGGTGTTCAGTCTTTTTTGTCACAGTTGGTGTCCTTGTCGTTCAATTGAAGGATTTACGTTTTCCTTCCATCTCATGGAATCGTCAGGGTAGCAATTCAGGTTTGTTGTTTGCCCTTTTTGCGGCTTTTACCGTGGCATTGTATACTTTGTGGGGCAAAGAAGCTGTTCGGCATATTCATCCGTTTATTTACATGTATTGCTACACGCTGGCTTCGTGTGCGTATTTTCTACCTTCCTTGCGACGGCTTGATCGGCTTGTTGTCAAGGAGGAGTGGAGACGGAATAAATGGAGCATCCTTACTGTTTCTGTGCTGAATACACTTTCATTTGTTCTCATGCTGATGGCTTTGAACATGGGAAAGGTTACCTATGTCGGGGCATTGCGGCAACTCAGTCTTGTGGTCGGTGTCGGGCTGGGATGGTTGGTTCTGCGTGAATCTTTATCACTGCCACGCGTGCTCGGTGTCTCTCTCATTATAGTAGGGGCATGTCTGACGTATATTGCGACATAAGAAGGCATTGTCTTGAGTAAAAACGGCCCTGTTCATGAAGAAACAGGGCCGTTTTTATTGTGTGTTTATGCGGGTTAGAATCGTTCGAAGTCACCGTCATCCCGCTCATTCATGGCCAAGTCTATTCCGCCTGTTGTGGCGGGTGCTGGTGTTGCCTGGGGTAATTGTTTGGTTGGCTGCTGTTTCTTCACAGTGACTTTTGGCTGATGGAATGATGTTCCGCCTTGCTGCACCTTGAAGAAGGATATGATTTGTTGCAATCCGTGAGCCTGAGTGGCCAGATCCGTGGATGTCGCGGCCATTTCCTCTGAGGCTGCGGCATTTTGCTGAACTACATGGTCCAGTTGCTGGAGTGCCGTATTGATTTGTTCGGCTCCGGTGTTTTGTTCGTTGCTGGCAACGGATATTTCTTGAATGAGTTCGGCTGTTTTTTCGATGTCCGGTACCATTTCCTTGAGCATTTCCCCGGCTTTGACCGCCACTTCCACGCTGGAGGAGGATAATTCACTGATTTCGGCGGCAGACTGACCGCTTCGTTCCGCCAGTTTGCGGACTTCGGCGGCAACCACGGCGAATCCTTTACCATGTTCTCCGGCGCGGGCTGCTTCAATCGCAGCATTCAGAGCGAGAAGATTGGTTTGCCGTGCAATGTCTTCAATAATGGATATTTTTTCTGCGATTTCCTGCATTGCCGTCACTGTTTCCGTCACAGCCGCACCGCCTATACGGGCATTGTCCGATGCCCTGCTGGCAATGGATTCAGTTTCTCGAGCGTTATGGGCGTTGGCTCGGATGTTGGACGCCATTTCTTCCATGGAGGAGGAAACTTCTTCTAGTGAAGCAGCTTGTTCAGTGGCTCCCTGTGACAATGATTGGGATGTGCCGGACAGTTCTTCGCTGCCGGAAGCAACTTTGGAACTGCCGTCAACAACTTGTCCTACAACATCGGAAAGCTTGTCGGACATGGTGTTCAGGGCGTTGAAAATATCACCGACGTCATCCTTGCGATCGGCCTTGACCCTGAGAGTGTAGTCGCCGCCTGAAGCGTGGGTCAGGACGTTGACGATTTCGGCCAGTGGCTTGATGAGCAGGCCGTTCATGTAAAACCATATGACTGCAGCGATGACAACCAAAGTCAGGAGTGAAAGGATTGTTGTATTAATGGCATTGGACCAGACCGGCGCCATGATCTCATCGGTTTCGATGAGAGCGATGAATTTCCATTTGAGGACAGGAGAAGTATGGACAATAGCCATATACTGAGTCCCGTTGATGGCTCCTTCGGTGTCCCCATTTCCCAGAGCAAAAGCGTCTGTGTAAAGGGGGGCACCGAGTTCATTAATGTTTTTGAAGTTGTTATCTGAGTTCTTGGGGTCGGCGATGACGACGCCGTCATCCTGTATCATCATAACATAGCCGGTCTCGCCAATTTTGACCTGCTCGATGAGTTTGGTGAGTTGCGACAGAGAAAGATCCATGGCAGCTACGCCCAGAATTTTGCCATTTTCCTGAACGGCTTTTCCTGTACTGACCATGGCTTCACCAGTGGTAGAAACATATGCTTTGGAAATGGTGGGTTTATCAGGAGTGGCCGCAGCGGTTTTGTACCAGGGCCGTTGACGAGGATCATATCCAGCTGGAAGCGGATCGCTGCCGCCAATGATGAAAGCCCCGTTGCTGGTGCCGATGTAACAGTCCTTATAGCTTTTGTGGGACGTGAGGATCATTTTGTAGAAGCCGCGAATTTCCTTGCCGAGAATATCTTCAGGTATGGGGTCGACCGTGGGATATTCTTTGGTTTTGTCCAAATAGTTAGTCAGTATTTCATCCACACGGTGTGTGCGTGTATCTTCGGCCATCATAACAGTATTGTTGAGTGTCTCCTGCATGTACATGGAGATTGTGCCGTCAATGTGTTCAAGCTGTCCTGAAGCTGATGTTGTACTGTAATCTACAGAGTCATTGTAAATAGATGTGAGGCTTACTGTCAGGATTGCAGCACACAAAAGAATAAGGGATACGACAAAGGAAAGAAGAATTTTAGTTCTTACATTGATTTTCATAGACCACCTTCATTGTCTTAACTGAATATGCTTATTGTGCCTGAATAAATATAGAGAGGTAAAATATTCTGCTATTATAATAATACGATATTATTCTTTATATCAATCTTCGATTGAGGGTGCTTGGCTTGCCGGGGGAAATTGCGTAACGTGCCAATCCTTATGCAACGAAAGCAAACACGAGTCTTGAATGTAGGTGCGGTGGGCATTGGCGGAGACAACCCTGTTCGTGTCCAATCCATGTGCAACACCGATACCCGCGATGTTATCACCACGGTGATACAAATTAATCAATTGGCCGACGCCGGGTGCGAGTTAGTGCGTTTGGCCGTACCCGATGATAAGGCCGCTGCAGCGCTCAAGGATATTCGCGAGCAATCTCCCGTACCCCTTATAGCGGACATTCATTTTGATTATCGGTTGGCTCTGGCTGCCGTGGAGGCTGGGTTTGAAGGATTGCGTATCAATCCCGGCAACATCGGTGACGAGCAGAAGGTGGACATCGTGGTTCGTGCAGCCATGGCGAACAATGTGCCCATTCGTATCGGTGTCAATGGCGGGTCGCTGGAAAAAGATTTGCTTCGGCAATTTGGTGGCCCTACCCCCGAAGCCATGGTTGAATCTGGCTTGCGTCATGTTGCCATGCTGGAAAAGCGTGGCTTTTACGATACTAAAATTTCACTCAAAACCTCATCGGTTTTGAATACCGTTGCCGCTTACCGACTTATGAGCGAGAAGGTGGACTATCCGCTACACATAGGTATTACCGAAGCCGGGACATTGGTGCGCGGGGCGGTCAAGTCCGCCGTTGGACTGGGAATTTTGTTGTCCGAGGGCATCGGCGATACCATGCGCGTGTCGCTCACCCATGATCCTGTCACCGAGATAGGGGTGGCCTACGAAATCCTGCGTAGCTTGGGCTTGCGTGAACGCGGCCCGGAGATTATATCCTGTCCGACCTGTGGGCGTACCGAGATTAAACTGATCGAGTTGGCTGAAAAGGTGGAAGAGGCTCTGCGAGGAGTGGAGGACGTCTTTACCGTGGCGGTCATGGGGTGCGTGGTCAATGGCCCCGGCGAAGCCCGGGAAGCTGACATCGGCATAGCCGGAGGCCGTGATTTGGGCATTATCTTCCGTAAGGGAGAAGTTGTGCGCAAGGTCAAGGGTAATGAAAATTTACTGCCTGAATTTATGAAAGAAATTAATATGTTCCTGGAAGAAAGGAGAAAATAGAAATATGCGTCTTTCCCGTTACTACATCCCGACTCTCAAAGAGGACCCGGCTGACGCCGAGGTTGTCTCTCACAAGCTTTTGATGCGTGCGGGTATGATCCGCAAACTCACCAGCGGTATTTACAATTACCTGCCGCTCGGTCTGCGCTCCATCAACAAGGTCGCCGCTATTGTGCGCGAGGAAATGGACCGCGCCGGAGCCATGGAAGTACTCATGCCCATGGTGCAGCCTGCCGACCTATGGGTTGAGACTGGCCGTTGGGATTACTACGGCAAAGAATTGCTGCGTTTGAATGACCGTAATGGTCGTGATTACTGTCTTGGACCCACGCACGAAGAAGTCATCACTGATTTGGTGCGTGGCGAAATCAGTTCTTATAAGCAGTTGCCGGTCAATTTGTATCAGATTCAGACCAAGTTCCGCGACGAGATTCGTCCTCGCTTTGGTCTCATGCGTGGCCGTGAGTTCATCATGAAAGACGCTTATTCCTTTGATAAAGACGAGGAAGGCGCAGAGAAATCCTATTTTGAGATGTTCGAAGCCTATAAAAAGGCCTTTTCCCGCATCGGTCTTCGGTTCAAGCCGGTTCAGGCTGACTCCGGGGCCATTGGCGGCGATTTCTCTCATGAATTTATGGTGCTCGCCGAGACCGGCGAGGATACCATTGCATCGTGTTTGTCCTGCGAATTCGGTGCAAATCTGGAAAAAGCCAAGGTTACCGCACCTGCTGGCGAGGATATGACCAACGCTGATTGTCCAGCCATGGAAGAAGTGGACACTCCCGGGCAGCATACCGTGGAAGAAGTCTGCAATTTCCTTGGTGTGGACCCGAGTAAGCTGGTCAAGACGCTACTGTTCGTTGTGGACGGCGAGCCCGTCGCCGCATTGGTGCGTGGTGATCGTGAACTTAACGATATCAAGCTGCGCAACCTTGTTGGTGGTAATGAGATTGAGCTGGCCGACGAGGAATTGGTTAAGAAACTGACCAACGCACCTGTTGGTTTTGCCGGTCCTTCCGGTTTGGACAAAGACGTGCCCATTTACGCTGACCATGAATTGTGTGCAGCCACAGATTGGGTGGCCGGAGCCAACAAGGGTGACACACATGTGAAGCATCTGTCTCTTGGTCGCGACTGCACCATTGAGAAATTTGCTGATTTGCGTGTGATCGAGCCGACTGATCCGTGCCCTGAGTGCAGTGGTAAGATCGAGTTCACCAAGGGCATTGAAGTGGGGCATGTGTTTAAACTCGGCGTGAAATATTCCGAGAAGATGGAAGCCACTTTCCTCGACGAAAACGGTAAGCCCAAGCCCATGATCATGGGGTGTTACGGCATCGGCGTGTCTCGTGTTGTGGCTTCTGCCATTGAACAGAACAATGACGAAAACGGTTGTTGTTTCCCGCCGTCCATTGCTCCTTTCGAGGTTTGCTTGATTGCTCTCGGCGGCAAGGATCAGGCCGTGACTGACAAGGCCGAGGAGTTGTATACCGCGATCAAGGGACTTGGTGTGGATGCCGCTTACGATGATCGCAAGGAGCGTCCGGGTGTCAAGTTTGCCGAGGCTGATCTCATTGGTTATCCCATGCAGCTTGTTCTCGGTGGCAAAGGCCTCAAAAATGGTATTGTGGAAGCCAAGGATCGCAAGACTGGCGAGAAGATCGAATTGCCGCTCGATGGTTTTGTCGAAGCCTTTACCGCATGGCGTAAGGAAATCTGGAATAATTGGGGCCTTGAAGTGAAATAGGTTCTGATCGCATATATGGCTACAAGCCCGGCGCGGAATCTCTGCGCTGGGCTTTCTTTTTGGGTGCCTCCGGCGGCTGGGGGAAGGGGAAGAGGGACAACCCTTTGGAAAGGGTTGTCCCTCTTCCCCTTCCCCCAGACCCCCATCCCTATCTCCTTTCCTAAACTTTTTGTGTGCGCTTCGCGCAGGGGAGGAGATTGTTTAGTTTTGAAGAGCCTCGCCGAAGGCGCGATAAAAAGTTCTGGAAGGGGAGTCCAGAGGGGGAACCTCTTTCAAGAGGTTCCCCCTCTGGTCGCCGAAGGCATCTTGTTCCCTTCGGGGGATGCGTTCCTTTTTTATTGGCTGTCTGGTCCATGGGGTGATATGCACTGTATGGCCGGATATATGGAAACGGAGAGAGAAAATGACGATTGAAAGTGGAATTGCCTTGGCATTCGCCACCTTTGTTTTTGCGAGTATTCCGGGACCGGGAGTTTCTGCTCTTGTGGCCCAATCCTTGTCTCGTGGTTTCAAGGCCGGAGTCGGATACGCCGCTGGTTTGGCGTGCGGTGATTTGGTATATTTGCTCACAGCCTTGTTTGGTCTTGGGTGGGTTTCATCACAGATCGGCCCGTGGTTTGCGGTTCTCAAATGGGTGGGCGTGGCCTATTTGGTCTATATGGGTGTCAGGGCTTGGATGGCTAAACCGCCAACAGAACAGGATTCGGCCTGTGTTCCGATTCGCGGTAGACGCAGCTTCTTGGCAGGCCTGTGCGTTTCTCTTGGCAACCCTAAGGTTATTGCTTTTTATTGCGGCTTCCTGCCCGGATTCGTCCACATGTCTGAATTGAAAACCGTGGATATCATCATGGTCGTTTCCATCATTATCCCCACGGTTTTCACGGTCCTTGCCACCTACGCATGGCTGGCCGGTCGAGGGCGTACAGCAATACGTTCAACCCGCGTCTGGAAAATAGCCAACCGTACCGCCGGTTCCATCATGATAGGCGCAGGCGCGGCTATTGCTGCGGAATAAAAAAATTGGCTGACGAATATAACACGTCGTAACACCTTGCGCGAAGCGCACACACAAAGTTTAGGAGAGTCCAGAGAACCTTTTTCAAAGGGTTCTCTGGTCCCCCCGAAGGGGCCGCCGGAGGCATCCATTGTCCAATATTCTTTCAGTCAGTGAATTTACAAAATCCGTCAAGGCGCTTCTTGAGGCGGAATTTCCGTTTGTCTGGGTGCGTGGTCAGGTGACGAATTTGGCGCGTCCGGCCAGTGGACATGTGTATTTTACGTTGACCGATGGCGACGCGGCCTTGTCTGTGGTCTGGTTCAAATCTTCGCAACGGTCTGCCGAGCCGGTGAATCGTGGTGAGGAACGGGTCAATCCGCTTACGGGCGAGATCGAAGAAGAGCAGGGCGCGACTGCCTTGATCGGGAGTGGACTGGAGGACGGCATGGAAGTGCTGTGCGCAGGTCGAGTCAATGTATATGAACCGCGTGGTCAGTATCAATTGGTGGCCGAGTTGGTACAGGATCAGGGCGTGGGCGATCTGGCCGTGGCCTTTGAGGCGTTGAAACGGAAACTTGCCGATAAGGGATATTTTGATGAGGACCGCAAAATCGCGGTGCCGAAGAATCCCCGGCGGGTGGCGGTTATTACGTCGCCATCAGGCGCGGCTATTCGGGATTTCCTGCGCATTGCCGATACGCGTGGAACGGGTGCGGAGATACGAATTTATCCTTCACTAGTGCAGGGCGATCAGGCCCCGGAACAGATCGCGGCGGCACTGGATGCGGCAGATGCGGATGACTGGGCCGAGGTCGTTGTGCTTATTCGCGGCGGTGGATCGTTGGAAGATTTGTGGGCTTTTAATACCGAGCCGGTGGCGGATGCCATCTATCGCGCCAGACTGCCGGTGGTGTCCGGTGTGGGGCATGAACCGGATGTGTCCATAGCCGATTTTGTAGCGGATAAACGGGTGGCCACCCCGAGCCATGCGGCGCAGGAATTGTGGCCCCAACGTGAAACATTGGTGCAGAAATTGGACGTGCTCGATATGGGGCTGGGCCGAGCGTATGCGAATTGGCTGCTTGGGAAGGGCAAGGATTTTGAACATTTGCGCAAGGCCCTTGTGTGGCTGTCGCCCGAACGGCGGCTGGAGCGCATGGAAGATCAGTTTACGGCGTTGTCGGCCCGACTTCAGGGTGCGGGATTGGATAATTTTTATGATCATGTTGATGACGCTGTGCGGACAACAGACCGGTTAAACCGGGCCTTTGGCACGGTGCAGGTTGATGGGCTGGCCGCTGAAGTGGCAGGATTGGCGCATCGTTTGACTCAAGGGGCGCAACGGTTCAGTGAAGGCAAGGCACAGGACTTTGAGCTGTTACAGACTGCTTTGCATGGACTTGATCCCGAAGGACCGCTTGAGCGGGGATATGCATTGGTGCGCATTAATCGGACTGGAGAGTTTTTACGTGATCCGAAAGGGGTGACGAAGGGCGACGGGCTTGATATCAGAGTGCAAGGCGGCTCAGTGGCCGCCGTTGTAACCGACGAGACTTCATCAGACTAATAGGTATATTTATGAAACGGATTTTCCTTCTCCTGTTCCTGGTTATTGCCATGACACTTCCTTTTTCCCCTGTTTCCGTGACAGCTCAGGATTTTGGGCTTGAAGAAGGCGACGGTGTGTTTGTCTTGCCCAAAGATGCTGGCGCTGCCGAGCAAGTGGCACCGGTGAATAACGGGTCTGCTTTGGTGCTGGCCGCCCCTGCCCGTGTGGGCGTTGGGCAACCTTTTTTGGTGCGTCTGACTTCTGATCAACCGTTGGACTCCGTGTCCGTGTATTGGTTGGGCAAGGAGGTCGAGCCGTCCATTTCTGTCTGGAACAACCGACATGTGGCGTTGGTTATGCTTGGCTCCGATGTGTTGGACACAAAAGCAGGCAAGCAGGACTTGTCTGTTATTGCATCGGTGGACGGCAAGGAGAACACTCTGCGCCGTACTGTTCAGGTCACGAGCAAGGAATACCCCAAGCAGGAATTGACGCTGCCGCCGTCCATGGTCACGCCGCCTCAGGATGTCTATGATCGTATTTCCGAGGAGCGCAAACAGACAACAGCAGCCAAGAATACAATTACTCCGAAACGGCTCTGGCGTCTGCCTTTGCAGCGTCCGGTGGATGGCGAGATTTCCAGCACCTATGGTTTGCGTCGTGTTCTTAATGGCAAATCGAAAAATCCACACCGAGGGCAGGACATGCGTTCTCCCATGGGGAACCCTGTGAAGTCGGTGGCTGACGGTGTGGTTGTATTGGTGGGAGACCATTATTACGCAGGCAATTCTGTGTATATCGACCACGGCAACGGCGTTGTAAGCATGTATTTTCATCTGTCCAAGCCCATTGTTAAAGAGGGCGACAAGATTCAGCGAGGTCAGGCAATCGGATTGTCTGGTATGTCCGGGCGCGCCACAGGCCCACATCTGCATTTTTCCTTGTCAGTCCTTGGTGAACTGGTTGATCCCCAACCGCTTTTTGATAACAGCGCTGATAAGTTGTTGAATTAGGTTCCAGATTTCATGAAAAATATATCCGTCTTGTTGCGTGGGCTCTGCCTGCCGATTGTTGTTGTGTGCTTGTTGCTGCCCGCTTTTGCCGGTGCTGCCGGAATGGTCGAAATCGAGTCCCCGGACACTATTGGCGTGGGTAAACCGCTCCTTGTCAACGTGACCTCCTGGTATCCGCTTGATGATGTCCTTGTGCAGTGGGCTGGTCGAGAAGTCCGACCGACCATCACTCAAAGTGGTGGGAAATATCATGCGCTGGTGTATCTCGGGATTCGTTTGCGTGGAGAGCTTGGCGTGTACCCTATTAATGTGACAGCATCCTTTTGGGGCCACACATATACGTTCACCAAAGATATCAACGTGGTCGAGTCAGCGTGGGGCAAGGAAACTCTGTCGGTTCCGCCGAAGATGGTTAAACCGCCCAAGGAGGCATTGATACGGATTGCGAAAGAACGAGAACGTATCAAGGCCGTAATCAATACGGTTTCCCCTGAGCGGTATTGGAAGCTGCCATTTTCCAGACCTGCCAAGGGGAAGATGCTCAGTCGTTTCGGGCTTTACAGAATTTTCAACGGTGACACGGCGAGTCGTCACACAGGGTTGGATTTTCGTGCCTGGGAAGGTACTCCTCTGTATGTCATGGCTGCCGGAAAAGTTGTTTTGAAGGGGAACTTTTACTATGCTGGTAATTGCATATATGTAGACCATGGAAATGGTTTCGTTTCCATGTACGCTCACATGTCCAAAGTATTGGTCAATGAAGGGGATATGCTGACATCAGGCCAGAAAATAGGCCTGTCCGGTGCTACGGGCAGAGTGAATGGGGCACATCTTCATTTGGGAACTTTTGTTCAGGGACAGGTCGTTGATCCTGAACCGTTGTTCTCTATAAATGCTGATACAATGCCGCAGTTGGGATGGATTGATGGCATACACACCGCTCAATAGAATACTGCTTGGCGCAGTCGCTCCGATAGCCATTTATTATATCGGGCGCGAACTCGATATGGCGTTGGTTGGAGCCGTGGCTGCGTCTCTTTGGGGTTTAGGCGTATTGGGTTGGTTTTGGGTCACGACAGGTGAGGCCGACGGGTTTTCCGGGATTGGTGCAGCCTATGCGCTTTCAGAATTGGCCGGAGTGCTGGTCATGCGTGACCCGGACTGGTATTTGATGTCTCCCATCGTGTCGGATTGGGTGCTGGGTGGAATATTCCTCGCGTCCATGGGCGCGCGCAGGCCGCTGATTCAGATATTGGCTGAACAAATGGCTGGCATCGACGCCTTTCCAGAGGAGATCAGGACGGGCAAATATTATCGTCCGCTTTGGCTCCGACTGAGCTTTTTTTGGGGCGGCGCGTATGTGCTTAAGGGCGCGGTAGCGTGGGGTATTATGAACTCCATGTCTGTAGAAATTTATTTGGCGGCAAGGTTTGTCCTTGGCTGGCCGGTCGTGGTCGGTCTGATCGCTTTGAGCTACTGGTATCCCCGGCGATATTGGCAGCGTGTCATGTGACCTGAATGGAGTTGAATATGGCAAAAGATACGTTTGAAAAGAAATTGGAAAGGCTCAAGGAAGTGGTCGATAAGCTGGAACGCGGCGATCAGCCTTTGGAAGAAGGTGTGGCCTTGTACAAAGAAGGTCTTGAATTGGTCAAAGGGTGTGGCTCCCAGTTGGAGAACGCTCGCAATGAAGTCAGGATCGTGTCCGAAGGGCTGATCAAGGAATTCGATGCACTGAGTGAACTCGGTGATGATGCGGAGGAAGCATAGTGACCGTCAAGGAACAGTTGGCACAGCGTGCCGAAACCGTTGAATCGTTTCTTTCCGGGTGCATGAAGGACCGTGGCATTCCGGCTCGTCTGCTCAAGTCTATGGAATACTCTCTGCTGGCTGGTGGCAAGCGATTGCGGCCAGTATTGGTCCTGTCATGGGCTACAATGTTGGCTCCTGATGATGCGGACATGGGGGATAAGGTCATGCCCTTTGCGGCATCCCTTGAGTGTATCCATACCTATTCGCTTATTCACGACGATTTGCCTGCCATGGATGATGATGACCTGCGTCGAGGCAAGCCTTCCAATCACAAACAATTTGATGAAGCTACTGCTATTTTGGCTGGTGACGGCCTGCTTACTGAAGCCTTCGGGCTGATGAGTGCGGCCTCTATCGTCAAGGGATTGCCTGCCGATCGTGTTTTACGCGCTATTTATGTGCTGGCCACTGCGGCTGGTTCCGGTGGTATGGTCGGTGGTCAGGTTGTCGATATGGAGTTTACAGGTCGGGATGACGTGCCGCTTGAAGAGTTGCGCGAGATGCATGCCATGAAGACCGGTGCGCTTATTACCGCAGCCTGCGAGTGTGGGGCTATCCTGTCCGGCGCGGATGAATCGGACATCGACAATGCCCGTGAATTCGGCAAGTCAGTTGGCGTTGCGTTCCAGATTGTGGACGACGTACTCGATGTTGTCAGCGACACGGAAACATTGGGTAAACCAGCTGGCAGCGATGAAGAAATGGGTAAGTCGACCTACCCGTCACTCATAGGCCTTGAGAAGAGTAAGCAGTTGGCATCACAGTATATCGATGCTGCCTTGAAACACCTTTCGAATTGTACTGGATCTGAAAAAGAATTTCTTGAACACCTCGCCCGCTACATAGTGGACAGGGTTTACTGATTGGAATAAAGTTTATCCCTTATGATAAAAGACCCCATGAAGACAGAGATTCTGTCTAAAATAAATAAGCCCAATGATGTTCACGGTTTGGAAGGTGACGAACTTGATGTTCTCGCCCACGAATTGCGTGACATTATCATCAGTCAGGTGTCCGACCACGGTGGACATCTTGCGCCTTGTCTTGGTGTTGTTGAACTGACTCTTGCTTTGTTCAAGTCATACGACCTTGATAAAGACAAACTGGTCTGGGACGTCGGGCATCAGGCCTACGCTCATAAATTGCTTACCGGACGGCTCAAGGAATTTTCGACGCTGCGTCAAAAGGACGGTCTCAGCGGGTTTCCCCGTATGGCCGAGTCCGAGTATGATCATTTTGGCGTGGGCCATTCCTCCACATCCATATCTGCTGCACTTGGTATGGCCATGGCGCGTGACCTCAAGGGTGATGATAACGAAGTTATCGCGGTTATTGGGGATGGTTCTCTCACAGCCGGATTGGCTTTTGAGGGGTTGAATCAGGCGGGTGATCTTGGTCGCAAGATGGTTGTGGTTCTCAATGATAACGAGATGTCCATTTCAAAAAACGTGGGTGCATTATCCCAGTTCCTGAGCCGCAAGATGACCACGCCGTTTTTGCAGCGGTTGAAGAGCGATGTGGAAGGACTGCTCGCAACTATTCCCAAGATTGGTGATGATCTGGCTGGATACGCCAAGCGCTATGGCGATTCCGTGAAGTCTTTCTTTACTCCCGGTATCCTTTTTGAAGCATTTCATTTTACCTATGTCGGTCCCATTGACGGGCACGATACGGCCAAGATGGTCAAGGTTTTTGAAGAGATCAAGAAGCTCGACAAGCCTGTGCTCGTGCACGTCATGACCAAGAAGGGCAAAGGATATGAACCGGCGGAGTCTGACCCCTCCCACTATCACGGGGTTGGCAAATTTATTCCTGAAACCGGTCTGGCTCGTAAATTTTCTGGCTCTGGACTGCCATCATATACGTCCATTTTTGGGTCCACGCTGTGCGCTTTGGCAGAGAAGGATGAGTCCATCATGGCCATCACCGCCGCCATGCCCGAAGGCACTGGTACCGAATGTTTTCATGAGCAGTTCCCGGAGCGTTTCGTGGACGTGGGAATCTGTGAACAGCACGCGGTCACGTTCGCGGCTGGGTTGGCGACGCAGGGATTCAAGCCTGCGGTAGCGATCTATTCCACTTTCCTGCAACGGGCCTATGATCAAATTATTCACGATGTTTGTTTGCAGAATCTGAATGTGAATTTCTTTCTTGATCGTGGTGGGCTTGTTGGCGAAGACGGTGCCACACATCACGGTGCATTTGACATGAGTTTTTTGCGACAGGTCCCGAATCTTGTGGTTATGGCTCCCAAGGATGAGGCGGAGCTTGCCCAGATGATGGCTACGGCCTTTGCGTATGACGGCCCGTGTGCCATGCGGTATCCACGCGGTACCGGCGTTGGGGCAAAGGTGTCCAAGACTCCCCGTAAAATTGCCATAGGCAAAGGGGAACTCATGCACGATGGAAAGGATGCAATCATCATTACCATCGGTTCACGTGTCTATCCTGCTGTGGAAGCGGCTATGGAGTTGGCAGACGATGGCTTGGACGTGGCGGTTTTCAATAGTCGGTTCGTTAAGCCTCTGCCTGAAAAACAGTTGCTGGAGTTGGCGGAACGGTTTGATCGTATCTTGCTGGTGGAGGAAAATGCTGAGGCTGGCGGTTTTGGTTCTGCTGTTCTTGAATTATTAGCCAGACATGATATTCTGAAAGACAAAGTGGTCCGTCAACTTGGTATACCCGATGAGTTCGTTGAGCATGGTACGCAAAAAGAATTGCGCTCCATGCTTGGCATAGACAAAGCTGGTATAAAGAGGGCCATGGGTACTTTATGTAGCTAATTCAACAAGGAGACATTCCATGCCCCACACGGTCGCTTTTCGTGATTATCAGGAACGACATAAGGGGGTTCTCCGGAAGTCGCGACGGTTTGTACGGGCTGTTGCCACTGTTTGGCACTGGATGGGATGGGGTGGCCGAAAATTAGGTTTTTATATTCCGTACCGTTGGGCAGGTTCTCTGTCCGGGATCACTGAAAAAGATACATATCATTGGTTGAAAAATCTTTGGGATAGTGATCGTTCCGCTTTTCAGCTTTCGTTGGCGCATATTGAACGTTATCTTGACCGGTTGGGCGAATTCTCGATGGAATGCCCGGAGGATCGGGACAGGCCTCGTTTTGATCAGAGTTGGTGTCCGGGATTGGACGGGGCTGCAGCCTATTCGTTTGTCCGAGAGTTGCAACCAGCTACCATCATCGAAATAGGTTCGGGGCATTCTTCGCGATTCATGGCAAAGGCTATCGTTGATGGTGGCCTTTCTACCCATTTTATATCGATTGATCCTCAACCACGGCGCGGAATCGACCATCTGTGCTCAGAAGTTTTTCGTCAGACCGTGGATCAGGTTGATCTATCGTTATTTTCGTGTCTTGAATCAGATGATATTTTGTATTTTGACGGAAGTCATATAGCCATGCCCGGTTCGGATGTGGATATGCTGATCAATCAGATATTGCCACTGTTGAAGTCCGGCGTATGGGTCCATTTCCATGACATTTTCTTGCCTCATGGGTACCCGGACATATGGCAATGGCGGGGATATAACGAACAGAACGTGGTTGCAGCTTTGCTCGCCGGGGGGAGTGGTTTTAACGTTCGCTTCGCGAGTGCGTACGTGCGTCGGTATATGTCCGACGAGATAGCTGGTTGGCCCATTCCGATGCCGGAAAAGGCCTTTGAATCCAGCCTATGGCTTTCGGTCGTTTAGATTAACGACCGCAGCATTTTTTGTATTTTTTGCCGGAACCGCATGGGCAAGGCTCATTGCGTCCGATTTTGGGTTCTTTGCGGACCGGTGGTCCGGAGACCATATCTCCATCCACATAATACCATTTGCCGTCATCCTTGCGGAAGTGACTGCGTTCACGGTGAGAAAGTTCTTCTCCGTCGATAGCGTAGTTGGCGGAAAATTCCACGATGCCGTCGGTGTCTTCTTCAAGACCGGCCCAAGTGTCATGGACAGTCAGGCCAAGCCATTCGGCTTTTTCAGACCATTCGCGAACAGATTCCTCGTCGTGTCCTTTCAGAGTTTCGGGCGCGAGGCTCACCTTGAGGTAATCAAGTTCGTTGAGCACGTATGCGGAATACCTGGCGCGCATGAGCGCTTCGGCTGTGGGCGCGTCGGCCTCACCGGAAATATAGGGGGTGCAGCATTGGGCAGTTTCTTTGCCGGAGCCACATGGGCATTTTTGAGACATATTGCTTCCCTCGGTTTGAGTTTGGTTCGCGGATTGTAGAGATTTGTTGGTGTGTGTCAATGAGTAATGATTGAGTCGCTTCGAGCAGCGAGCCTGAAGTAGTCGGGGTTTAAAGTCTGATGGGAAATAATAAGCAAGGATGGCCGCTTTGGAAGCGGCCTTTTTTATTGGAAAGATGCGCCTTCGGCGAGAGTCATTGTTGGGTGCTGAAGCACCCAAGGCTTTCCATGCCCTGCGCGGGCGGCGGATCTTTTTGGCTGAGCCGCCCCAAAAAGAACCAAAAAACTCGGCTCACGAGCTTGGCCGCCCCCATGATCGGCGGTAAGAATCTGATCCAATCGAGTCGGCTCCACCCTATTAAAAGTATAAGCTTTGCCTTTCACCTCATCCTTCAGTTTAAGACAAATTGCCTGATTCCCTGACGAGAGCCGCCTCCTTCGATTGGTCAGCTTTTAAGCCGTCGATCAAGGGCTGGGTCCCGTCTTCGTCTGGTTTGGCGGGGAAGAAATCTTCTTCGGAGGGAGAGCGGTGTTGGGGTGCTGGAGCACCCCAAGGCCCTCTATGGTGAGCGAAGAGCTGATTAAGTTTGTGTTTGATTGGGAGAAAGAACCTTTGAGGGAAAGATAGCATTGAAATGTTAATTGTTCATGGTTGTCGAAGAGTCCGAGTTAAAAAAGGGGATGAAGTAAGATTCAAAAATTAAGTATGATTATCGAAGAACTTTGAATCAAAGATGAGCACCTACAACGAGAAGCCCCTTACATCGACGGATAATTGATAGCGAGCCTTAGAGCCTGTCCCGCGCGGCGAAGCGTAGCCCGACCGAGTCTATACCACAGACAATCCTGTCGGGCAGTAAAGCCGCGTACAGGCTCTTGGGTTCGCTATCAGGCTCACAGCGAAGAAGGCGTTTTTTGCCTCCTTTTTTTCGCCTCAAAAAAAGCAGGTCGCCGTAAAGGCGAAACCTTTGAAGCAATACCGTTTGCATCCTCACTGCGAAAGCACGCAACGCCCATCAAAAATATTAACCCCTCTTTTTTTTTCTTCATTGCTCTTTTTCCCCTGTCAGTCTTAAAATTTTCTGTTTGTTGGCAAAAAAAGTACCTTTGGAGGTAAAATGCTGTTGAGGCGTTAACTTTTCAAAATTATGTATGATTATCGAAGAACTTTGAATCAAAGATGAGCACCTACAACGACAAGCCCCTTACATCGACGAACAATTGATAGCGAGCCTTAGAGCCTGTCTCGCGCGGCGAAGCGTAGCCCGACCGAGTCTGTAGCACAGACAATTCTGTCGGGCGGTGAAACCGCGTACAGGCTCTTGGGTTCGCTATCAGGCTCACAGCGAAGAAGGCGTTTTTTGCCTCCTTTTTTTCGCCTCAAAAAAAGCAGGTCGCCGTAAAGGCGAAACCTTTGAAACAATGCCGTTTGTATCCTCATTGCGAAGCACGCAACGCCCACCAAAATAAAAGTCCCTGCTTCCTCCCCGAAAGGAGCAAGTCACTGTAAAGGCGTAACCTCTGCAATAATATAGGTTGCCACCTCACTGCGAAAGCACGCAAGACAGTCCATAACAATAAGGAGATGACCAATCCGGCAAAGGCCGGATTGGGAGACGTCCACATTCCTCAAACAAAAGAAACTTGCACCCCAAAGCCCACCGTGGCAGGCTCCCCTCCATGTTGCGCATTACTGAGAAAATAATCATCCCTTATGAAGAAATACGGTTTATCACCAGTCGAAGTTCCGGCCCGGGCGGGCAACATGTGAACACGGCTGATACGCGGGTAACACTGCTTTTCAATGTGGATAAATCTTCAAGCTTGACCCAATTGCAGAAGGTGGCGGTCAAGGGGAAGCTTCGTCGACGGGTGGATAAACGGGGTGTTTTACGTGTGACCAGCCAAAAGTTTCGTAGCCAGAAATCCAACAAGGATTCTGCTATTGAACGGTTTATTGAGCTGATGCAATGGGCGCTCAAACCTGTGATTCCCCGGAGAAAAACGGCGGTTCCAAAGTCGTCCAAGCGGCGGCGGTTAGAGCGAAAGCAACAAACCAGTCAGCGGAAAAAACAGAGAAAGATGCCGAACTTGAACGGCGAATATTGAAAGCGGCCTATTTTATCAGGGCCGCTTTCAAGTATGCGTTGCCGAGTTTCGTGTCCGTATAGGCTTCGGCCAGATGCAGGTAGAGCAGTTTGAGATATTTGGCGTGGATATATTTGGTGTTTTCAAGTCGATTCTGGACAGTCTTGTTCGGGATGGAGTCCATGGCATCCATGAGCGTTTCGAATCGGTGCGTTGGGCGATGTTTCGTATTTACTTCATCAAATCCAGCCTTGGCTATTGCTTCTCTGCGTGCGTCATCATTCAGTAGTTCACAGACCGTTTGAATGAGTTGATCCATGTCATCAGCGGGGTATGTCACGAGATGCTCACCGTTTGTGAACAGGAGTGATTGTCCGTGTCCGACTTCTGGTGTGATTAGGCAGGCTCCTGTTGCCAGAGCCTCAAATACGCGGAAATTCAGATCGCCATGTTCGGCGATATTCAAGACGACCTTGGCACGCGGGAAGAGTTCTCCAAAAGTCCCTTGGCGGACTTCAAGGTTGGGAAAACGTGCCTTAAGTTCCTTGAGGAATTCGTATCGAGCCGGAGTTGTCTCCTTGTCCACATTTCCTGCAAACAATAAATCCCAGTCCTTTTTGGGCGGCTGAGACGGTGGTTGTTCTTCTCGTATGGGATATGGCGGTAGCCAAAGGACTTGATCGTCGGTCAATCTTTGACGGAAACGAGGCATGTGGTCACGCAGGCTGACTATCGCAAGATCAAAGGCCTGCGCATACATGGGGTACCATGAATGGATATGTGAATCGATGGCATAAAAAGCCGTAGGACATGGAAATCTCTCAATACCGAGCAGGGGCGGCGGCACACTTCGATCCGCATACAGCAATATATCCGGTTTGCCATTGCAATGGTCGAGGATCGTATCCCAAGTCATTGTCGTGGGATCGGTAATGGGGATGTTGATGACATCCACACCCCGTTTTTCGGCATTATGGGGTCTGAAGTAATATCCACCGACCCAGGCTATGCGCTTCACTTCCTACCCTCTTGGCGAACCATGTGTAACACTCTTCGAGGTCCGATGCAGGACTGTTGTCTATGGGACGAAATATTTCGCTTGAGTTTGAATCCCTGCCGGGTGCCTTCACCGATGATGATCGGTAACTGCGATTCTCCCACCTCAAGGATGCATTCATTGCAGTGTTCGAACATGATTTCAGTGGTCAGTTCGAACTTTCCCGTCCTATGCAAGACGTTTAAAGCGAGAATGATGTCGTACTTCTGGTTGAGTGGAGTGGTGATGTCGTAAACCATGAAATGGCAGTCCGACTGCTTGACCGAAGCCAGATAGTTGGACAAGTCAACAGCCCCTTGATCCATATCTACGCCAACACCCATCGCACCCGCTTCCTCAGCCTTGAACGTGTAATAGCCGTGCATACAGCCATAGTCGCACAGACTTTTGCCCTGAAAATTAACGCCGAGCTTGAGGATGTTCTGCCAAGCCAGTGGAGAGAGAGTAAAGCCGGGAACAAGGGTGCGTCCGTTGTACTCAATTGTCTGATAAAAAGGATTGAAGGATTTGGCCTCGGCAACCGTTTTGAAAACGTTTCGATCATTCTCGGGGACTCCGGGGTGGATAACATCCTGATTATCGATAGCCCATTGGGTGATGGCCTCGGAATCTTCGATCTCGGAGAAAGAGGGGAGGACTGGCTCCAGCATGTCGCAAAAAACCTGCGAGGTGTTCGCGTTTGGGGTGCCACCCTTGATTGCCTGTTTGGCCTGTCGGATTTTACGCAGGAGGAATCGCTCCATGCGAACTTCTCTGGAAGGATTTAGATAGAAATTTTGAACAATGGTATACGGCGAATATATGTCGTGCAAAGCATCCATAAATCCTTGATGGATATGAGGGTGGCTCATACGACAGCCTTCAAGAACAATGTTTTGATACCGATTTCTTCTTAGGAGCTGGGCGAAGTGATCCTTGAAGTCCTGATAAGTACCAGGCTGGCGAACTGTTTCAATATCGCCTCCGTATTTGTTGGCAACCAGCGGTGTGATGGCATCCAATCGTAACAATGCATAGCCGTAATTTTCGGCAAGGAGTTTGGCCGCATAACTTTTCCCGCCAGCAGGGGGGCCGGCAATGACGACAACCTTGGGGCTGAATTGATAGGTCAACCCATGGACAGCCTGAGAACTTTTGGTGGTGTCCGGGGCGGGGCTATTTTGCTGTTTCATGAAAACAATCCAATGTATTCAGGTTGATGCGTTTTGATTGTTATTGTGGCCTGTCATAAAAATGGCAAGCTGAGGGTATGATTTACCCACCTGAAGAAAGATTGCACGTAATATGCCAGAGTCCTTCTCGAATACTTGAAGGGAGGTGTTTTGCGGAGAGTGAGACGAAACGAAGTGAAGATTAGGTCAGGCCCAATTCATCCAAAGCGACATAGAGTTCCCGGCTGATCCAGGCATCGGTGGCCGCATAGTTGACCTGTTGCGGCGTGAGTTTTTCTTTGGCCCAGTTGGAACATTGTGCGGATTTGGAGATACGGAATCCAAGGAGATTGGCAGCCATATTGCGCAAGCCGTGCGTTTGCATTCTGGCTTTGGCGGATACATCGGACAGGTCTATGAATCCACTTGGCTTGAATTTGGCGAGGCGTTGCAGGCCCAAAATGTCATCACGGACGGCAACACCGGTCTTGATGATGTTTTTGTTGGCCAACAGATCGCATAGGCCATCATCCATGGGAAGGATGTTGATCTGAAAGACATAGGCGCAGTCCGCTGTCGCCAATTGAAGAAGGGACGGTGGCCCTGGTTTTTTGCCTTTTTTGAACACGGGACGTGTTTCAGTGTCGAAACCAAGGAGATCATATCTTGTCATTTCTTTCAGGGCTTGGGCACGTTGCTTTTCCGTGCGGATAACCTTGATTTCTCCTTCGTATCGGCGAAGGGGCATGGCGTTGATCTCGTCCTTTGTAAAGGCGCGGAGGTATTCCGGCGATATGTCTGTGGCGTCCGTGGTCATTTGTGCAGTACTTTGCTGTTTGAAGTTGCGCGATGGTTGTACATTACAGCCCGTTCGTCAAGCCTTGGTTCCGCTTAATATGATTTTCAATAGGTGTTTGTTGTTAATCAGACACGATGCCTGAAGAGTGACATGGCGCCATGTTTCTGCGCCACCAGTATGCGCCGTTGCAGCGTTCGGCGGTCAGGCCAACATCTCTGGGACTGTTGTTTCGGCTGATGTTTTCAATGAACTGTTTTTGTGTGGCGGCATCCAGCGCGTCAGCCACGTCGTCGAGAGTTGTCTTACCCGTTTCCAAAGATTTGATTTGCAATGATGCGGCATCGCTTATGATTCGTTGGGAGGAAAGGGCTGTGACAAAGGTTTGTAATGTCTTGACCGTGTTTTCGGAATCTCCAAGCCGGGCGTATGACAAGGCCGTATAGAGGGCGGGTTCCCACATGCGCTTGTCTCTGGTCAGTGTGATTTTCATGGTGTCTATGCATTCCTGATAGCGCTTTGCAGAATAAAAGGAGATGCCAGCTTTGGCCAGAGTAGAAGGGAAGCGGGTTGTTCTGCTCGGAGGATCAGCTTTGAGGGCGTCGCCATATGCATCTGCCGCCCTGACAAAATACCCTTCAGCCTTGGCTGTCTGTTGGGTTGTGTAAGTACGCCATGCGCGTTCGAAATTTTTGTCACCGTTCTGGACCGACCTCCAGCCCTGTGCTGAGGCAACGGTGGCGAACAACAGGATTGCAGTCAGAGTGATTATGGAAATTCTATGCATATAGTACTCCTTTTGGGTCAGGGCATATATGCCCTAGCTATGCGGAAAATGTCGTCGTAAGCATATTTGTTACGTATTGCGAGGGCCATTTCCATGGCCATGTCCATCTTGCGTCCTGTTTCCACCAGCACTCGATCTCTGATACCTTTCATGTGGTAGGTCAGAAAGTCCGCTTCGAAATTGTCGATGGCCAGAGACACGCCTTCGGAAAAGAATCGAGACCCCGTGTGTGGAATGAATTGTTCCAGATTTTGTCGGCCTTCGCGCCGTGCGAACATGACAAAGAACAGCAACTTCACCAACAATCTGTCAGCCTGGAGTTTGTGGTCCACGGACAACAGTGTGTCGAGATTGACGCCTCTTGGCCTGATGGCGTCAAACATGGCGGTGGCCATGTCGAAGGCTCGGTCTTCGGTCATGAGCGGGTGGGCGAATTTGGAATCCATCCGTACCAATGTTATACGTGGATTCTCGCCGGATGCGATGGCATATATGGCGAGACGCATAAGATCTATTTTAGTGCGATAATCGTCGAGCTGAATTTCTCGTTTGGCCTGGGTCAGACGGCGGATCAATGGAATGTCGAGATTGGAAAATGCCGTTTCAAGCAGATGCAGAATGAACGGCTCAACAGTGTTGGCGATCTCTTCATCCAGAATGGCACGGCCTTTTTTGGCATCCATTATCTTTTTAATGGACAACCAATAGGCGGCCAATCCCTCGACGGGCATCTCCAGTATATCAAGTTCCTGAGGCTTTTCCATGGTGGTACGCTTTTGGGTTGACGGGGCGATAAAAAAAGAGACACCCTGTCGATTGCACGCGAGTGTACCTGAATTTCAGAAGAAAACAAAGAGACATACCGCATACGGAGAGCACATTTATGCTGGAATATCCACAATTCGATCCGACCATGGTGTCCATAGGGCCGCTTGAGCTTCGCTGGTATGGCATGATGTATGTCTTCGGCATCCTGTCCGGCTGGCTGCTCGGTCGATACAGAGCGACCAAACCGTGGAACAAAATGACGCCCAAGCTTATGGATGATTTTATCACTTGGGCCATACTTGGTGTCGTACTCGGTGGGCGTATCGGTTATGTTTTGTTTTACAACGGGAGTTTCTATTTTTCCAATCCACTCAAGATTTTTGCGGTATGGGAAGGCGGTATGTCATTTCATGGCGGTATGCTTGGTGTGCTGGTGGCCATATGGTTGTTTGGTCGCGCCAATAACATGACCTTTATGGAATTGGGTGATTTCGTGTCCCCATTGGTGCCTCCCGGGCTTTTCTTTGGACGTATCGGTAATTTCATTAATGCTGAATTGTGGGGCCGCTATACAGATTTGCCTTGGGCTATGCCTTTTCCCGGCGCGGGAGGATTGCCTCGTCACCCTTCACAGCTTTATGAAGCAGCTCTCGAAGGACTCGTCCTTTTTGCTGTGGTCTGGTGGTATTCTTCCAAGCCGCGTCCCAAGGGATGCGTTGGGGCGTTGTTTCTGCTCGGTTACGGGTGTTTCCGCTTCCTTGTGGAATTCGCGCGCGAACCTGACAGACATCTCGGTTTTATCGCCTTAAACTGGATGTCCATGGGGCAGTTGTTGTGTATGCCCATGATCCTTTTCGGTGTTGGTTGGATATGGTGGTCCTATCGGAAGGTTGTGTAATTCGGCTTTCGATAGCGGCATATCTTCGTGGTTGGAAAGGTTGCGTCTGTCCTCGCCGTACTGGAGTACGGCTGTGGGAAACGTAAACCTTTTCGTCGAGGGCCTGCATCACTCTTACAAACTTCACGACAAGTTTTTATGATGCCGTTAGCGGGCGGTCTCTTTTAGAATTTTGGGATTTCAATCTCAAATAATTTATTCCAATGCTTGCCCGTGACGTACAGTCGACCTGTTTGCGCGTTGAAGGCAATACCGTTGGCTACACCGCTGTCTTCTGAAAGTCGTTCTCGCAGGGGGGACAGATCGATTCGTCCTTGAACCAGACCCGATTTCGGGTCGATGATTACCATTATGTCGGATTTCCATATGTTCGCGTAGAGTAATCCGTTTACGTACTCAAGCTCATTGAGGAGTCTGACCGGCATGTTGTTATCTGTGACGGTGACTGTCTTTGTC
Source organism: uncultured Pseudodesulfovibrio sp. (assembly GCF_963677845.1). Classification (NCBI taxonomy): domain Bacteria; kingdom Pseudomonadati; phylum Thermodesulfobacteriota; class Desulfovibrionia; order Desulfovibrionales; family Desulfovibrionaceae; genus Pseudodesulfovibrio; species uncultured Pseudodesulfovibrio sp. The sequence continues at coordinate 308,347 of NZ_OY782498.1, forward strand.
AGGGTGAAGTCTTTAGGTGCATGAAAGCGCAAGGTGTCTGTACCGGAAGAAAGGATGAAGTGTGTCCCGTCAAAGGCCAGCCCCCATCCCTCTGTCATTTCTGATTGTTTTCGATAGGTGAAAGACGTGCGTTTTTTCATGTCTTTCAGTCCATAAATAAACCCTGTGCCTGAGCGCCATGTGAGCAAACGGAACGAGTCTTCAAACGGGGCCATGCCCTCGGCGAAGTACGTTTTTTTTAACGGGACGGTTTGCAGATGGCGCCCTGTTTTTAGATCGACTTTTGCCAGAAAAGACCGCCCATAGCCCCCAGATGACTCATAGAGTGTCCCTTCATGAAAAAAAAGTCCTTGCGTCGATGCAGCCGGATTGTGTGGGAATTCCATAATGAGTGTGCAAGGGAGAGTTTCTGTTTCGGCGTAGACTATTGTCGTGCAGACCAGAAAGGATAAAAAGAAGAAGAGTATGAAAGTCGCTTTGCGCATTGAATAGTCATCCTTGCGAATGGCAGGTCGGAAAGAAACATCAAGGGATGTGTCTTTCCGACCTGGGGGAAAGGAGGCAGGAAGTCGGGTCTCGTAGTGGGAGGGTGGACCCGGAAGGCTGCTTCCTAACGTGCTATTGCTTGACGGCATTGATGCCGCCGAGTGAGAATTTAACGACATGGTCAATAAATGCGTCGATGTTTTCGTCCATGCTTGGCCGGTTCGGCGTCAACCGTTCCAAAATAGGCTGGATGAGCAATTGGTCGAGTATTAAGGCCCAGACGTTGGCACTGCAAAATGCCATAGTCATTTCAGGGGTGTCAGGGCCCATGATGTCTTTCATAATCTGGCGTAGTTCGTTGGCGCGCGCTTGAACCTGTCGGCGGACGATGAAGTCGAGATGTTTACTCGGTTTGGCCATTTCCCGCAGAAAAATCGACCATCTGTGTGAGGTCATACCATTGCCCATTCGGTATATTTCTGCAATGAGACCTCGAACGAATTCATGCAGTCTTTCTTCGGGTTGCAAAGAATCACTACTTATCTTTTCCCAATCTTCACCTTTGGGGAAGATTTCTTCCAACACAGCAGCATATAGGCCGTTTTTGCTACCATAATGATAATTGACTGCGGCGACATTGGCTTTGGCGCGGCCGCATATGTCTCGTACGGTTGCCGAGTCGAAGCCTTTGTCTGCAAAAACTTCAATGGCTGCGGACAAAAGTGCTGCTTTGGTGTTGACGTCTTGTGGTTCGTTCATATCTTTATTATCTGTTTGACGAATTTGAGTTCGGATTGCTTGAAACAGTTGTTTTAATTTCCATAGCAAATACAGGGTGTAAGTCAAGAGTATTTTGCCGACGAGATTGTGTCGGATGCAGCATATTGTGAGTCAAGGAGTAGATTGTGGACGTTGTTTTGGCTGAAACAGCCGGTTTCTGTATGGGAGTGGATCTCGCGTTGACGCGGTTGGATGATTTGATTGCCAATGCGGATGGGCGCCCCATCTATATTTTGGGGCCTATTATCCATAATCCTCAGGTGCTCAAGCAGTACGCCGAAAAAGGTGTGGTCATGGTGGATACTCCCGAGGAAGTCCCCAGTGGCGCATATGTTGTCATTCGCGCTCACGGCATTACTCGGCAGGTCGAGGAAGGACTCAAGGCCCGCGATGTACATATCAAGGACGCCACATGCCCTCGGGTCAAAAAAGCGCAATTGCTTATAGCGCGTCATACAGATGAGGATTCTATTCTTCTGTTGTATGGTGAAGCAGATCACGCAGAAGTCGCCGGCTTGGTCAGTTATGCAGGCAACGGACATTTTGTATTTGGTTCTCCTGAAGAACTTGAGCAGTACGAGCTGGCTAAAGATAAAAAATATGTTTTGGCCGCACAGACCACACAAGATAGGGTGTTGTTTGACCAAATAGCTGAACGGTTATCTTCGGATGAAGATGTCGAAGTGACCGTACTCAGTACTATTTGTGACGCTACCAAACTCAGGCAGGCTGAAGCCAAAAAACTCGCTTCCGAAGTTGATTTCATGGTTGTCGTCGGTGGATACAACAGTGGCAATACTCGTCGATTGGCTCAGGTTGTTTCCGATGCGGGGACTCCGTGCAAGCACGTCGAAATATTCAGTGAACTGCCGTTAAAGGATTTGGCGGGCTATTCCCGGGTAGGAGTTACTGCTGGAGCATCCACTCCGCGAGTTCTTATTGATGAGGTGCTCAGCGGCCTTGGGTCTTTGTAATTGGTTTGAATAGAAAGTTTTTTTGATGAGTAAAAAGCAGGGACCAGGCGGTCCCGGATGGAAAGAGTTTTCCGGAAGCTGACCCTGGTCCCATGCCCCATGCCACAGCCACATCAAGCTGTCCTTTTTTGTCGACCAGGGCAGTGGAGGGCGTTGGTCGGGACCGCACTGGTCGCGGTCGTGAGGATGCAGCAGTGACGGCTCCGATGAGAAAAAACGGTATGCGGTGAAATTTTATCGCATGCTGTATGTATACGCTTTTCCTTTCGTGCTGGTATTATTTTTATCCCTTTAAAGGGTACGGTGTCTGACCGGGGGTAAAAGGAAATGCCTTGTGGTCAAAGGCCGCAAGGCATACCGTCGCGAAGAGAACATCCTATGATCAAAAAAGGAGTATGCCATGGATATTAACAAAGCACTTGAAGATCTGAAAAAAGAACCCGGTTTTGCCGATAACGTGGGAATGGTACTCGTTCATAACGGTATTGTGCGCGGCTGGTCTCGTAAGGATCGGAGTGAAGTGACAGCCATTGAAGTGACACCTGATCTGGAAAAGATTGAGGAAATTCGTACGGCAATCGAAGCCTACGAAGGTATCTTTAGAGCGAAGGCATTCGCCTTGTCGGGCCGTATGCAGCCCGGTGACGATGTACTGTTTTTGATCGTGGCCGGTGATATTCGTGAAAACGTGAAAGCAGCCCTCGCTGACTTCCTTGATAGGGTCAAGGCAGAAGCTGTTACCAAGAAAGAGATTTTTGCCTGAGGAAATTCCATGCACGCTCCCATTCAAGACAGTCATGGCCGTACGGCCAGCTACATGCGCATCAGTGTCACGGACCGTTGTAATCTTCGGTGTACCTATTGCGCCGGGGAAGGAATGGAATTCATTCCTCATCCCGACATCCTGCGATACGAAGAGATTCTGGATCTCATTTCATTGGCCGAGGAATTTGGCGTTGAAAAGGTTCGTTTTACCGGTGGCGAACCGTTTGTCAGAAAAGGTTTCGCGGAATTCATGATGAAAGCGGCCCAGCGTTTTCCCGAGGTCGACATGTGCGTGACAACTAACGCCACATTGATCGGTGATCATGTTGAGCACCTTGCCAAGGCCGGTGTGAAACGGATGAATATCTCTCTGGACACCATGGATCGGGCTAAATACGAGAAAATTACTGGTCGGGACGAGTATCATACGGTTCGAGAAAATATTGATCGCTGTCTGGACGCAGGAATGACCGTCAAGGTTAACAGTGTGGCCATGAAGGGAGTTAATGACAATGAATTGCCGGGATTCGTGGAATTTGCTTCGGAGCGAAATCTTGATTTTCGGTTTATCGAATTTATGCCTGTGGGTACGGAAACGGGCTGGAAAGATGACCTTGTCTGGACCGCAGACGAAATTTTAAATGAAGCCAGTGAACTGACCGAATTGCGACCATCCGTTAATGGAAGCAAGCATGGGCATGGACCTGCACGGATGTATGACATCGTGAATGGTAAGGGGCGTATTGGCTTGATTTCGCCTTACACCAATCATTTTTGTGCCACCTGCAACCGATTGCGTATCACTTCGGACGGGTTGCTCAGGACCTGTCTTTTTTCGGACAAGGTCTATAACCTTCGTCCGGCTCTTCGTAATTCCAAACTCGGTGTCGAGTTCGTGGAGCGTATTATCCGTGCTGCGAATCGAAGCAAACCCATTGGGCATGAATTACTTAAAAAAATGCCCGCAGGGCAAGGGGTCTGTCAAACTCGTATGGCTTCCATCGGTGGGTAGATTTCACCATGTGACAGTTGACCAGAGAGGAGCGTTTTAGTTTATAATTCCTCTTGGATATTAATGATAAGGAAAGGCCTGCTTTTATGTAAAAGCAGGCCTTTTTATGTACTCGATAGTCGATAGGTTAATTGATGCCGAGGTCCGCCCTATGGGCCGGGACGCCTGTTTTCCCTTTGGCATCGTCCTTTCGGTCGAGAAGAAAGACGCGTTCTTTCAAGGCAGGCTGTTTTTCAATGATGTACCCTTTAACGGTGTTGGCTCGGGCCATGGCGAGTTCATGGAGTAGTTCATCGGTGATTATTATGCGGTCACGAATGAATTTTTCCATGACATCGACAGGCTGTCGGTCGGTCATGAAGAGCGTGGTCGGTTTGATATCTTCTTCGTCCGGTTCGTCGGCATACGCTTCAAACAGAAGGTCTTCATATTCTTCAGGGGCTATGACCATGTCTGCCACGTTCTTTTCTGCCTGTTCAGATCGGGACAGCGTGTCGTATTTTTGTTGTTTGATTTTGTCTTCGAAAATGACCTCAATAAGGCCGGTTTTGTCTGCGATCGGATCAATGACGCCGTCCACTTCCAATGTAAGTTTCTCACGTTCGCTTAATGCCTTAATTATGGTCTCCATTTTTTCAATTCCGCCTGTATCCAATTCGTGTCTGCCGGGTTCAAAGACGACGAAATCCATATTTTCACCACCGCCGAACATGGAGCCGATCAAGGTGAATGGTGATGCCAGAGCTTTGAATAACAGACTGACAATGGCCTTGAATACAATACCGCCGATGCGGAAATCCGGGTCGTTCAGTTCACCACGGATGGGCAGGTTCAACTCCATGTTGCCGTTGCCATCCTGAAGCAGGGACAGTCCGAACTCTACAGGGACGTTGGGGGCATCAGGACGTTTATCCTTGGCGCCCAGTACAAGTTGTTCAATGTAGAATTTGTTTTCAGCGTTTAGCACCCAGTTTTCTGTTTTGAAGGTCACATCCGCATAAAGCCGTCCCTTCTCAATGGGATAGGCAAGGCTTTTGAGTGTGTATGGTGTGAGTGGCACGAGTTCCATGCCATTGATGGAAATTGCCAGGTCCGAATAAATCGGCGAAATGACTGGGTTGACCACACCCGAGATCGACATGGGGGTGGGGCCTATGTTGGCTTTGAACTCCATCTTGGGCCTTGCTTCAGGCGATTGGTCGATTTCTGTAAGGCGGAGGTTCATGCCGGTCAACTCGGTGGAGAAGTCCGGCTGTACGCTTTCATCTTTAAAAGCAACAGCGCCCTTGGTCATGTTGATTTTTCCGATTTTGACGGATTGGAAAAATGGCGCCTTTTTTATGCTTTCCGCAGGTTGAGTGGTTTCTTCCGGTAATGTTTTGGGGGTGGTTTGTTCAGCCTTTTCCCCTTCCACTACTGGCGGTGGTTGGGGAACACGCAAGACTCGTAGAATGTTCATGCGTCCTTTTTCATCGAAATGAATGAGTCCGCGAGGTTCGTTCAGTTTGATTTCGCCGATGGAAAGCGTGTTCGGTTCGTTGGCAAAGGCTATTGAATTTATTTCAAATTTATTGATGCCAGCCACTTCATTTTTGCTCAGGGTGTCTTTGATGGAGACTGCGCCGAGTGCGGTATCCCCTGTGATGGTGAGTTTTGGCTTTTTGCCACCTTTGAATGAATATTTCAGGTTGGCAAAAGCCGCGCCCTTGGCAATGAGCAGGTCCGTGTATTCAGCCAGATAACCATCAAATGGCCGTAGCCCAACGCCGTTGACGCGAATGGTTCCGTCGGACCAGAGTGGGGTAATGGAGGCTTTTCCCTGTCCTGAAAATGATCCATTGCCTGTCCATGTTCCGCTCAGAGAATAAGGCATGGTGGCATTCTTTTGTGTAGAAAGGGCTTGCAGGTCCAATGTGAATTCTTTGATACCCAGATTGGCCGGATGTTTGAGTGATTGATTCAGAAAATCGGCAGCACCATCTTTAACAAGAATGCGTCCGAATTCTGCATGCCATCCTCCGGCCCAGGTTTTTTCTACAGTTTCGACGACCTCTGTCTTACTCAGTATCTCTTCTTCTTTTATTAGAAGTTTGCCCAGATCAAGTTGACCATCTTTTCCCATGACGACTTTGGCAAATGGGCCTGTAATCGTGACGTCCGCCACGGTCACAGTCTTGTTTTTCAGGCTCATGGCAGCACCGGATACATCCAATGCAGTCAGTCCGAGACTTGGCTTCTTGGCATCCGGTTTGCGGATAGAAATATCTCGCAACGAGGCTGTCCCTTCTGTGACATCCAGAGAAGGGGTGTCATCTTCCATTTTAAAGTCGATGTTGGCCGAAAAGCCTGCAACACCTGTGTCCACAATGAGTGGTTGCGCATGATTGATATAGGATTTGTAAGCCGGGATCGGGAGATTCTTTCCGGTCACAGAAAGGGAGGCTGCAAGGGGTTGTACTGTGGCTATGCCTTCTATTGTTATGATACCCTGAGCCTTGCCTGCCGTAGCTTTTATGTGACTAGGCCTGTCTCCTGCTGTTGTAATTTCCGTTCCTGTGAACGAAAGAGGAGCAAAGGTTCGTTTAAAGCCGTTTTTTACATGGCGGTCTTCCCAATCTACAGCGCCTTCAATGATATCTATTTTTCGAATATCCAGAACAAAGGCTGAATCCGTTTCTGATTCGGTTTTGACCTTTGGGCCGGCTTCACTCATTTTTGAGCCGGGGAAATAGTGTGCCCAATTGATGCTGTTGTCTTTGTTGCGGATAACTTTGAAGTAGGGGTTCTCCAAGCTTATGCTGGTGAGGATTAAGGCCCGGTCTCCCAAAGAAAACCGTTCCATTTCAAAAGCGAGTTCTTTTACCGAGAGCACTGATTTCTCGTTGGGATCAGTCAATTCCATATTGGTCAGCTTGCCACCACCACCGAGGAATAGATTGAGTCGTTGCGCATCAGGCCGTTCAAAAAAGAGAGAAATATCCGAGGTGAATTTACCGTCTTTCAGTTGAAGCGGTGTTTTGATTGGTACATATTGCCAGTATTGATTGAGATCAATGTCCACGGCCCCAAGTTCAAATTCTGTGAGCAGGGTTTCGTCAAAAGGAAGCGTCCTGCCTTTCAGTTCGACTGGATCGCCATTGATTACAGCGGTGAATTTAGGTTGGGTAAATTCTTTCTTCATGCTCGTAAAAGATGAGGTGAAGGGAACACGAAGGAAGAGGTCGGAAATGATGTGTTTCTTGTTGTGTGGTCGATCATCGAAAGTGATTTTCGAATTGGTCATTTCAAACCCATAGAGCGCGAAGGGGAAAATGGCCGTTTCTGCTGGCGGCGTGTCTGGGGTTTCTTCGGCCACGGCATCCGGTGTGCCAAGAAGGTCTGAGATGGAATATTTCCCGTTGCCGAAGAATGTGATGTCCAACTGAAGATTGTCGAGGTGCAGGTAGGCTATGACAGGGGCGAAATTCCAGAGTGTGGAGATACCCGGAGCAGCTACGGCTTTACCCACGGAAAGAAGATCGCCTTCACCCTCAAGCTTGTTGACCTTGAGGTTGGTGATTTCGAAATGGTAGGTGAAGGGGTTGAAATAAATTTCTTCGATTTGGGCAGGTCGTTTCAACCCATCATCGATTTGGTCCATGATCACACTCTTCAATATAGGCGGTACAGCGAAGAAGCCGAATAGGGTGTACGCAATGAAGGATGTCAAAATCCAAAAGGCGACACGACGCATTTTGGGTGAGCCATAGGGGACTTTATCGATAAATGACAGCATGTTCGACCTGCTTGCTGAAAGAGGTTGACCGGAAGTCTATTACCTTACCCGAAATTGTTTTCATTATCTATGTTTCAGACGTGTCGAATCAAGGATATTGTTTGGCCGTATACAGGCACAATGTAAGACTTGATTTGGAGAGCGGCAAAAAAGAGAATCAGTAAGCGGTTGGGAATTATCTTCTTCCAACCATTCCAACGATGAATATCCTGTACAAGGTTAACAATACAAAGAAGATGACAATGAGCATGACGCCGAGCATAAATGCGTGGTTCAACATTTCTTCCATTTCGCCACTGCTCTGGTCGACTAGTTCGTCGACTCTGTCAAACAGAACATCCTGTTGTTTGATCAGCCCAGCCATGGCTTGACTGATTGCTGCTTCGCGTTCTACGGAAACACTGAGCATGACATCGTGAATTACGTCGTCCTGCCATGTCGTCATGCCAACTAAGGCTTTGTTTAGGGTTTCATCTCGTTGTTTGGAGAGGTTAACAAAGAGTTGGTTGATGAGCTTGGAGGCTTCCGCGCTCATCTCACCGGGGAGATTTTCGGCGATATCGGCATATCGTTCGGACAGGCCGACCATCTTTTCCGTTGAGGTGATGAGACCGTTTGCTTCCGGTTGGAAGACCATTTCGAGATAGGCCAGTCTGATTTGGAAATTGATCAGAAGCTGCATACGGGAGACGAGATAAAAAGCTCGGTCAATAGCTAGTTTCATGTCTTGAGCTACCCGTGCGGCTTCTTCGACACTGGCAAAAAGGCCCCCTGGTGCGATGAGTTTACGCATGGAGGGCTTGAGACCGAGCTCGCCAAAGTCCTCAAAGCGGACGTAGTTGACGCTGATTTTGTTCGGGTATTTTGTACGCCACGCCATGATGACTCGTTTGAGTTCTTCTCTTTGCGCGGGTGTCATTATCCGTTCGGCCACTTCCCAAATGTCTTTTTCAGCTTCTTTAATGATAGCCAAAGCCGGCTTCCCTTCTTCTCCGAAAATTTGGGGAATCCAGAAGTCTTCCCATACCATTCGTCGAAGCGTGGCAACGACAGTCATGTCGAGTAAGGAAACTCCCGGATAAGGACCGGATGCTATTTCTGTATTGCTGGAAAGATTGAAAACCAACATTCGGGCTGCGGTTAGCCTTGCTTGTGGTGTGCCAATTGCGTTTATGATCGCAGCGGCTTCACCCATAAGCGTATTGGTTGTGTCAGCGTATGCCATGACGGCAGCCTGAAGTTCCTGTGGCCCCATGTGTTCTGGATTTTCGATTTCTTTGGTCGTTTTTGTTACAAAGAAAGGCTTGGGGGTCTGGGGGCTGCTAGCGCTTCTTCCCCCACCACATCCGAAAAGGAGAATCAGTGTTATGAGCAGGATCGGCAGATGTAATTTCATGGCGAATGTCCGTATGCTTTGCTCTGAATGATATGTTTTTATGAGTATATTCATCATGCAATAGGAAATATGCAACCATTATTTGATATTTTTTAAACATATATTTGAGTATTTGTCTGTTCAAAAAGCCGTATTTTCTTTCTGTGTACCCATTTTTTATTATTTATCAGCTTGATTTTGTATTTCCGAGTAAGGGACGCTGGTTTTGTGTGAAAAAAGCGGGGGTTGTTGATTTATGGGGTGAAATGGTTTTATAATGCACCTAAGTGAAGGAATCTATGTGGCGTTTTGAGTGTTCTCATGTGGTTCTTCTACCCCCTGTGGCGTTTCCCCGTGATTCGGAGTGAGAATGTCTGATACGCATTATTACCATGGGTTGGCCAAGAGCATGATGTTTACCATCATACTCGTTTCTTTTGCTCCACTTCTGTGCATAGTTCTTATCGCAGGCTACCAATACAGTGTCGTTTATGAAGAAAAAGTCGAAGCTCATTTACGAGAGCTGGTGTTGAAGCACGATCAGTCGGTGGATTCATACCTTGAAGAAAAGGTCGCTGAGATTCAGGTTCTTGCCGAAATCATTGAATTGGGAAAATTGCATGATCCTGCCAGCCTTCAAGCCTTACATGATGCACTTGTTCGTGGGCATGGCAGCGATTTTGTGGATTTGGGTATGGTCAACAGTGAAGGAATTCAGGTTGCGTATGCCGGGCCATATAAGCTTCAAGGCGTGAATTATTCCGAAGAGGAGTGGTTCAAGGCTGCTAGGAAGCGCAAGGTTCATGTTAGTGACGTGGGGTTGGGGCTTCGCGGAGTCCCTCATTTTACTATTGCTCTTTTGCTTGATGAAAATGGGCAGGAATGGGTCTTGCGGACCACCCTTGATTTTATTGCTTTCAACAAGCTGGTTGAAGATATCCGTATCGGCGAAACCGGTTTGGCCTATATCATTAATAGACAAGCAGAGTTTCAAACTACCCCGCGTCGGGATATGACTGCTGAGGTCCCTTTCTTGCGCCAGATGGCTGTCGCCATGACGAAGCGATCCGGCATGGTGCGAGGTCGGGCTGCCATGACCATCGAGACCAATCCTGCCACAGGGCGTGAGACCATATTTGTGACCAGTCCAATCAAGAATGGTGATTGGATCATGGTGTATCAACAGGACGTGGCGGATGCCATGTCTGATTTGAACCGTTCCAGAAATCTTGCATTGGTGGTTTTGTTGATTGGTGGAATTTCCATTGGGGTTATGGCGTACCTTATGAGCAAGCGCATGGCCCGTAAGGTTGCTCGGGCAGATGCGGCAAAGGATATCATGAATGAACAAGTGATCGAGGCTGGCAAGCTCGCATCTGTCGGAGAATTGGCCGCAGGTATTGCCCACGAAATCAACAATCCGGTGGCAATCATGGTGGAAGAAGCCGGGTGGATTCAGGATTTATTGGAAGAAGGATTAGCCAAGGATGACAATGAGCGTGAAGTGCAACGCGCTTTGAACCAGATCCGGACTCAGGGAGGGCGATGCAAGGAAATTACCCATAAATTGCTCAGCTTCGCCCGGAAGATTGATCCTACGGTTAAGTCTGTCTGTCTTAACGAGTTGGTTCTGGAAATAGTTCAACTTTCCGAGCAGCGGGCCAAGTATGCCAATGTGATCATTGAGACGAGCCTTGGGGATAGTATCCCTCCGGTAGAAGCCAGCCCGTCAGAGATGCAACAGGTTTTCCTTAATCTGGTCAACAATGCTATTGATGCTATGGACCCGGGCGGTGGAAATCTCGACATCATGACTCGTGTGGAAGACGATACCGTGATGGTTTCCATTGCCGACACGGGGTGTGGGATTCCGCAGGCCAATCTGTCGCGAATTTTTGATCCTTTTTTTACGACAAAGCCCGTGGGTAAGGGGACAGGCCTTGGACTGTCCATAATATACGGTATTATCAACAAGATGGACGGCACCATTGCGGTGAACTCTGCTGTGGATCAAGGGACGAAATTTACCATCCGACTGCCTGTGCCCGAAGGTGAGGATGGTGGTGCGTGTGATTTTAAAGCGAATGAACATGGGGCTTCATGATGAAGTCCCAGTGAATCAGGAGGAAACATATGCCTGCGAATATTCTTCTCGTCGACGATGAACAGGGTTTTGTTGACACCATGGCCAAGCGGCTGGACAATCGTGGCCTGACGGTCACCACTGCCTATAGTGGGCAAGAGGGTATCGATGCCTTAGCTGCTAATCATTTCATTGATGTGGTGGTCATGGACGTCAAGATGCCCGGTATGGATGGAAACGAAGCGTTGAAGGTGGTCAAGGCGGAATATCCATTGGTGGAAGTCATCATGTTGACCGGGCATGCAACGGTGGAATCCGCCATTGAAGGCATGAAATCAGGCGCTTTCGACTACATGATGAAGCCATGTGACCTTGAAGAATTGTTGGTCAAAGTTGATGAGGCCTATGACAAGAAGCAGGCTCAGGAGACCAAGATTCTTGAGGCCCGGGCCAGACATATTGTCCTGCGAAGGGGCGATTAGGAGGAATGTTTAATGAGTGACGCGCCCATTCGTCTTTTCTTGGTGGATGATGAAGTCGGTTTTCTGGAAGTTTTACAGAAACGTCTGGGAAAGCGTGGACTTGATGTGACCATCGCCATCAGTGGGGCCGAAGCCATACAAATTTTGAGAGGTAAAGATTTCGATGTGGCTGTTCTTGACCTCAAGTTGGAGGACATGGACGGTATTGAAGTTTTGCAGATATTCAAGAAGATGGTTCCTGATTTGCCAGTCATTATGTTGACCGGTCACGGGAGTGAACAGGCGGCACGGGAAGGTGTTGCCTATGGCGCATTCGACTACATGCTCAAGCCGTGCGATCTTGATGATTTGTTGAAAAAAATTCGCCAGGCCGTGGATCAGGCATAACTGGCAACTGACGGAGAGTGTATATGGCAGACATCAAGGTACTTTTGGTGGATGACGAAGCTGGTTTTCGCAAGACGCTGGGCAAACGGCTCGGCAGGCGCGGAATGATTGTTGAGGAGGCAGATTCGGGCGAAAAGGCCCTTGAGATTGTTGAATCCTTTGAGCCGGAGGTTGTTCTGCTTGATGTCAAAATGCCCGGTATGGATGGTCTGACAACTCTGCACAAAATCAAACTTATCAATCCTTTGATTGAAGTGGTTATGCTTACCGGGCACGCCAGTATGGATATTGCCATCAATGGTATGGAGTTGGGAGCCTTTGATTACTTGATGAAGCCGGTCGAGTTCGAAGAGTTGCTGTACAAGTTGGAAGATGCTTCTACCCGTAAGCGGCATCATGAAGAGAAAATTACGGCCAAGGAACACAGTCAATAGTGGCCAATCATGATTTATTTTCCTGTGAAAAAACATTTTCTGTGTCGATGGAGGCCGTATGGGCTTTCTTGACTGGTTGCCGTGGAGGGCGCGAAAGAAAACTCCCGAGGAACTGGCGGAAATCCGTCGGGTCTTTGCTGCGCGGTATGATCATTTTCGGCTTTTGATTCAGGCTAATACGCGCGCTCATGAATTGATTGGCGAACTGGAGGAGGCCCTGCGCGGGTTTACTCCTTACGGTATGGAGTATGTCAACACTCTGTGCACTCGGCTTTCTACATCCATTTTTCAAATGGTCCGTCACTTGGGTGAACTGGATCGTTTAGGGCATGACGAGCTTGTGGCTTCCATGGAATCCATCAACGAGCGCATCATGACTGCGCTTGCACCTGAAGAACATGTGGTGAGTGGCGAGTTCGTGTTTGATCTGTCGGAGGTTGGACGGGATCATGCTGATCTGTGCGGCCCCAAGATGGCCATGCTTGGTGAAGCCGGGAGCAGCCTCGGGTTGAAGATTCCTGCTGGATTTGTGGTTACCGTGGCAGCGTATAGGCGTTTCGTAGAGGCCGGTGGACTGCGGCCTGAGGTCGCGCGGCTCATTCAGGCTACAGATAGGAACGACAGGGAGGCCTTGTTTCGGACTTCGTCGGATATAATGCAATTGGTCATGGAGACCCGACTTCCTGACGATTTGGCTGAAACGATTTTGGCTGCTTATGATCGGTTGAGCGAACAACTTGGCGAACCGCCGGACTTGGCTGTCCGTTCCAGTGCTTTGGGTGAGGACGTGGAAGGTTCATCCTATGCCGGACAGTATCGATCCGTGCTTAATGTGGACCGAGGGGCGTTGCTCGATTCCTACAAGGAAGTACTGGCCTCAAAGTTTACACGACAAGCTATGGCTTACCGCATGAATCGTGGCATTAGGGACGAAGATGTCGCCATGAGTGTGGGATGTATGACCATGGTTGATGCCATGTCCGGGGGGGTGGCCTATTCCCGAAATCCGGTTAATGTGCGGGATGAGTCCGTGTCCATTCATTCTGTTTGGGGGTTGCCCAAGCCTGTAGTGGATGGGACGGCTGAGACGGACGTGTTTTTGGTGAATCGTGATTCTTTGGCTGTAAACGATCGGATTATTGCTGAAAAGCCTGATATGTTTGTGTGTAGCCCCAAGGAAGGCGTCTGTCGGGAAAGCCTGTTGGAAGAGCAACGGTGTGAACCATCCTTGACGGACGAGCAGGCTGCGATCATTGCTCGCGAAGCTGTACGTATTGAAGAAAAATTTGGCACACCTCAGGACATAGAATGGGCCATGACGCCGGATGGCGTTTTTCATTTGTTGCAATGCAGGCCGCTTATGCAGATTGAGTCCGCCAAAATCGCGCATCCATCTGCTGCCGATTTGCCCAAGCCGGTGTTATCCGGTGGACGAACAGCCAGCCCCGGAGTTGGAGTTGGTCCTGCATACTCCGTGCGGAAAGATGTGGACGCCCTTACTTTCCCTGATGGCGGTGTGATGATTCTCAAACACGCTTTGCCCAGTCGCGCGGCGCTGCTTGATCGATGCAGCGCATTAATTTCAGAGCAGGGTGGTATGGCTGGTCATTTGGCCAACGTTGCGAGAGAGTTTGGTGTTCCTGCATTGTTTGGCGTGAAAGGCGTGGTCGGGAATTTTGAAAACGGGCATATCCTCACTGTGGATGCCGACGGTCACGCAGTCTATGATGGCGCTGTTGAATCATTGCTCGTGGAAAAGCCGAGAGAGCGAATTATGCGAGGAAGTCCGGTGCAGGCAGCCCTCAGGAAAGCGGCGCGACATATTGTTCGTTTGAACCTGACGGATCCCGAGTCCCCGGAATTCAAGCCGGAAAATTGTAAGACCCTGCATGATATAATGCGCTATTGTCATGAGAAGGGTGTTGCAGGAATGTTTGAGTTTGGCACGGACAACGACTTTATCGAGGCTGCCAGCCGTCAGCTTATCTGTGATGTGCCCAAGCAATTCTGGGTGCTCAATCTTGATGATGGTTTTTTGCCAGAAGGGGAAAACAGGGCTGACCAGTGCATCCTGCTCAAACATGTTGATTCATACCCTATGCATGCCTTGTGGGAAGGGATGCAGGCCGTACAGTGGGAAGGGCCGCCGCCGGTTCACACCAAAGGGCTGATGTCCGTCATGTTTGAGGCGACCATGAACCCGGATTTGAATCCGTCATCCGGCACTCGATACAGTCAGAAAAATTATTTCATGATTTCAAAAAATTATTGTTCGTTGCAATCTCGATTTGGTTTTCATTTTTGTGGTGTTGAATCATTGGTCTCTGATCGAACCAGTGAAAACTACGCCAGTTTTCAGTTTAAGGGAGGCGCTGCCAATGTGGAACGGCGTATCCTGCGAGCTCGTTTTGTGGGGGATCTGCTGGAAGAATTTGATTTTCGTGTTCGCGTCCGTCAGGACAACATGTTTGCTCGGGTTGAAGGACTCCCCCGGAAGGCCATGGGGAGGCGATTGAAAATCCTTGGGTATCTTATTACACACACACGTCAACTTGACATGATCATGACCAACAAAACAGAAGTTGAACGTCGCAGGGCCCGGTTCCTCAAGGATTTTGCAATGTTTGATTGATTGCCTTTGAGTATTTGGAAGTGAAAAAGGCCCCGGAAGCAATGCTTCCGGGGCCTTTCATATTCGGTAAAACCGATCGTCTACTTGGCGTGGCATTCGCCGCAGGCAACTGGGCCTTTGCCCTGCTGCTTGTGGCAGTCAATGCACTGCTTGTGGTAGGCGCGCATCAGCGGGGTGCCACCATCGGTGCGTTCTACCTCATGGCAGGATGCACAGGTTTCGCCCTCGCTGGAGTTTTCCAGGTCCTGCTTGCCGTCATCGGTGATACCGTGGTGACAGACAACGCAGTCTTCCAATTCAGCCTTTTCATTATGGTCGTCATGCATGAAGGGGACCTGCGGGCGTTCGAGTTTGGCGAATGCGTCCACGGGGATCATTGTCATGTCGTCCTGAGCAAAGGCGGCCGGAGCCATGTATGCGATGACCAGCGCAAGGATGGTCAGCATGGAGGCCGCAAGCTTAATGGTATTTCTTTTGTGCATGGCGTCCTCCTTACACTTCCGGTTTTTCCATCAGTTCGTAGATGATATCGCCGATGAACTTTCCGTGCATGCCGAGATCATAGTAACCGATGATATCTTCAATGCCGCCGTGGCAGTTGTGGCATGGGATAACGATATCCTTGACCCCGGTGTTCTTCAGCTGTTCAGCCTTGACCCGGTTGCCTTCCATGCGTGTGTTCTTGAACGGCGGACCGCAGTTGATGACACCGCCACCGGCGCAACAGCAGTAGTTGTGCTCGCGGTTGGGAGTCATTTCCACGACCTCTTCGCAGAGGTAGTGAACCACGTCTCTGAGCTTGTCCATCAGACCGCGGCCACGAATGACGTTGCACGGGTCCTGAATGGTGACAGGCTTTTCATATTTGTGGGTGATCTTGAGTTTGCCTTCCTGAATCAAATCCCAGTAGAATTCAATAGCATGGATGACAGGGATGGGCATTTCCTTATAGCCAAGCCAGCGGTTGCCCATGTCGTAGATAGACCTGAAGGCGTGACCACATTCGCCCATGACGATGCGTTTGACGCGCAGCTTCTGAGCAGACTCGTAGTGGGCGCGTTTGATGCGGCCCATGTTTTCCCAGTCGCCCACGTACATGCACATGTCCGAGTTATCCCAACCGGGATGGGACGGCATGGTCCAGTCAATACCGGCTGCGTTCATGATGGCGGCAGCCTGATAGATGAGCTGGGTACGGAACTTCGGTTCGGGACCGATGACCGAGTAGTAGACGTCAGCTCCTTCCTTATCGAGAGGAATACGCAGGTCCGGGAATTCATCACGGGCTTCGTCTTCCTGCCATTGCAGGGAGTCGATCCACTCATCATCCTTGACCCACATCTGGTTCATGGTGGAGGAGTGAGAGTGAGCCGTGTCACGGATGTACTGCGGTACAACGTCCAACAGGTAGCAGATACGGCGGACTGTGATCATGACGTACGCAATATCAATGCCCACTGGGCAGTAATGCGCACAGCGCTTACACAGGTTACATTCGGTGAAGGCGATCTGGGCCATCTCGTAGATGCGCTCAGGTGTAACCTTTCCCTTGGTGTCCATCAATTCGTACATTGTCTCCGTAGCCTTACTCACTGGGGAGTAGCTCGGATCCTGATCGTGAGACATGTAGAAGTGACAGCCTTGCGAACAGAGGCCGCAACGCATGCATGTCTCTTTGTACGCTTTCAGCTTTGCTCCGGTCTCGCCAGCCAGCGTTTGGGTGACCACTTCCTGAATCCTTTCGGTGGTCAGACCGGCGATACCGGCTTCAAGGCCGACATCGGATATTATTCTGTCAGTTATACTCATTATTCATAACCTCGCGTTACTTTGATTAGTTGTGGCCTACCAGTCGTTGGCGTGGCGAACGCCACCGAACTCGGAACCCATGTACGCCCTGGTGAACAGGATGAACAATGCATGGCTCAGGCGGGTGAACGGAATCAGCGCAATAAGAAGTTCTGCGAAGATTACGTGCAAGGTAGTCATCAGGAGAACCGGACCCACCTGATGGTAGGCCAGTACGCCAGTGATGAATGGCATCACAACAAGAATCAGGGCAAACCAGTCCTGACAGCGGGTCACGCCCTTGACGTGAGGCAGTGCCAACCGGCGGTATGCGAAAACCGCACAGCCAGCGATGGCCACGAAGCTGATGACGTCGCCCATGTAAGAGGGCAGGCTCGGAATGCTGATACCAAATGCGGTGTCCCAGAGAACCACGTGAGCATTCAGGAACACGGCCACCAACAGGAAAGCGATGTGAAACACGAAAGTGGTCACGGTCGCGAGGGGGTCGGATTGCCAGCCCTGGGATTTGAAAGGCACCATCCATGCGAGAATGGAGCGCAGTCCGTAGTACCAGCTCATGTAAGCCAGAGATGAACCGTCTTTAGCCTTGGCCAAAGCATACATGCTCACCAGACGGTAAATGGAACCGATGATGAAGATGCCGAAAGCAACCCAGGCGAGGGGGCCGGTGACGAAAGTATACAAATCAGTCATTGCGTCTCCCTTCGCTTAGAATTTGTCCACTTCCGCAACAATGCGGATGTAGCTGTTGTTTTCGATGGCGCGGATGAGCACTTTGGTTCCGTCTTCGTTGAAGACCGGAGGCCATGCATGATCAAAGTCACGTTCGAACGGCTTGCCATTGACCAAGATGCGGCGTTTGCCATCTTTCTCGACCATGGTTGCGACGTTCTTTGAATCGGCGGAGAAAACAACAGGCCAGGCCATTTCGTAGGTGCCAGCCCATGCTTTACCGTCCACTACAACTTCGAAGTTTGCGCTGTATTCGCTTCCCAGCACACCTGCCCGTTTGCCGTCGGGGCTGATGACCAGATCGGTAACGGTGGAATACGTGGTTTCCCAAGGAGCATTGTCACAGGCTGCGGTGAACTGACCGTAACCGGTGGCGACGATGGCCCACAGTTTGCTGCCGTCTGCTGAGTGCTGGAGCTCCAGACACTGGGCGTAACGGGGTTCCCAGATCACAACGCCATCACGAGCGACGCCCCATTTGCCCTTGATACGGACAGGAGCGACGATGGTGCCGTCTGCAGGGTTGAAGTTGGGTTCCCATACCTGATTGAAGGTTTGGGTCCACGGTTTGTCGTTCACGACGATGGTGTTTTCGTAAACAGTGACACGTGCCTGTGCGGCAACAGTGTCGCCCTTTGCATTGAAGGTCGGAGTCCAGACGTTCAAATAGCGTCCGGCCCAAGGCTTTCCGTCAACGACGACAGAGTATGCGCCGCGTTTGAAAGCTTCAATGTCGGCTGCGGGCATTTTTTCTACCTGCGCAACGCCAGCTGTGTGCAATCCGTCTGGCGACAGTGCAGGCTGGTTGACGTTGTCATAGGTTTCTTCCCACGGCTCACCGTTCAAAGCCATGGCATACTGCTCCATGCTTTTATGCATGGTGGCAATGCCAGAGCCGTCTTCGCTGATGAGTGTGTCCCAGATGTAATCGGTTGCTTCACCGACCATCGTATCGTCCACGGTCAAAGCCCACTCCATGTCTTGTTGACAGATAGCGGTCAGTCTTCCATCCGGTGTAAATTTCGGATACCAGATCTTTTCGTAAACGTTTTCCCATACCGAGTCGTTGGTTCGAACGGAGAATTCGCCGTCGCCTACTTTGACGATTGCGGCCAGTGTTTCGCCATCAGGTGAAACATAAGGCTCTTCCTGCCATCCGTGCCCTTCGAGCGGGGAAAGGGATTTAACGACCGTTTTCTGGCCGGTTTCCCAATCCCATGAGGAGATTTTTCCCATAGCACCCCCTTGTGTGTGACGCCGTTTTCATTACGGCAAATGCGCCTCGCCCATGCAAGGCAGGCCAATAAAGCAATGTGGGAGAACTTGTCGTAATCGGACCTTTTCAGGCCACCTCCACAACGAGTTCAACACCAGAGGATTAAATACGATCAAAACAGTGTTTTCACTATTTCGGACCGACGGCGTGCATCCCTTCCCAAAAACGCACCCCAATCCATGGCTGTTTCCAGCTGAAGTCGTGATCCTTGCATAACTGAACAGCCATTCAATCGTCTGATATATCTGACGATTCAAGGCTGTTGTCATCCTGCGGACCAACGACATGGTTCTCTATAACCATAGCCAGTGTAAATAGTCCATTCTTTTCAGAGTAAAAGCACTGTTTTGCGTGAGATAAAAACCCACCAAATCGGTGCCAAATTGCCGATGAAAAAGGGCGATTTTGCTTTATGCAAAATCGCCCTTCGAGTTATAAAGTACTGTCCCTATTGTCGACTGGAGTCGAGCATGAGTCGGCTTATGCGTAGAAGACAGTCCGAAGAACCCCCTGGTTCTGGATCAACCGCTACAGTATTCATGAATCGGGCTGTCACATTGCCACTGCTGTCGACATTTTCGATGAAAAAGGCACCAAGCTCATAGACTGTAATGACATTTCTACCGCCTGTTGGCGGGTAGCGAGGGTCATAGAAGGAGATGATGGCGACGCGAGGACTGTCGAGAGGATCACTAAAGGAGCTGCCTTCAATGGAGTTAGTTGATGTGTCCCATGCCGCGTAGGGATCAAGTCCAATGAGGTTGTTGGTTCCGGCTTTGACCGGGCCAGCCGAGTTGCCGGGTTCGATCAACAATTCGTCGCCTGGTTCAACAGGATATTCACTGTTGGAGCCGGTACACCCTTCAATGTTTTCCTTGATCATAGCCGCACCCGTTGTCGGATTGCCTTTGTTGATGGGTGGCAAATCTATAAGATTATACTGCCCGGGAGCGATGGCCAAACTTGGGTCGCCCGGTTTGATAATGATCTGGGTGCCGACGTCGTCCTGAGTGTATCCGAGGACTTCTACCGAGTCGAGTTCCTGAACGCTTTCCACGTCCATCCTGTCGTTTTCGTAGTACTTGGTGGCAGGGGCAGCCGAATCGTTCCATGTAAACTTGGTGGGAACAACAAAAGGTTTGATGCATTTGCTGGAGCAGATGCCGACGATACCTGCACGGGCTACGACTTGAATGTTTGCGAAGGGAATACCTATAGCCTTACCAAAATACAGTGGGAATGGATTGCCTTGGGCTTCATTGAGAGTGACGGTGACTTCGACTTGATTAGGCTGGTCCTCATCAGGCACGCCATCTCTTAGGAAAACGATGTCTGTCGGCGTCACTGATTCGTTCGGAATATCCGTCGCTGTCAGGTTTCGTTCCGCGTATTTTGTGACAATGGCCCTGAGTTTTTCTATGTCGCTTCCTTCGGCCATAAGAGAATTGGCTCCGGCCAGTGCTCCGGCATCGGCAGCTGTCTGAATTGCGCCGCGTTTGATATAGATTCGACCTATATCTACAGCCAAGGCACACATCCCCATCAAGGCGGCCATGCACATGCCGACGAGAATGCTGGCCACGCCGTGTTGTTGGGAAAAAAGATTACGTAAAATGGTCATAATGGCATCACTCCACTTTGGCGTAGGCAACTATGGAGATGCCGTCCGGCATGAGTTCTTCCCATGGAAGTACGGTGCTTCCAGAGAGATTGTAATTCAGCCTTACGGCAATTTCCTGACCGAGTTCAGGGTCATCCTGTCCGAGCTCTATTTCCACGACAAGGTTGTTTGATTCAAGTCCTGCCGATTCGACAAAGGCCTGCACTTGGGCAACAGGGTCATCCCCACGTGAGGCCATGACTACGCCTTCTCTTGCTGCGCGGGTTAAAATCTGATTCATGTCTATTAATTGAGACGCATCCCACATGCCTGTAATTAGCGGGATGAGTAAGAGTGACATAAGAAGGGCGAATTCAAGGGCCATGGCGCCTTGTTTCTTTGTATCATTTTTGCGCATGGTTACCTCTCATGAATCATGACAGCCGCAGCCGAAATGTTGGTCGGCCCTTCCAGAGATGGAAGCAGGTTGTCGATGACATAAAACTCGAAGGGGACAGAAACTTTGACTTCAACGGGTTGTGACGCCTGGCGGGCGCTAATCACGACAGATGAAGACTGGTTAATCCCGCCTGACACCAGTTCTTCGGTAACAACCGATTCGATTTGGCTGGTGGTGCTTTCGTGAAGAATGGCTGTACGAGCACCTTCAAAGGCTGCGTCACGGACAACACTTTGTGTCCAGTATAATCGACCAGTATCCATGACGCCGACCAGTAACATCATGAAGATCGGGAACAACATGGCCATTTCTATGGCTGCTAATCCTTGTTTGGACTGAGTTTGTCTGTTCTTTTTCATTGTTGCTCCTGATTGCGACGTTTGTCGCGATGCGACTTCATTTAATGTGAAATAAGCAAGAGATATGCCATTGTTCTGTTGAGGTTTTGGGAATTTTAATTGCTTGAAATGAAAGATGTTTTAAGAATATATGAGAAGCTCCTCATATGAATGTTTTATAAAATCCAGCATTTATAGAGTTGCCTTGATGAAATCTCTATTTTGGGTGGAGTTTGTTTTAGACACCCAATGGTGTTTTGGGAGTTGAAGATCGGATGAATTGTGGGTATGTAGGAAATAATCCTGTTTAAACCAAAGGTGGTTTTGACTTATTTTTTATAGTGAAATGTCGTTAACATAGTATACATTGAGGGCCACCATGAAGAAGATTTTTGCAATACTGACCGTGATTTTCTGTTTTGGCGTGACCGCAGCTTTTGCCGTTGACGGTGGAGCTTTGTACAAAAAACGGTGTGCCAAGTGTCATCGCGATGGAACCGAATCGTCCAAAGCCGGTGGAGGTGTTGTCCTCAAGGGCCAAAGTAGCGGTGAAATTGAGATGAAAATGAACGGGTACGCTGATGGTTCGTATGGCGGGAAGAAAAAAAAGACCATGATCCGTATTGCGAGTAAGCTTAACGGACAGGAAGTTAAGGCTATCGCGGATTATTTAGGCTCTATGTAGCCCTTGAATTTATTTGGTAGATAAAAATATCGCCCGTGCCGCGTTGTGGTGCGGGCGTTTGTTTTTTTGAATGAATAATATAATTGATGAGTTTGCAGGTTGCTTGCACCGTATAATTGCGGGGAGTGCTAAATCAAATTCCTGTCGTTGAAAAGTTGAGCGGCATTACGATGAGTATGCATGGCGTTATGGAAATATTTAAGTGGAGCATATGGTTTCAATGAAAAAAATGAAGGCGTTGGGGCTTGTTATACTTGTTCTGCTTATCTGGCAGGGGGGAGTGGGGTGCAGTCGTCATGCTGATGCGGATAAAAATCGGAAGACTCTGATAATTTTTTGTGGGTCTACGATGATTTCTCCAATAATGGAACTTGCCAAACTGTTTGAGGCAACTCACGATGTGACAGTGAAGATGACCTCTGGTGGGTCTCAGGATTTAGCAAAATCCATTGAGGTGAACCATGTGGGAGATGTCTTTTTCCCCGGCTTCAAAGCCTTTGTTGATACCATGGAAGCCGATGGGCATGTGGTCGATAGCGGGATGGTCGGCCATAATGAATTGGCAATTTTTGTGGCCAAGAACAATCCCAAAAATTTGACAGGAAATCTCAACCAATTGGTGGATTCGTCTTTGGCGGTCGTTATAGGTCATGAGGATCTTGGTGCCGTCGGCAAAGAGTCCAAGAGAATACTGTCAGCACTGAATATCTATGAGCCCGTGGTGCGAAATACGGTTTTTATGGCATCGGATTCAAAGGGGTTGAGTGCCGCGATTCGAGAAGGTAAAGCGGACATAGTGCTCAACTGGAAGGCGGTGGCCCAACTCAATGACAATCGTGATTATATTGATGTGATTTCCATTAAAGAAGCTGCTTCACAGCCTTTGATCATGGCAAGCCTCGTCTATAGTGCCAATCCAGAATTGGCCAAGTCTTTTCTCCAACTCTGTGTCTCTCCTGAAGGCCGTGCGGTCTTTGAAAGGTTTGGTTTTTAAAAATGGCTTTCAGTTTTCGAGAACCGATTTTGCGGAAGATGTATTCCTTTTTCCTTTTGACCGGTGCGTGCATCTTTCTGACCCTTGCTTCTCAATTTCTCTTGGAAAAAAGTCAGGAAAATGCTCTCGATTTTGAGCAGAACCTGCGTGTTAAAACGCATATCAGTCTTATTGTTCAGCAGGAAATTCGTTCATTACAAAATCAGTTTCAATATATGTTGTTGTCTGCATCCGTTATTGAATTGGATAACGCAAACAGTGAAATCGGCAGACTTTTGAAGTTGGTGCAATCGGCTGTTTCGGTCATTGAACATGGCGGAGAATATATCACGAATGTCTCGGTGAATTTTGGGAACAAGGATGTTATTGCCTGGCCGATTCGGCATGAAGTTGAAAACGAAGGCGAGGTGAGTCTTTCTGCCATCGAAATGCGAACCAATCTTGCGCGATTGGAAGAAATGCGGACAGAATATTATGCCGTGATGCAACAGGCGGTTCTCAGTCCCAAGGAGAGAAAAGAGGGGGACTTGGCCTTGTATCACAAGAAAATTGCCCCGTTTTTTACCCGATTGGTTGAGAGTTCCAACCGTTTGTACATAGAAAGCCTTGAATCTGAAAAGTATGCAGAGAAAGAGCGCAAGGGGCAGGTTCACTTTTATAATTGGGTCGCATCGATTGCAGTCCCGCTTTTTCTTATTATGACGGGGGTGATCGCGTTGTGGATCATCCGTGACATTCGTCGGCTTCTCCACGAGCGAACCGAAGCATTAAGTTCCATGACCGAGACCAAAGAGAATCTTGAAGGGATGGTTTTTAAGCGCACAAAGGCCTTGCGACAGGAAGTCTCAGAACGAAGATTGGCGGAAAAACGTTTTGCCAGTCAGGCAGAGTTTTTAACCACCGTTATTGAATCTCTCGGGCATCCTTTTCATGTTATCAATGCCAATGATTATACGGTTTCCATGTCTAATCAGGCAGCCAGAGACAAGGCTCTCGGAGCAGGAAATTATTGTTATACTCTGAATTACGGCTTGGATAAACCGTGTTCAGCTATAGAACGTGGTTGCCCGTTGAAAGAGGTTAGAAAAACCAAGGAACCGGTTATTCTGGAGCATAAGATTTCAACGCCAGATAAAGGAATAAAATATTTAGAAGTTCATGGTTATCCCATTTTTGACAATCAAGGCAACGTCGTTCAGATGATTGAATACAGCTTGGATATCACGGACAAGCATTTAGCATTACGTGCGTTGGAGCAATCCAGAGATGAACTTGAACACAAAGTTCGTGAACGGACATTTCGCCTTGAAAAAGAGGTTATTCAAAGGGTTGAAATTCAACAGGAGCTTGAAGCCAGCGAACGGCATTTTCGTACACTGATTGAGTGCATACGAGATGTTCTCGTCATTTTGGATAAAGACGGCGTCATTGCTTATATTTCCCCGTCGGTTGAAACGAATTTTGGTTATGCGCCCGATCTTCTTATAGGCAAGTCGTTTAAGGAATTTGTACGGGTTGGAGAAGCTGGGCATTTGGAGAAACCGTCGGATACGTTTTTTTCTGATGCCGTGAATGACGATAATCCCCTGAAGCATATGGCGGTGAGTTCTGACGGGGTTAAATTTTATATGGAATCTCGTGTGCAGGATATGTCTCATGATCCTGCTATCGGAGGACTTTTGATTACGTGTCGGGATGTTTCGTCTCGCAATAAAGCTGAAGAGATGCAGAAACGACTCAATATGGTTATTGAGCAGAATCCTTCAAGTATCGTTATTACCGATACGTCTGGAAATATTGAATATGTGAACCCGCAGTTTGAGCGGCTTACGGGGTATAGCAAGGCGGAAATTGTCGGGAAAAATCCGAGTATCCTCAACTCTGGACTGACAGATCCCGCACGGTTTGTAGAGATGTATGAAGCTATCGGCAAGGGGGAAGTCTGGCAGGGAGAATTTATCAATAAGAATCGGGCTGGTGAGTTGTATACGGAAAATGTGATTGTGGCTCCGATCAAGAATCATCGGGGTGAAGTGACCAATTATGTGGCGCTCAAGGAAAACATCACTGAACTCAAGAAAGCTCGAGAACAAGCGGAGATTGCAAATAAAGCGAAGATGGAATTTTTGTCTCGTATGAGTCACGAACTTCGTACGCCGCTTAACGCCATTATTGGTTTTTCCAAGCTGCTTATGGAGGATAAATTTGGCAATTTGTTGCCTAAGCAGATTGAACAAGCCAATCGAATTAATACGGCTGGTAGCCATCTTATGCAGATGATCTCCGAAATACTTGATTTTTCCCGTATTGAGACAGGGAGCTTTTCTATTCGGCTTGAACCTGTATTGCCTTCGGAGATTATAGGTGAATGTCTTATGCTCACAGAGCATATGGCCCGAGAGCATGGCATTGTTTTTTCTGTGGAAGATTCCGTTTACGCGATACCGCGACTTATTGTTGATCGGATTCGTTTCAAGCAGGTAATGGTTAACTTGATGTCGAATGCGGTCAAATATAATGTCAAAGACGGGACCGTGACTATTTCGGCTGAAGTGAAGGGCAGCTTGGCCAAGATTGATGTGGCGGACACAGGTATCGGTATCCCGGCAGACAGGCAGGGTGAGCTGTTTACCCCCTTTACCCGGATGGTGGCAGAGTACTCCGGCATCGAGGGGACGGGAATTGGTATGACTATCACCAAGCAATTGTTGGAAGCTATGCATGGTACCATTGAATTTGTTAGCACGGAGGGCGAAGGGTCTACTTTTACGATTACTTTGCCATGTGAGGAAAAAATAATATCCGGTCCGGGGCCGGATATGGTGCGAAAAGATTCGGGAGCGGCTGATCTTTGTATTTTGTATGTGGATAATGATTCTGATCGTATTAGTTCCATGCGTGAAATTGTAGCTGAATGGCCTGATATTATCGTCGTTATTCGGAGGAATTGGGAGAAAGCCTTAACGGCTATCGATTTGCTCAAACCGGAAATAGTTGTTGTCAACGCTGCTTTTGCAGGGCAGGGCTACGCCGAGCACGTTCAAGAATTGAAAAAACGGAGTGCGACCCCGCCGACAGTGTTGATGCTGGGGGGAAAGGAAGTCCCGGGACCGTCGGCTGGAGTGGACGGAAATTTGTGTTCCCCTGTCTCTTTGCAGGACATCATTAATGTATACAATGCCAGTCAAGGAAAGGACGATGATTGATAAAACAACACTTTACTCGTCGAGCATCCTGATCGTTGACGATAATCCTACCAATATAGCTTTGCTTGAAGATATTCTCGAAGAAGAGGGGTATGATAATTATACCTCCACCACGGACCCGCGCATGGTGGTCGAATTGCATGCAAAGGAAAAATTTGACCTCCTGCTTCTTGATATCCGTATGCCATACATGAACGGGATCGAAGTCATGCATGCGTTGCGCGATCAGAATTCGTCAGACTACCTGCCCATTTTGGTTTTGACGGCGCAGACAGATCAACAGACCCGTCAGAGGGCTCTTGAGGCCGGAGCCAAGGATTTTTTGACTAAACCGTTTGATCATTGGGAAGTCCTGCTTCGAATTCGTAATATGTTGGTCACAAGACATTATTATAAGCGGCAGGTAGTCCGTGGAGATATCCTTGAAGAACAGGTGCGGGAACGGACTCGCGCCTTGAACGAAGCACAGCTTGAGATTGTCCGCCGACTCGGTCGAGCCGGTGAATATCGCGATAACGAGACCGGGGCGCATGTTATTCGTATGAGCAAGGTGGCTGAAATCCTGGCGCGGGGATTGGGGTTGGATGACGAAATGTGTGAGCGTATTCTTCATGCCAGTCCCATGCATGATGTTGGCAAGATCGCCATACCGGATTCTATTTTGCTCAAGCCGGGACCACTCGATAAGGATGAGTGGGAGATCATGAAGAGCCATACGACTTTTGGAAGCGACATTATGGGCGACCATCCTTCGGACGTTATCCTCATGGCGTCGGAGTTAGCCCTGTGCCACCATGAATGGTGGAACGGTAACGGTTATCCCAATGGTCTGAAAGGTGAGAATATCCCGTTGTGTGCTCGGATAGCTACGGTCAGCGATGTCTTTGATGCGTTGATGTCCCATCGTCCATACAAAGAACCATGGCCTTTGGAAAAAGCTGTCGCTTACATTAAAGAATCGTCTGGTACACAGTTTGACCCCAAGGTTGTCGAGGTGTTTTTAGACAGTCTTCCGGCAATCATGGTTGTCCGGAAAGAGCATCCTGATCCCGAAAATGGATAAATGAATGACCGACTGCCCCAGCAATGAGGCTGTCGGTCATTTTTCAAAAATTATGCATATTTTTCGTATGCTCTGACTGCACTCAGGGCGGTCAGCAATGCCTGACGAACCATCGAGTCTGCCCGCATGCTTTCGTCCGGGGTGTGGAGCTTTTCGCCGGATGAACCTAAACCGTCTAGTACCGGAACACCTGCCTCGGAGACGATGTTGGCATCGGACCCACCGCCTCGGAAGTTTGATTTGACGGTCAAACCCAATTCTATTGCAGCCTGTTCAACTGAACCAAACAGCGCAAGGTTTGCCTCGTTGGGAACCATGGGCGGACGTTCTATCTGAATTTTAAGGGTCGCTGATGTGCCGGAAAGAGTCGGCGAGGTAATGATCTTGTTGATGGCGGACCAAACTTTGTCCCGTCCTTCCATGGTCGTAAAGCGGGTCTCCACTCGTGCTTTCGCTGTTGCGGCGACCGTGTTGGGGCCAACGCCACCTTCTATTTGACCAACGTTCAGGGATGTACCGGCTTCAGGGTCGTTCAACGCTTCTAGTGCGGTGATCATTTGGGCCATTTCCACAATGGCACTTGCTTTGGGGAAGGCCGCGTTGCCTGCATGTCCGGCTTTACCGGTGACTTCAAAGTCGAAGACGATGCGGCCCTTGCGCCCTGTGACTATTTCTCCGCCGTTGGCGCCGGATCCTTCCATGACAAAGCAGAAGTCGCTTTTTTTTGCTTCTTTTACAATAATGTCGCGGGAGTGGGGTGAGCCGATCTCCTCATCGGAGTTGTAAGTGAAACCGACAGGGATTGTTTCCAACAACCCGGCTGCCTGCAGGGCTTTTGCCGCAAAGATGCCGACGACCAAACCACCTTTCATGTCGTAGACGCCGGGACCGTATATGGTGTTCCCATCTTTTCTATAAGTATCGAACCCCATTTCCGGTGGAAAGACTGTGTCCATGTGACCGATCATGAGCAGGCCGCCGCCGGAAGTACGTGCGGTGTTTTCAGCCACCAGATTGTCGCCAGTGACCTCGCGCTGTTGACGACGAGTGATAAGACCCATGTCTTTAAAGGTCGTTTCAAGGACGTCCACGACCTTGTCTACGCCTTCCTTGTTTCCAGAATAGCTATTAATGTTCACGATCTGTTCAAGCAGATCGAACATTTCATCTTTGTTGTCTTCAAGGTACGTTTTGAACGTTTGAATCATGTCCATGGTGTTTTTCCTGTGCTTGGTTGGCTATGTAAAACGGTCGGCATGTTACAGGCTGCCAAATATTTGTTCAAGGAATTCAATGTATGGAGTTTTTTCGTCGAATATATTGATTTTTTGTAGAATTTATGACATTTTTGTGAGCCTTTTCTCGGTAAAAACCACAAGGAGATATTCATGAAAAAGAAACTGTTGATCAGCTTCGTCATCATGGCGAGCCTGATCCTCGGCGCATCCATTGCGATGGCCAAGGATCTGACCATCGGCCTCAAGGGCGAGCCCACCTCTCTCGACCCCCATTTCCACAATGTCACCCAGAACAATCAGATGGCCCTGTGGGTCTTTGACAAACTCATTCTTCAGGACTCTCGTCAGAAGTTGTATCCCGGTCTGGCCGAATCCTGGACACCCGTCAGCGACACCGTTTGGGAGTTCAAGCTTCGCCAAGGCGTCAAATTTCATGATGGTTCTCCGTTTACCGCAGAGGATATGAAGTACACCATCGAGCGTATCCCCAACGTCCCCAACAGTCCTTCTTCCTTTACCGGCGCTGTGGGTGCGATTACCGAGGTTGAAGTCGTGGACCCGTACACTGTGCGTATCCACACCGAAAAGCCGGCTCCTTTGATGCCGCGTAACTTCGCTTCTTTCACCATCGTTTCCAAAAAAGCCTCCGAGGGTAAGGCCACCGAAGATTTTAATTCAGGCGTTGCCTGTATCGGCACCGGTCCCTACAAATTGGTTGAATGGGTTCGCGGTGACAAAATTGTTTACGAACGCAATGATGACTATTGGGGTGTGAAACCTGAATGGGAAAAGATCATTGTCCGTCCTATTTCCAATGATGGTACTCGCGTGGCTGCTCTTCAGTCTGGCGATGTTGACTTGATCAACTTTGTTCCCCCGGCAGACGTGAAGCATCTCAAGGCGGCCGAAGGTGTTGCTTTGTCGCAGTCTCCGTCCACTCGTTTGATCTACCTGCATCTTGATTCCGATCGTGACGATTCTCCCATGGTCACCGATAATGACGGTAATAAGATCAAGAATCCTATGAAGGACGTTCGTGTCCGCAAGGCCATTTCCAAGGCCATTAATCGCGAAGCTATTGCTGCTCGCATCATGGAAGGTCTGGCTATTCCTGCAGCCCAGATGTTGCCCGATGGTTATGAAGGTACTTCCAAGACTTTGCAGCCTGAAAAATACGATCCCAAGGGCGCCAAGGCTTTGCTGGCTGAAGCTGGTTATCCCGAAGGTTTCAAGTTGACTATTCATGGTCCCAATGACCGTTATGTCAACGATGGCGACATTGCTCAGGCTATCGCCCAGATGTTGACCAAGGTTGGTATCAAGACTGAAGTCAACACCATGCCCAAGGCCGTGTACTTCGGTAAAGCTTCCGCTCTGGAATTCAGCCTCATGTTGCTTGGTTGGGCCACTGATACCGGTGAGCATACCAACTGTGTTGGCTCCTTGCTGCATACTTACGACAAAGAAAAGGGCTTTGGTTCCGCCAACCGTGGTCGTTACTCCAACCCCGTGGTTGACCAAAAGCTGGAAGAAGCTCTGGTGACTGTTGATCCTGCTGAGCACAACAAGATCGTCATCGAATGCGTTGAAGCCGGTATGAATGACGTTGGCATCGTGCCCATCCACTTCCAGGTCTCCGTTTGGGGTACCAAGAAAGGGCTGACTTATAATGGTCGTACCGACGGTTACACTCTGCCTTACGAAATCAAGGCTCAATAGAACCGTTTCAATTGTGTACAACGGGGGGACGCGTCATCGCGTTCCCTCGTTTTCCACGTAAATAAAGGACAGAAATGCTCGCGTTTCTTATTCGTCGCATCACTCAGAGCGCAGTCGTGCTTCTGGTTATGTCGGTTCTCGTGTTTGTCGGTGTGTACTACATCGGCAACCCTATCGACATCCTGATCGCACCCGACGCTTCTCCGGCCGAGTACGCTCGTGCCGTCAGCGAGTTTGGCTTGGACAAACCGCTGTGGGAACAATATTTCATTTTTCTCAAAGGCGCCCTGCATGGTAATTTCGGCAATTCGTTCGTATACAACGAGCCCGCCCTCAAGATCATTTTCGATCGACTTCCGGCCACGTTGGAACTCGCCTTCACTGCCATGTTCATGGCGGTGTTTATGGGAATCCCGTTGGGCATGATCGCAGGTATCCAGCATGACAACTGGATCGGGCGTAACATCATGCGTTTTTCCATTCTTGGTTTTTCCCTGCCCACATTCTGGGTCGGACTGATGCTCATCATTATCTTTTCCGTGCAGCTCGGCTGGCTGCCGTCAGGTGGCCGTGGTGAACCTGTGGAATTTCTTGGTATGCACTTCAGCTTCCTGTCATGGAAAGGGTTGTCGTATCTCATTTTGCCAGCGTCTAATCTGGCCTTGTTCAAGACGTCTCTGGCCATTCGGCTCAGTCGCGCCGGAGTTCAGGAAAATTTGCAGATGGATTACGTGAAGTTCGCGCGGGCCAAGGGGTTGTCCAACACTCGTATTATCGGGCTGCATGTCATGAAGAACATCATGATTCCTGTCATTACCGTTCTCGGCATGGAGTTTGGTAACTTGATCGCATTCGCGGTTGTTACGGAAACCATTTTTGCATGGCCCGGTATGGGCAAGTTGGTGATTGACTCCATCGGAGTTCTCGACCGGCCCATCATCGTGGCATATTTGCTCATTACGGTGACCATGTTCATTCTCATCAATCTGATCGTGGACATCCTGTACTCGATCCTTGACCCCAGGGTTCGCCTGGGCGACGAGCGATAGGGGGAGGACATGGCACAGCAAAGCGAATCCCTGTTCTGGCAGACTGTTCAGGAATATTTCGAAAGTCGGGTGGCCACCATCGGGCTTATCCTTTTGACAATTATTGTTGCGGTGGCCCTTTTGGCACCGTTCATTTCGCCGCAAAATCCGTATGATCTCATGTCTATTGATATCATGGATTCCAAGCTCGCTCCGGGTGAAACGACTTTTGATGGGGCCACCACCTACTACCTTGGTACGGACAGTCAAGGGCGTGATATGCTCAGTTCCATTCTGTATGGATTGCGTATCAGTCTCGGCGTAGGTGTCCTTTCCACCGTTATTGCACTCATTATCGGTGCCATTATCGGCCTTTGGGCAGCATACCAAGGGGGGAAGACCGACGCCTTCATCATGCGAACGGTGGATCTACAACTGAGTTTTCCCGCCATTTTGGTGGCGTTGATATTACTCGCCATTCTCGGCAAGGGTATCGACAAGATCATTCTCGCGTTGGTCATGGTTCAGTGGGCGTATTATGCCCGAGCTATTCGAAGCAATGTGTTGGTGGAACGCAACAAGGAATACGTGGAAGCGGCCAAATGTCTGGCGCTACCTAAGCGGCGGATCATGTTTGGTCACGTTTTGCCTAACTGTACGCCTGAGTTGATTGTTATTTCCACGGTCAAGGTGGCAGGGGCCATTGCCCTTGAAGCGACCTTGTCTTTTCTTGGTTTGGGAATGCCTATCACCAAGCCTTCGTTGGGTCTGCTTATCGCCAACGGATTCAAGTTCCTGCAAAGCGGGTATTATTGGATCAGTGTGTATCCCGGCATAGCCCTGTTAATACTCATCGTCTGCATCAATCTGGTCGGCGACCGGTTACGCGACGTGTTGAATCCGAGGTTGAAGCGATGAGCGCACCACTTCTTGAAATGAAAGATCTCCAAACCTATTTTTATACCCGTGCGGGTGTGGTCAAGGCGGTCAACGGCATATCTCTCACCGTGAATAAAGGTGAGGTTATCGGCATTGTCGGCGAGTCCGGCTCAGGTAAATCCGTCATGGGCTTTTCCATCATGGGACTTGTTGATCCTCCCGGTCGTGTCGCTGGTGGGTCCATCAAGTTCAAGGGCAAGGATTTGGTCGATCAGACCGAACCTGAATGGCGTTCCTTTCGTGGCAATAATGTGGCTATGATTTTTCAGGACCCCATGATGACCTTGAATCCGGTTTTGCGTATCGACACACAGATGATCGAAGCCATTCGTGCTCATGAAAATGTGAGTAAGGATGAAGCTCGCCGTCGTTGTGTTGAAGCTCTGGCCATGGTTGGAATTCCCTCACCAGAAGAACGTATCAAGGCGTATCCGCACCAGTTCTCTGGTGGTATGCGTCAGCGTGTTGCCATCGCGACTGGGCTGTTGAATAATCCCGACCTCATTATTGCGGACGAGCCAACCACGGCACTCGACGTGACTATTCAAAGTCAGATTCTCGCTGAAATGCAGAAGTTGTGTCGCAAAACGGACATGGCTCTTATGTGGATAACCCATGATCTGACGGTGATTGCAGGGCTGGCTCATCGGGTTGCAGTCATGTACGCGGGCACCATCATTGAAGAAGGTCCTGTGCAGGATGTACTTGATGCGCCCCTGCATCCTTATACCGAAGGGTTGATTGGTTCGGTACCGAGCCGGAATCGACGGGGTGAGAGACTGTATCAGATTCCGGGAACAACTCCGTCTCTGATTAATTTACCGGAAGGGTGTCCGTTTAGGATGCGCTGCTCCCGGAGTTCAGAGAAATGTTTTCAGGAGCCGCCCGTGACCATTATGGACGATGGCCGCAAGGTCTGTTGTTTTCATCCGGGCAAATATAACAGGAGCAACGGATAGTATTATGAGTGACGCAAAGACACCGTTCATCCGCTGTGAACATATCAGTAAAGTTTTTGAGAAAAAACTGGATTTTGCCAGTAAAGCGGCTCGCAGGCTCGGCGCAAAGATTCTCGAAGAGCGTGTACAGGCTGTGGACGACGTAAATCTTTACGTCATGCCCGGTGAAGTGGTCGGGTTGGTGGGTGAGTCCGGTTGCGGTAAGTCTACCCTTGGCCGCATGATTTGTGACATCATGCAGCAGACTTCTGGCAATATATATTACAAAGGCAAAAATGTCGTTGAGATGACCGCAAAGGAAAAGCTCGACTATGCCATCAATGTCCAGATGATTTTTCAGGACCCGTTTGCCTCGCTTAACCCGCGGAAACGCGTCAAGGCGATCATCGGCGAAGCCCCATTATATCACGGTATGACCACGGCCAAGGAATTGGATAATTATCTCGATGAAGTCATGGAACAATGTGGTTTGGATCCCTCCTTCAAAAATCGGTATCCACATCAATTTTCCGGTGGACAGCGGCAGCGTGTCGGCATTGCCCGTGCTATGGCCGTGAAACCGGAATGTCTGGTCTGCGATGAATCCGTGGCTGCTTTGGATGTATCTATTCAGGCCCAGA
The DNA here is from genome assembly GCF_963677845.1 of uncultured Pseudodesulfovibrio sp. Lineage (NCBI taxonomy): Bacteria > Pseudomonadati > Thermodesulfobacteriota > Desulfovibrionia > Desulfovibrionales > Desulfovibrionaceae > Pseudodesulfovibrio > uncultured Pseudodesulfovibrio sp. Next base: position 342,201 of record NZ_OY782498.1, read on the forward strand.
TTTTGAATCTGTTTATGGACTTGAGGGAACAGCACAATCTGACTTGTTTGTTCATCTCTCATGATCTTGGTGTGGTTGAGCACATTTCCGACCGTATCGCCGTTATGTATCTTGGACGTATCGTGGAAACCGCGCCCGTGGATGAGCTGTTTGAATCACCGTTTCATCCTTATACTCAGGCGTTGTTGAATGAAGTGCCGAGGCTGGATAAACGAGGCGTGGATTTTTCTCCACTTATTGGCGAGATCCCGTCCCCGTTGGACCCGCCGACTGGTTGTCATTTCCATCCGCGTTGCGCACATGCCATGGATATCTGCAAGCGAGAGGCTCCGAAGCGGCGTGAAATTGCGCCCGGCCGGTATGCTCGATGCCATCTGGATTCCTAGAAAGTGCGATTTTGTGAAGAATAAGGCCCCGTGACAGTTGTCGTGGGGTCTTTTTTTATATTTGACCGAAGTGGCCGCCAGCAGCGCTTTCAGCGGGACCAGAGAACCTTTTGGAAAAGGTTCTCTGGACTCTCCAAAACTTTTTGTCGCTCGCTGCGCTCGAGGGCATATGTTTACAACGATATCTATTCCCCTCGCCGAAGGCGCGACAAAAAGTTCTGGAAGGGGAGGCCAGAGGCATCTTTCTATTTTTTGGCGTCCATTCGTTTGAGCTTTTCGCGCAGGGTCTTTCGGTTGATTCCGAGGATTTCTGCGGCTCGGGTCTTGTTGTCGCCGGTCATGGCCAACACGTTGAGAATGTGCTCGGCTTCGACTTCATCAAGAGAGCGGTCAACGCGTCCGCCTGCTGGCAAACTGAACCGCATGTCTTCCGGGAGATCTGCGACTTCGATCACGTCTCGATCCACAATGACGACCAGACGGTGGATGAGATTTTCCATTTCACGGACATTGCCGGGCCATGGATGGTTGCGGAGGGCGTTGAGGGCTTCGTCGCTCAAGACGGGCGCAGTACGTCGCATGGTCTTTGAAAACTTGTTCAGGAAATGGTTGATGAGCGCGAGCATGTCGTCACCGCGTTCCCGCAAAGTGGGAACCGGGATATCCACGATGTTTATGCGATAATAGAGGTCTTCACGGAAGCTGCCTTCCTCTACCAGTTGTTTGAGGTTCTCATGGGTAGCGGCCAGAATACGGGTGTCTGCGGTGAGCACCTTGCTGGAGCCGACTTTACAGAATTCCTTTGATTGAATAACCCGCAGTATTTTGGCCTGCATGTTTGGGCTGGCGTCACCTATTTCATCAAGAAAAATGGAACCTCCGTGCGCTATCTCAAAAAAACCGGCCCGACCATTTTTGGCACCAGTAAAGGCACCCTTGACATGCCCAAAGAGTTCGGATTCTACAAGACCTTCCGGAATGGCAGTACAGTTGACTGGGACGAACGGTGCGGAACGCCGGTCGCTGTTGTAATGAACAGCGCGGGCCACAAGTTCTTTACCTGTGCCGGAATTGCCGGAAATGAGGACGTTGGCATCGCTTTTGGCGGCCTGTTCTATGCGGCGGAAGACCCTTTTCATTTCCGGGGAATCGCCGATGATTCCGAAATTGTCTGGCGGCGTGTCGCCTGTACTCAGGATGCGACGTCTAAGCAGTCGATCCACAATGCGCTGCACAGCAGTAAGGAGTTCATCTGCGGTGAAAGGTTTGGCAAGGTATTCTCCGGCACCGTCCTTGATGGCTTTGACTGCGCCGGGAATGGAGGGGTAACCTGTGATCATCATGATTTCCGTGTGCTGGTGATTGTCACGGACGTGTTTGATGAGGTCCAGACCGGTTGCCTGGGGCATGCGAAAGTCTGTGATGACAAGGTCGATGTCCAGTTCTTCAAGCAAGGGCAGGGCTTCGGCTACGGCTTGACATGTATAGACTTCATACCCACCGGACTGAAGGTTGCGCTTGAGGACTTCAAGGGTGTTGGCACTGTCGTCTACGGCTAGAATTTTGATGTGGTCACTCATGGGTATACCGTTGTGTTGCGTTGGCTGGGGAAGGCAATTTCTACCTGCGTACCATTATTGGGGGTGGAGTTCACTTGAATGAATCCATTATGTGCCTTGACGATTCCGTGAACCACGGACAGTCCCAATCCGGTTCCTTTATCTACATCCTTGGTGGTGTAGAACGGGCTGAATATCTGTTTGAGTGTGTCCTGCTCCATCCCTGTGCCAGTGTCTTCTACTATGAGATAGACATCGCCCTTATCCACCGTGCGTGCAGTCAGGGTGCCACCATCGGGCATAGCTTGAATGGCGTTGGCTGCCAGATTGACGACGACCTGTTTGATGTGTTGAGGGTCTGCCATGATGTGGGGGAGGGCCTCGTCAAATTCACACCGAACTTCGACGTGGGAGCGTTTGGCATTCGCTGAGGTGATATGCAGAGCCTGTTCCACCAGTTCGTTGAGATTTACAGCGATTTTTTGAGGTGGGAACTGACGGCTGAAAAACATGAGTTTGCGAATGATTTCGCGTGCATGAAGGGATGAGTCCACGATATTGCCGAGGTCGTTGGTTGCTTGTTCAGGTAGCTCTGGTGTTTGGAGAGCCAATTGAGCAAATCCGAGAATGTTTGCCAGCGGTTCGTTGATTTCATGAGCAACACCTGCAGAAAATTGGCCGATTTTTGCCAATCTGTCAGCTTGTCGGAGCTGGCTCTCAAGGGCTTGTTTTGCTCGACGGGTTTCCTTTTTGCCTATGAGAATGGAGACTTGTTTTGCCACCATGACAAGAAAGCCCTTTTTGTGTCTGAGTATGGCAGGGGAAGGGTGCTCTTCGTTGTTATCCACGGATACGGTCAACATGCCACGGTGTTCTTCGTTGACGAGTAGTGGTTCCGCAAAGGAATGAATATCTTCCGACACTCCCACTGTTTTCCATATCTCGCCATCCAGACTGATTCGGACGTGGGTTCTTGCCGGGTCCTTGAAAGCATGAGGCAGAAGATGGACGACCTGTTCCAGCATGGAGGCGAGTTTTGGTTCCATGCTCGTCATGATTTGGCTGATTTTATAGAGACAGTCGAGTTCCCGGTTGCGTTCTATCAGAGAGTACCGTTCTCGCAACAGGCCTTTTTCGCGTAGAATGAGGTTCGTGACGTCCTGTCCCACACAGAGCAGGCTGATGATATCTCCATTTGAGTCGGTGAGAGGTTTGAGGTTCCAATTGACGTAAACAGTATCACCGTCTCTGGCTGAAATGACTCCGGCAAAGGCGGATATGTCGTGCTCTTGAAAACTGTCAGTGATGGCGTGTCGAGCAGCATCTCGATCCTCTTCCGGGATGAAGGTTTCAAACCAGTCCCGTCCGGCCAGCTCCTGCATGGTAAAGCCGGAAAGAAATTCAAGCTCCGAGTTGCCGTGAATGATCCTCCCCTCAATATCCAACGTAACCACAATGCCGTGGGTGAGCTGCATGACCGTTTCGTAGTAATTGTGGAGGTTCATCATATTTCCTTTATGGATATAAAATATATGGAAATCGGTGATGAGTAAACACCCGTGAATAAAAAAGGGTGCACGGCTCGACCTCTCGGGAATGGCCGAGCCGTGCGGCATAGGGTATGTACTTATGAATGAATTAGTGGCTGAGCCTCAGTCCCCATCCTTCAAATACGAAGAGAATGGCAAAGCCGTACCACAGGGTATAGAAGACATAGAAGACCAGTGAGAATATAACCAAACCAAGATTTTCCATTATGTGCATGGGTTCAATCTTGAAGTAGTTGTATGCGGCTTCCACTCCTTTTTTTTCTACGGTGTTAGTGACCTTGGCTGCTTCAAATTTGCCTTGGCCCTTGAGCTCCTTGTCCATGAGTTTTAAGCTGGTCCACCAGTTGAACATGGTTCGCCGAGGTTCCAGATTGTACTTTGCTTGCAAGGCGTCACCCTTATTGTGATACATGGCGTCGCAATCCGTGAGGGTTGCGTCCAGAATGCTTCCTAGCGAGCCTTTGACATGGAGAGTTTTTCCTTGTGGAGCTGCTTTGACGCCAGCTGTTAAAAACAAGGCTGTCGCCTGACTTGCTTCGATTTCGCTGTCGTAGTTCAGCGTCAGATCAACATCCATGGATGCATATTTGCTGGACTCTTCCATGAGAGCCGGAGCGTATTCCACAGATCCTTTTGAGATCGAGTTGTAGAGGTTGTCCAGATATTCCATGGCATTGTGACCATTGAATAATGGTTGAAACATGAAGAACAGGACAACGAAGAAGGCGACTAAAAGGCCCGCGCCTCCATAGAATTCTTTTTTGTTATGAATCATTTTATGACTCCTTTCTCTTGAGCGACGAGATGTTCTTGAGGAACGTTCCGATGACCCAGACGGAGAATCCACCGATGACGATGAAAAACGCCCAGATACCGATGTCGTTGAGTATCGCTCCAAATCCAGGTGAAATGGGAATGATGCCCATCTCTCCGAGTTTGCCCGGTAGGGCGAAAATACGGTTCATGAAACCGGCCAGAACTGCCATTGCGTAAAAGCCGCGAATGGTGATGCCGGGAACGACCTTGGTGACCAGAGCACCGATCTGGATGCCGAGGAGGGAGCCGATGAGCATGCCCATGGCCAAGGTGTAGAAGATGAAACCGTAAATGGCGTATTGGCTGACCGATGCGAAACCGGCAGTGAATACGATCTGGAAGATGTCGGTACCGACTGTTGTCATGGACGATACGCCCAGAACATAGACGAAGATCGGAAAGGTCAGAAATCCGCCGCCAACACCCATGATACCTGCGGCCAGGCCAACGAGAGCGCCGGACAGGACCAGGAAGACCCATGAAATCTGGCGACCACCAGGGATGAGGTCTTGGTCGAATTTAATCATGGGCGGGAACTTGACGTCCTGAAGGGATTTGGACATGGCACCAAGCTCTACACCTTCTTCGCCGCCATGCGCGCCGCCGCCATTATCGGCCTTGCGGGAGCGTAGGAAGTCGGTCAGGGCATAGATGCCGAGGAAACCGAGCATGATGGAGTAAATCGTGGTAATGAACGCGTCACTTAAAACCGGATTTATTTCATACAATACGCGGTTTATGACACCGCCGGCCGTGGCTCCGAGAACAGCTCCTATGAGGAACACTGCAGCCAGCGGGACAGATACATTACCCAGTTTGCGGTGAATGACACTGCCCATGATCGCCTTGGCAAAAATATGGAAAAGGTCTGTACCGACGGCCAAAATGCCCTTGATACCTGCGGACATGAGTGCCGGGGCGATAATGAATCCGCCACCCGCACCGATACATCCGGTGATCAAGCCTGCCCCCACGCCGATGGCAATGGACACCAGAAAAATACCCAGACTGTAAAATGCCGGACTGTATGCTTTCTTTCCCCCGAGTAGATCGGGCAACAACGGTCCGATATCATCGGCAAAGGCAATGCCGCCAAGAATGATGGGAATGATCATCAAGCCAATAATCATGAGTTTCTTTCGACTGCTCACGATGGACTTGGCGTTGGCGATTTCCCACTCTGCCATGGCGCCAGCCCCGGCGAGCATGAACTTCCCCCACTGACTGAAAAATCTCATGTGTATCCTCACTTCCTTTAGGTGTTGTATCGTCTGGATTCCAACGTATTAAGGTATAGGAATCCTGATTCACTTATCATTTCTGCTTGCTTCACGCACTTTGTCAACCAATTCGTCAATATTTACCGGCTTCATCAGGTATCCGCAGGCTCCAAGCCCCATGCTTGCGAGGACCATATCCGTGTCTGCATGGGCGGTGAGCATGATTACCGCCACCTTGGGATGAGTCCGTTTGATTTCGCTCAGGGTTCTGAGTCCGTCCATGCCTGCCATCTTGATATCAAGCAGGATGACGTCCGTTGGACGGTTGTCGAGTTCGGTCAGCGCATCTTGACCGCTGGCGGCGGTGTGGACGTCCATGCCACGCCGCGCCAGTCGTTTGCCAAGGGGGGCGCTGAAATCGACCTCGTCATCGACCAGCAGAATCCTGATTCGTTTCATGACGCTCTCTCCAGGCCAACCTGCTGGGAAATCATGTCCAGCAGCGCGTTGAAATCGAATGGTTTCGATAGATATCCGGCGGCACCGTTTTTAATACAGGCCGCTCTAGCCACTTCACATCCATGACCAGTCAGCATGATAACCGGCATTTGCGGTATCAGCAGCTTGAAGACTTTCAGGATTTCGACTCCGTCCATGCCTTCGAGCTTGAGGTCCACTATGGCGACATCGAAATCATGGTTTCGGAGAATCTGGATAGCCTCCTCGCCGCTGGAAGCAGTGCAGGCATTAACGCCACGCCGCTCCATGCGCTTGCAGAGTACGTCTGCAAAACCGGTTTCATCATCCACGATGAGTAATCTGATTTCTTTGGTGCCTGTCATGGTCCGCTCCGCCTTCGCCTGTTACGCCATGCGCTGGGCGATGTCAGAGACACGGGCATCCACTGCCTCGGCCTCGTGGTCCTGCTTCAACGCAACGGCTTCGAGAATCTTGGCGGTCAATTCTCCGAAGTCGCAGGGCTTCATCAGATAGTCGTACGCCCCGTGCTGAATCCCTTCGATGGCCGTGGGGACTGTTGCATGGCCAGTCAACATGATGACTTCGACCAGTGAGTGCGCTTCCTTGATTTCCTGCAAAACAGTCAGGCCGTCCTTGATGGGCATCTTCATGTCCAGAATAACAACTTGAATACCCGGGTTTTCTGCAAGCCGAGTCATTGCTTCGTCGCCGTTGAACGCCTTGAAGACAGACATGTTTCGCTTACCGAGTCGCTTGGCAACCGCTTCCACGAAGCCCACTTCATCATCCACTATCAATACGGTGGCATCAGTCATGGAGCATCTCCTTTGGTGTTTCCTGATTGGTGTGGTGAGGAGGAATAGGGAGCCGGATATTAAATCTGGTTCCTTTCCCCACGGTACTTTCAACATCTATTTCTCCACCCATCTGGTGGATGATTCCGAAACATATGGACAGGCCAAGCCCGCTGCCTTTGCCTACAGGCTTGGTGGTAAAAAACGGATCGAATATTCTGCTCAGGTTGGCGGCCGGGATACCGGGGCCGGTGTCGGCTACTGAGATGAGAATCTGGCCATCCTCGGTCCCGCACGTGACGGATAGGACTCCCCCGACAGGCTCCATGGCCTGAATGGAGTTGTTTACGAGATTGAGGAGTACCTGCTGCAATTCAGTGGTTGAAGCGTTGATACTCGGCAGAGCCGTGTCGAGGTCCAGTGAAAAGTCCACCTTGGCATATTTGGCCTGTTGCATGGATATATCCACTACTTCTTCAACCAGTTCAGGCAGAGAAATTTCTGTTGCACGTGAGTCCGTCTGTCGGGCGAAACTGAGGAGCTTGTGAGTAATGTCCTTACACCGCTGGCCCTGAGTGCGGACCTGATGCAGAGCGCGGTCAATTTCGGTCGAAGCCTTTATCTGGGCCTTTTCATCCTCAAGTAGATCGCTGACCCAGCCCGCTTCCTCGATCATGATAGCCACGGGGTTGTTGATTTCATGAGCAATTCCCGCTGCAAGCTCTCCGATAGCTGCCAGTTTGCCGGTTTCCACAATCTGCTTGCTCATTAGTTCAGATTCCACATCCATGGACTTGAGTCTGACTACGATCTTGCGGGATATGACCACTGCGGTGACAACGATGGCAACACCGCCCAACAGGAAGATGATGAGTGTGACCATTTCACTTCGCGTCATGGCAGAAAAGGCGTCCGTGTATTTTTGTTGATACACCATCAGCCATTCCCCATTTTTCATGGGCGAGGAAACCGTAATAAACGTGTCGTCCTCCTCGGTAAGGGCCTTGCGGATAGTGACCCCTCGAACGCTCGCAGGGATAATGGTAGACTGGATTGGGTTCAGTGCAAGTTTCTGGTTGTTGAGTGGTGTCGTTTGGAACACGCCTTCACGGTTGAGTATGTAAGCGCAACCGGTTTCACCTATGCGGATGTTTTCCACGATGGAACTGAAGGCCAGGAAGTCGATGGAGGCACGAAGTGTCCATTGCCTTGTATCCATGTTGTTGATGGTGATGATAAAGTGAGGGGATTGGCGGAGTCCCATGAACACGTCACTGATGTACGTGGTCTTGTTTCGGGACTTCTTGTACCACTGTGCTTGTGAATAGTCTGCTCCGAGTAATTCGAGCGGCCCTGCGTAGGCCACCTGCTTCCCGTTTTCGTCGATGACGCCAAGGTCCACGAAAATGCGACCATATTGTTGGCGTAAGCCCTTCAGTGTTTGTTCGATGAATACAGGGTCAGAGAGTTGTTCGTAAGTAAAAACCTTGTTGAGGTATTGGATTTCCGAGAGCTTCTCCTTGAGGAAACTGTCGATCTCATGCTTATGCTTGTCCACAAGCTCGGCAAGGTGCGCGTAAACTTTTTCATGATATATGGAACGGAACTGGTCAAAAATCAGGCCACCTACAAGAATCAACGGAGCGAGCGAAACCGCGATGATGGTCAGCGCGATGTTGCGGGATAGCTTGTCGTACGAAACTTTTTTTTCAGGGTGCATGGTCAGTTCCAGTGTCTTTCGAGAAGTTCCTTGTTTTTCAACGAGATCAATGAATCTCACCTTGTAAAAAGCAAATGGTGTGCCATTGCATAGGCGTATTGATATAAAGAGGATAATGGTGCTCTTGACGCTTTAGCCTTTGAAATAAAAAGATTTATTTCAAAGAAGCGAGAAGGTGCTTTGATCTTCAGGCTGAAATACGAGGGGAATTATTGAGAGTTAACTCAATCTTTTTATTTGAATCGGTACATTTCGTTTCGGTGGTACAAAATGTTCCACTGGGGAAAAACGGGGTGTAAAACCGCTGATTTCAAAGATCAGGATGAAAGAGGAGTGAGAGTGATACGTTTTGTACCATTCAAAAATGTCCATTTGTGGACGATTCAGAGTTTATACTCTTGGGGAGGTCTTTTTTTAAAGAAAAAACAGGAAATTAGGATCAGACTGAAATTGTTTGAGGCGGCATGAAGTGCAGATGTGGCTTGGCGATACCGAGGTGTACCGCATTATTATTTGTCGAGTGTTCCAGAGCTGTGAGTTGATCGACGGCAGCGGTGACGATTTGGTCGTCGCATTGTATTTGTGCGGTCCAATGAAATCCAATGCGGTCAATTCGGGTGAGGCTACCCCGGAGTGTGCACCAATCTTCCGGGAATCGATTTGTCTGTGACACCAGAATGTCTTCAGGTCGGAAGGCGACGTATCCTTCGTTCCAGTCCGGCTTTTTATCCAGCAAGACGGTGTGTCCGGCAAACGAACATTGTCCATTGTGGAAGCAGGCGGGCAGGACGTTGGCCATGCCCACGAATTCAGCCACAAACGGGGTGGCAGGCTGACGGAAAATATCAATTACATCTCCAGCCTGTTCAATGCGACCGTTACGGATCACAGCGGCTCGGTCCGCCAAAGTCAGTGCGTCTACAAAGTCATGAGTGACCATGAGAATGGTGAGACCTGTGTCCTGATGCAATTCTTTGAGAGTTTGTCGTAACTCGGCCCGGAACTGTGGGTCCAGTGATGACATGGGCTCATCAAGCAAGAGCACACGCGGGTGACAGGCAAGAGCACGGGCAATGGACACACGCTGCTTTTCACCACCGGAAAGCCTGTCGGGTTTGCGGTTGATTACGCGGGAAAGACCGAGGCGTTCCAGCAGTTCAAGTGCTTCTCGTTTGCCTGTTCGGGCATCGATGCCGTGATACCGTTGACCATAGGTAACGTTGTCCAACACGGTCAGATGCGGAAACAGGGAGTGGTCTTGATAGACGAGGCTGACTTTACGGTGTTCCGGTGGAAGATTGGCGATGTCTCGACCATGAACGAGCATGTTCCCAGTGCCCTTGGGGGCCAGTCCAGCCAGACTTTCCAGCACAAGGGTTTTGCCCGATCCGGTGGGGCCTATCAATGTGAAGAATTCACCGCGACGTACATGGAGATTGATATCGGTGACGGCAAATCCGGGCAATTGGATGGTCAGATTGCGGATGTCGATCATACACCACTCCTTTTAGGCAGAGAAAAGGCCCGGAGGAGCAGAAAAAACAACATGCTCACCAGAATAAGGATAACGGCTACCGGTTGTGACCAGCCAAGGCCATAGGCCGTGAAACGTTCATACATGAGTACCGGTGCGGTCATGGGGTGGTAGGCCACGATGATGATGGCGCCAAACTCGCTGATGGCGCGGGCCATGCACATGATCATGCCTACGAGCATGTATCGCCATGACAGCGGGAGGGTAACACGGAAAAATGTGTGTCCACGACCGGCACCCAGAGAGCGGGAAACATTTTCAAGCCGTGGCGGAATGGATTCAATGCCACCCTTTACCGTGTTGACATAGAAGGGCAGTCCCACGAAAACCAACACCGAAACGATGCCTGTGGTCGTCCCCATGATTTCCACGCCGAGGTCCGAGATGAATGTGCCAAACCATGTGTCGCGACCTGTCAGACTGAGCAGGGATATACCGACTACAGGGTGCGGGATCATGATGGGCAGGTCGATGATGCTCTCCACCACGTTTTTACCCGGAAATTCGTGTCTGGCGAGAATGTAGGCCAGAGGGGTTCCGAAAATGAGAGCAATGAGTGCTGCCATGCCCGAAGTGGACATGGAAAGCCAGATCGACTGAATTACGGCGGGATCAACGAGTGTTTCGACAAACCGTTCCCAAGTGGGGGCAGCGATAGTTGAGGCCAGCGGGGCCGCAATAAACAGCAGGATCAGGACGGAAGAGCCCAGAAACCAGAGCTGGAAGATTGAACTGGGGAGGCCCCGTAAAACGGAGCCTCCCTGATATGCGGTGCTGGTTGAAGCCATGGTTATTAGTTGACTTCCACGAGAGGTTTGAGGCTGGCTGGCAGTTTTGTCATGCCGGCTTCGTCAGTGCGAACAGGCTCGAAAGGCGGTTGGCCCATATCTTTTAAGATTTTGAGGCCGCCTTCAGGGGCGAACATGTATGCCAGGAAAGCCTCAGCAGCTTCCGGGTTCTTGGCGGTATCGAGCATGGTGATGCCATAAGTGATGGACTTGCCAACGCGCTCAATGAAAGTGCCGGGCTTTTTGCCGGTGACTTTGACACGGGCCTGAGAATAGAAGTCAGTCAACGTGTAGTCGCTCAGGTTCATGTGGTTGTCGATGGTGATGTATTTGAGGCCGTGCTGGACAGCGACAGAAAGGTATTCCCATGCGTAATCCATATGACCGGACTGGAGCAGTGAAATGAGTTCGACAGACTTGGGACGGACATTCTTTTCAGGACGGTTGGCGATGAGAGCATCAGCCAGACCGGGCTTCTTGTAGAATTTTTCAGCCAGTTGCAGGACCATGATGGAACGGTAACCGCACGGATCGAGGTTGGGATCTGAATGTCCCCAGACAACGCCTTTTTTCTGCAAAATATCAGTCCAGTTGTCGCTGTTGATTTCATTGGCGAATTTGGAGTTGTCTGTGTAGCAGAGCACCATCTGGTTGGTGGCGAAGCGTACGTTCCAGGATGCGAACTTGGGCATCAGGTTCTTGTTGATGACCACGTAGTCGGCGGAAGCCATGATATCGGCAGGTTTGCCGACTTCGGAGATGAGGCGAGCCATTTTTGTGGAGCCGCCGGATTCCCGTTGAACATCGACATTGGGGTATTTGGCCTCAAAGGCTTTTTCCATGGCGTCGAAGGGGACGGACAGGCTGCCCGCGTGAAAGATAACCAGTTTGCCGGTAGGCTCGGCTGAAGCAGGTGTCCACGTACAGAGGACAACTGCCAAACAGACACACAGGGCCAGGGCACAATGATGAGAGAGAGAATGCATAAGACCTCCTAGACATATAGACATATATTCATTTGATGAGGTCTTATATGCTCCCTCTAGCATAATCAGTCAACAGTGTGGAAACAGTCCACGGTTTGACACTACGAAAGGGGGAAATTTAATGGATGGTGTGGAATCATTGCACAGTTTGGGGAAATTGCTTTGGCTTGCCTTTTCAGGCATATTTGAGAGTAGGATAAAGTTATGAAAAAGAGCAGGCGAATTGTCTGCATACACACCGGATATCATGAGGATGACGTATGAAAAAAATGACATTGATCGCTCTGGCTTGGTTGTTTCTGATCGCTGTCCCGGCGCAGTCTGCTGACACTTTTCCCGATTTGTCCATGATGGCAAAGATGTCTCAGGCTCAGATGGAATATCTTTCCGTGACAGGCAATGAGTTTAAGGTATCTGATATCAAAGCAGATTTCGTCCTGATTGAAGTCTACAGCATGTATTGCCCTATCTGCCAACGCGACGCTCCCAAAATGAACACCTTGTACCAGGAGTTGGCCAAGACCGGGCAGGATAAGCGTATCAAGGTCCTCGGCATTGCCGCAGGAAATACGCCGTATGAAGTCGAATTTTATCGCAAGAAGTTCAAGGTAGAGTATCCGCTCGTGGAAGACCCTGATTATGTGCAGCATAAAGCGGTCGGCGAAGTGGGGACCCCTGCATTCTATCTGTTGGACCTGCGGGAAGGGCGACTGCTCATTCTTTTCTCACAGATTGGTGAGATTGAGGATGTCGATGAATTTGTGAAGATCGTCGTGGAAACGACAGAGAAGTAGGCGAGCACGGGATATGAATAAAAGATTTGTTTTAGCATTTTTTGTGGTGTGTTTTTGGGCTTCGCCTGTCATGGCGGAGAAGATGATGACCTATCCCGCCGGAGAACTTAAACCGGTGGATTCCGTGCTCAAGGTCTCAGAAGGCGATATGGCACCGGATTTTGAATTGCCATCCACGATGGACGCGAAAGTGCGGTTGAGTGATTACCGTGGCAAAAAAAATGTGGTGCTGACCTTTGTGCCTGCCGCATGGACGCCTGTCTGTTCGGATCAGTGGCCGGGATATCGCCTCGCCATGGATTTGTTTAAGGCAAACAATGCGGAGCTTGTAGGTATCACCGTGGACAATATTCCTACCCAGAAAGCGTGGATTGATGCCATGGGTGGACTCAATTTTCCTGTGTTGTCCGACTTCTGGCCTCACGGCAAGGTGGCGTCGGAGTATGGTGTATTGCGTTCGGAAGGTTTTACGGAGCGCGCTTTGTTCGTGATCGATACCAAGGGCGTGATTCGTTTTATTCATGTGGGCGACATCAACAAACGTCCAGATCTAGGTATGCTCATGCAGGCTTTGGAAAAGGTGAACGCCGAGTAAGCTTTCTACTGTGCAGCCAGTGCTTCTTCCCCGTTGTCGAAGAGTTCTGCATAGCGGGTGATGCCCACAGCTTCGAAGACCGATTTGAAATTGCTGGACAGTCCTGCCAGTACAATGCGTACGCCTTGTTTTCGATTCTCTTTGAGTAGTTCTGACAGTCCGGTGATTCCGGCGCCATTAATGGATGCATTTTCTTCGAAATCGATGAGCATTACGGGTTTGTTCAAAGCTTTGGCCTTGGTCAGGGCCTCGGCTAAATGAGGAATGGTATGCGTGGAGACATTTCCGCGTACGCCGATGACCACGGCTCCGGGACGGTCATCCAACGAGACAAGGCTCTCCTCGTTTTTGGTGATAGCGAGCCTTTCGCCTGCACGAGTCAGTGCTTTTTCAAGAGCTTCGCGTTGGAGCGGTTTGTTGATGAAATCCGTGGCGTCGAGATTCAAGGCCTGAATCGCCAGATCCATGTCACCGTGACCGGTTATGACAATAACTTCTGTGTGCGGATTGATTTTCTTTATTTCCTTGAGAGCCTCAATGCCATCCATGATGGGCATTTTGATGTCAGTCATGACCAGACCGGGGCTTTTTTCTTTAAAAATCCTGACCCCTTCCTGTCCGTTCTCTGCCGTGAGCACTTCATACCCATAGGCTGAAAGCAGGAGCGTGAACATCTTGAGAGTCGGTTGTTCGTCGTCTATGACAAGTACTTTTTCTTTCATGCCTTGGTTTCTCCTCGCGTACTGGCTATTGGGAATTCCATGCGGAAAACCGTACCTTTGTCGCGTTTACTATCAATGCGAATGTCTCCACCATAATCCCTGACGATGCCGTATGTTATGGCTAAGCCGAGGCCCATGCCCTGTCCGGCTTCTTTGGTGGTGAAGAATGGTTCAAAAATTTTCCGTTTGTCTTTTTCATCAATACCGGACCCCGTGTCTTCGACTTCGACAAAGACAGTTTTTTCTTCGGCTCCAGTACGAATCATGATGCGTCGGTTATCGTCACCGTCTGCCGGGGATGAAATGTCGTTTAAGGCGTCCCGGGCATTGGTCACCAGATTGAAAATAACCTGTTGCAATCTGTTTGAGTGAGCCAGTATTGGCGGTAATTGTTCATCCAAATCAAGGGCAAAGCGGATATTATCCAATTCGAATTGACGACGCAGGATGGACAAAACCGCGTTCACGGTCTGATTGAGATTGACGTGTTCCTCAATGAGGTCTGATTTGCGGCCGAAAGACCGTAACGTGTTGATAATTTCTGCGGCGCGGTCGACCTGTGTCGAAATTTCTTTTACGACCTGCAGGAAGTCTTCTCTGGGAACTTCGACACCTTCTTCTTGCATCATGGAAAGAAATTCACTGCCCATCTTGATGGCATTGAGCGGCTGGTTGACCTCATGGGCCACACCCGCAGACATCTCACCAAGGGATTTCATCTTTCCTGCCTGAATCAGCTGGGCGTCCTTTTCAATGAGTTCCGTGATATCTGTGACTGCAATGATGATGGCATGTCGTCCCCTGTATGAAATAGGGCAGGCGTGCATGTTTACGAAGAACGGTTCGCCACCTTGTTTGTAGTGGAGCAGCTTGGGGAAGTAGACACACCCTCCGCCGCCTTCCACAAAATATTCCAGACAGCTGAGATTGTGTTCAGGCCCAAGTTTCAGGAACTTCATGCCAATGAGGTCTTCCATGGAGTATCCATAGAGTTCGACGGTGCGAGGGTTGGCGTCTCGGATGATACCTGATTCACATTCCACGACAAAGATTGGGTCCGGGCCGGAGTCGAACAGTGACCGATATTTTTCTTCTGATTCGCGCAGTCTTCGGCGATAAAGCTTGATGGACCAGACCATGTTGCGGAATGAATCGCCGAGCTGAATGACTTCATCGCCAAGAGCGTGTTTGCGATAGAAAGCACAGTCTGCGCATTTGCGATGCGCTTCACCGGGCTTTTCGCCACTTCTTGATTGGTCGAAGTGCCAGCATGGCAGATCTGTATTGGTGAACGCCGGACATCTGGACGTATCCCAGTCTTCATCCGGTATGAGATGATGCGGTATGTCAAAGTTGCCGCGACTGATTTCATCGGACAGGCGTGTCAGGTCTGAAATGGGTTTGGTTATATACTTGGAAAGCCAGGAACTGAGGAAGATGGTGATCAAAACCACGGCGGAGATGAAACCAAGGAAGGCCACCCGTAATTTACCGACCAAAGAGTCGATATGACTCTTGTTCAGTCCTACGTGAACCGTGCCTATACGATAGAGTCCTTCATTGATCGCGGCGGCGAGATCGTATACTTCCTGTCCCCCCAGATCGAGACGTTTTATAGAATCGTGTTTGTCTTTGGGCAGGGTGTTTCCACGGAGGGTGTCTGGGAGTTTTCGTGTTAGCGTATGGGCCAAAACCTCGCCATGCTGATCCTCAATGAAAATGTAAGCGACCAGATTTTTCCGCTGACGAAGGCGTCCTTCGTCAAATATCAGGGCCAGCAACTTGGGGACGTCGTTGTCCAGCAGATACGAACCGCCTCGTTCGGCAACGGAGTGGGCAATGGCAAAACCACGCATTTCCAGTTCATGCGTCAGGGAGCTGACGAGAATATATCTGGAAACCAGTGCAATGGTTACCGAGATGAACAGAATGGCTGCAAGCATTGAAAACAGAAGTTTTTCTCGCAGGCCGATATTGTCGAATCGGGTAGCCAATTTTCTGGCCATGGTCATGGCATGACCTCCAATTCCTGCTTCAATCCCTTCCAATCTGAAAACGGCATGAATCGACCATCTTGAAGTCGGGTGAAGTGAATGGCTTCAAGCCCCTGTCTGTCATATGGTCCATAGGTAATCGACATGCCCGGTCCGAGTTTGAAATCCCGGATGGATTCAATGGCATCAATGAATTTTTCGCGGGTCAGGAATCGTCCTGCCTTTTGCAGTCCTTCAACCATGATTCGGGCGTTAAGGAATCCTTCTAGTCCGACAAAGCTCGGAGTGTCGTTCGGAAAATATTGATTCAGAAGAGTGACGTATTCGCTGGCCGCGTCAATGTCGTTGTCTGGATTTATGATTGGCGGTGGGACAACTTGCGACATGAGTACTTTGACGGGTGCGTCGGTGGTGATGCGTCGTGCCAGTTCTTCGGCTCCTACAAATGAAACTGTGTAGAATGCCGGTGTATAGTCGCGTTCGCCGGCCTTATTGATGAATCGGGCGCACGCATCATAGGTGCCGATCATGACAACGGCTTCAGCTCCGGATTGACGAATCTTTTCTAACCCTTCATCAATGTCTTCGGTGCCTCTAATGTACCAACCACGAGCCACTGGTTCGAGATTGAACTCCTTGAGAGCCAGTTCCGCGCCGATGAGTCCGTCGAATCCGTAAGTGTCATATTGGTAGAAAACCGCGATTTTTCGTAGCCCGAGATCTTTTATCATGTGCCGCACGGCATCTTTTGTTTCCTGATAATAGGAAGCTCTGATGTTGACGACGTATCGATTGAAGGGTTGTCGCAAGACGTTGGCTCCGGTGAACATCCCCACCAGTGGTATGCGTGCTTCTTCAACCAAAGGCAGAGCCTTGACCGTGGTCGGTGTACCCACATAGCAGAAGAGGGCAAAGACATCGTTGTCGATGATGAATTTTTGCGTGTTGGCAAGGCATTTGGGTGGATCATAGGAATCGTCCACGGCTTTGATCTTGATGGAACGACCATGCACGCCGCCATTGGCATTAACGGAGCGAATATAGGCTTCGGCCCCGCGTAGAGTCTGTGTGCCAAGATACCCCGCATGGCCTGTCAGGGCCAGAGAAGAGCCGAGAACGATTTGGCTGTCGGTCACTCCGGGAGATGTCGATCCTGTGGCCGAGGATTTATCCGAGGAATTGCATCCGCCCATACCAAATATGAGAGGTAAGCAGAGGAATATGAGTGTCCATAGTCGGGTTTGCATGATTCGGCTCCGTGCTCCACGCTTATAACAACGTATTGCCACTCTTCGTTACTGGCTTGGCTCCGAAAAGACAAGAAATCCTCATAACCCCACGAAACTGCATCTATCTGCATTGCCTTTGAACGAAGCGACCCCGACGCACGGTGAACGTCGGGGTCTGAAAAACTCCGTGCATGATATGCCGCAGGTCCGAGCGACACTTTTTACGGAGGTGTTCTCCATGAGAGGAGTCCCGGCGCGGGCGTGCAACCCGCGCCGGGATGGTATGGTGTTATCCGTTCATCCGTTTGAGAGGGCTGGCCAGTTTTGCCAGGAATTGCTTTCTGGACAAGGGGCCCTTTTTCTGGATGGAGGAAGCGTCAGCAGACAGGGACTCATAATAGCTGTCCGGGTCGGTCTGGACCAGATAGATGACGCGCACGCTGTCAATATCGACAAGTTCTGCTTCCGGGTACTTTTTCAGTGCTTTCTCCAGATGCTTGTCTGCCAGGGCGAGCATTTCGTCACGGTCACCGAAGTTCATGGCCCCGGTGGGGCAGGTCTGCACGCAGGCAGGCAGCATGCCTGCTTTGACGCGGTCAATGCACATGTCGCATTTGACCACCTGGCCGGTTTCTTCGTTGATCCGGGGGATGTCATAGGGACAGGACATGCCAAAGGCTTCCTTGTCCGGTTCCTGAGCGGTCAGTTCGGTGTAGATGACTGCACCGGTTTCCTGATCGTGGACAATGGAGCCGGGAATAGTCATGGCATCCAGACACGGCGGTTCAATACAATGGCGGCATTGTTCGGGGAAGAACAGCCAGTCCATGTTGCCGTCGGTTTCCACTTCTTCGAAGCGAACCAGTTTTAGGGTGACGCCCGACAGATCTTTGGGGTTTTGGTGGGAACCCCAGTTCTCGGTCTTTTCAGCGGGCAATTTTTTCCATTGCTTACAGGCAACCTGGCAACCACGGCAGGCCGTACACTTGGTCAGGTCGATGAAGAATGTCTTACTCATGTGTCATTCCTCCTTTACGCCTTGCGGACGTTGACCATAAAGGCCTTGGTTTCAGGGATGCCGGTGTTTGGATCGCCGACGGATGGGGTCAGGATATTGGCTGTATCGCCGCCGTCCTTGGGCCATGTCCAGCCGAAGTGCCAAGGCAGGCCAATCTGATGAATGGTCGTTCCCTGAACTTCGAACGGTTTCAGCCGCTTGGTCACGATAGCCTTGGCCCAGATGGAACCACGGATAGAATCAACCATGACTTTTTCGCCGTTTTCAATACCTCTGAGTTCCGCAAGTTCCGGGCTCATTTCAACAAACACCTGTGGTTCACACTCTGTAAGCCATGCGCAGTTTCTGGTCATCAAACCGGTCTGCCAGTGTTCGGTGACACGGTATGTGGTGCCGACGAATGGGTATTTGGGATCACAGACAGCCTTTTCTTCCGAATCGAAAGTAAGGGCCGTCGGGTTATGCAGTGTGCCGGAGAATGGGTGTGTTTTGACCGGACATTCCAGCGGTTCGTAGTATTCAGGCAGCGGTCCGTCTGCGCGGCCGGGGCCGTACAGCTGGCCGAAGCCATGTTTGCGCATGATGAAGGCGTACTTGGAACCGGGAGCCCATCCGCCATCAGGTACGTCGCCAACCCATTTTTTGCCGTTCCATTCGATGACCGGCTTTTGGGGATTGTACGGCTTGCCCTGAAGGTCGACGGAAGCGCGGTTGTACAACACGCGGCGGTTAACCGGCCAGCACCATGAGAAGTTCGGGTACAAGCCGACTTTCGCCTGTTCCGGAGTCTGGGCCAGGCTGCGACGTGCGGCCATGTTACCCTTGTCGGTGTACGAGTTACAGTACAGCCAGTTGCCTGAGGCGGTTGAACCATCGGCCTGGAGGTATGCGAAGCTCGGTACGAGGTCGCCCTTCTTGAACTGCTTCCCTTTAACTTCGATATCACGGGTGAAGTGTCCGTTGATGAGCTTGGCGGTTTTATGCGGATCGAATTCACCGTCTGTGGCGATGCCGTCCCAAGTGAGTCGAGTGATCGGCTCGGGGTATGCGCCGCCGTCTTTTTTGTAGAGAGCCTGAATCTCATGCATCAATTCATACATGAGGTCGCCGTCCGGCTTGAGACCGTGCGGTGCATCAGGGCCTTTGTAACGCCACTGCATCCAGCGGCCGGAGTTGGTGATGGAGCCTTCTTTCTCGATGGAGACTGCGCAGGGCAGGAAGAAGACTTCAGTCTTGATCTCTTCGGGCTTCATGTCGGGACCTTCCCAGAACCAACCGGTTTCATTGGGGAAGATATTGACATTGACCATCCAGTCGAGGTTGCCCAAGGCACGGCGACTTTTGTTGGCGTTTGCGCCGGAACAAGCCGGGTTCATGCCCCATGCGAACAGACCTTTGAACTGTCCCTTTTCCATTTTGTCGAACAGGGTGAGCCATGAGTATTCACTGGCAGCACCGGAGTCCAGACGAGGCAGGAACTGGTATGCATCCGCCGGAGTATCATTCTGCCACATGGATTTGAGCAGAGAAGCGGAGTATTTCGGGTAATTCTGCCACCAGTTGGCAGATTTGGGATCGTTGGAGACCGGAGTGTATGCTTTGTCATATGCTGCCAATGAGTCCTGACCCGCTTTGGGTGTCTTCAGGTAACCGGGCAGGATGTGGAACAGCAGACAGTGGTCGGTGGAACCCTGAACGTTGGATTCGCCGCGCAGGGCGTTGACGCCGCCGCCGGCCACACCAATGTTACCGAGCAGAAGCTGGATCATGGCCATGGAACGGATGTTCTGTACACCAACGGTGTGCTGAGTCCAACCCATGGCGTACATGATGGTACCGGCCTTATTGCCAACACCGGTTGCAGCATAGGTTTCATACAGGGCGATCAAGTCTTCCTTCTTCATACCGGAGATGGAAGTGACCTGATCCAGATTGTAGCGTTCATAGTGCTTCTTGAGCATCTGGTAAACGCACTTGGGATCTTTGAGGGTGGGGTCTTTTTCGGGATTGCCTTCGGCATCCATTGCAAAAGCCCACTTGGATTTGTCGTAGGTTCTGGTTTCTGGATCGTAACCGGCGAAGATACCATCGTCGAATTTGTAGTCGTCACCGACGATGAAGGAGGCATTGGTGTAATTAACCACGTACTCCTTGAAGATCAGGTCCTTGTCCAGGATGTATTTTATCATGCCTCCGAGCACGGCAATGTCGGAGCCGGAACGGAGGTTGGCATACATGTCGGCCTTGGCCGAGGTCCTGGTGAAACGGGGGTCGACGTGGATCAGGGTTGCACCCTTTTCCTGCGCCTTGGTCACCCACTTGAAAGAGATGGGATGGTTTTCGGCAGCGTTACTGCCCATTATAAGAATGCAATCAGAGTTCTGGATATCGATCCAGTGATTGGTCATCGCACCGCGTCCGAACGACTCTGCCAGAGCCGCAACAGTTGCGCTGTGTCAAATACGAGCCTGGTGTTCCACATACACCAGACCAAGGCTGCGGAGCATTGTCTGGTAAGCCCAGCACTCCTCGTTGTCGAGAGCGGCGGAACCGACTGAAGCGATACCGTCGCAGCGATTGACCACTTGGCCTTTCGCATTCTTGTAGGTGAAAGTTTCGTCACGGCTTTTCTTGACGTTGTGGGCGATTTTTTCCAGTGCCCAGCTCAAGGAGACTTTGGTGAATTCTTTGGAATAGGGAGCTCTGTACAGGACGGAATCCGGGCGGCGGTCATTTTCAGCCAACTGCCAGATGGATGCGCCCTTGGCACACAGAGAACCTTCATTGATGGGATGATCCGGGTCACCTTCGACGTTGATGGCCCGCTTGTCCTTGAGGGACGTGTTGACGACGAGACCGCAACCCACTGCACAGTAGCAGCAGATAGTCGTTGTCTGTTTGCTCCATTTGGGCTTCATGGCTTCGGCGCGATCGGCAATGGGTGCCTTTTTCGCTGTACAGCCAAGCCCGAGTCCGCCAAAAGCCGTGGCCGTGGCCGCGACAGCGGAGAGCTTGAGGAAGTTCCTTCGGTTAGTATGCATTCGACCTCCTAAAGTTGAGTGCGGGTCATCGCCCGCGAATCTCGCAACCTAAAGTCACGAGTAACTCATAGCCGCTTGGCTGCGCGATTTGGTCCGGGGCGGGCAGGTTGGTTCCTGATCTGTCGTGATGACAGAGAGGTGTCAGGATCATTCCCTGCGCCGCCGCATGGACACTGTCCGTGGCAAATCCAAGGCCGTCGAAGGGCATTGGACTTGTCGCGTTTGCAGCCGACGAATGGTTGTGTGAAAAACGCATAAGCGTACCTCTCCCAGTTAATTCCGTTATCCCTGTTATGGGGGATTGGAGAGAACAGTTCAAAAGAATCGGTCTTTTACCGACTTTCACACAGCCCCATTAGAAGGGGTTTTACGTAAGTGGTTGAAATAAAGATTAATGCTTTATGTCAAAATGGACATAAAATGATATCTGCCCCATGGTTTAACACCAAAAGGGCATTATTCCTGCACCGGTACCAGTGCGCATAGGTACGCGGCCAGTATTTCGGCGATGGATTTATCCCGGTTGTTGAATCGGAATTCGAGTTCCTTCATATAGAGAGGAAATCGCTGGCAGGATATACCGCGGAATTTCTTGATTCGGGATTGGGCATAGTCCCAGAATTCGTCATGCACCGCGTCGATGTGCGGTGGTTCGTCATAGCGGCGGATGATCTCGTAAGGGAGTGAATCGTTGCCACAGAAAATGAGCGTGTCGTAATCCTTGTATCTGTCCGTGTAGACGAGATTGCCGGTACGAATGAGCTTCAGGTGAAAGTTCATGTGGAAGTGGAACAATGTTTCTGCTTGAAAACCCGGCACAAGGTCGATGAAGACAATGTTGTCACGGCGCAGGATGCCGTAGACCGGGATGGTGTCCATGTGCATATCCCGCGGGCCACCAGTCAGTCGGTTGCCTTTAAGATATGAATCAAGTCCGGTTGCCGAGCTGATGAGCTGCCGAGCATCCAGCGCGTGGCCGAGGATGGCGAACCTGATGGCGGTCAGGGCTTTATATACAGTATTATACGACAGTCCGAGTTGATCCTTCATCTGATGAACCGAACATTCCTGCACGAACAGGACGATAAGTCGCAGCCATTCGGAAGGACTGAGTGCGCCATTGTTGATCCACCGACCGGAAAATGGCTGGAAGGTGTATTTGCAACTGGCACACCGAAGTCGTTCGCCGGACAGAGTGTAGACTTTGCGGTGACCACATCTTGGGCAGAAAGGATCGCCTGTGGGCCATGTCAACTCAAGCAGGTAGTCCCGTGCTTTTTTGTCGTCATGCAGGAGCGCATCGAATCCACCGGCAATGTCCGGCGCACAGTCTGCGGGTATGATATGCGATGTCTTGTGCATGATGTTTGAGTTTAAGGCTGACATGGTCACCTCTTTGTTAGAATCCCCAAGCAGAAAGCGTTGCGCGCTTGTATCCCTGACCTGCAGCAACATAGTCAAGCGCCAAAGAATCCAGATCATCAAGAACAGGTACGGCTACACGGTCCAGATTTCGAAAGTCAATGGTCTTGATATAGGTCTTGCAGGATTCACAGACATCCACACGGAATCCCGGTTCTTCATCCACGGTAAAGAAAGTCAGCTTCTTTTGGTCGTCTTCACCACAGACCGGGCAGGCAATGCGTTTTATCCTGTACTCATGGCGGCAGAACGAGCAGGTGGCGTGCCGGTATCCTTCCTTCTCTTTGAGAGAGGAGATGAGCGGCAGGCTACCACAGATGGGACAGGTGCCTACTTCCGGTACCTTCATTTCCGGCAACTTTCCGGCCAGAATATCGGCCGCAGCTTCGATGGACGGGCCAAGCGATGCAAAGGCAAGGAATGCAATTGTTTTGGGTGCATCCGGTGTCCGTTCAGCCCAGGAAGCAAAGAATTTTGTGTCGTCATTAAGGAATTTGTCGAATAACTCCGCAGGAGAGAATTCGCCGTCTTCCATGGCTTTGGCCACAATCTTGGCTCCATCGCCCAAAGGACCTCCGGTCTTTTCAAGCAGGGCGATAAGATCAAGCAGGAGATCCGCGGCCTGAGCGCTGTCGTGGGGAAACATTTCGCGTCCGATCAGAGACATGCCCTGAAACACAGCTTCCGGCGGGGCCAGTTCACTGTCGTCCGGCAGCACCACAGTTGCGTCAATGCGCGCCGTCAACTGCAGTCGAGCCACGTCGGCCAGCAAGTTCACGAGTTCCTCGGAAATATAGGACTTGCCTTTCAACTGGGTGATCTTTTTTTCAAGCCGCCGTTGATATTGTTCCACATTAAATTCCATGGTGCGTCCTTTTTGATTGTTCGGTTACGAAAAACAGTATGGGCGCCTGTCTATGATGCCAAAGGCTTGAGACTTACTCAAGCTTTGACACAAAAAATACGTATCCATTTGAAATAGAAGACTTGTTTTTAAAAGAAATTATGTCTTTTTGAGCATAAAGCGAGCTGAAAAGGTCTACAATTCAGTATGTTCCGAAGATGTGAAAAAAGTCGATAGAAAGGCGATGTTTCTATAGATTTACCCTATTTCGAGAAAAACAGGCACTGATTGCGACGTCCTGGCAAGTTATTGTGAGTTGTTTTTATTACAGACGTTGGTTTGATGTTTTTAAAAACCGATGATTCGTTTGTTATCATTATACACCCAGAAGCTATCGTCCTTGATGTTACCGATGAGAGTGATGCCGGTTTTGCGTGCAAGTTCTACGGAAAAACTTGTGGCGACGGCTGTGGAGGCGAGGATGGGCACGCCGATGCGGATAACCTTGAGCAGGATTTCCGAGGCGATGCGACCGGTGGAGACGATGAGTTTGTCATCCACGGAGACGTCGTCCAGAAAACACTGGCCGCAGATCATGTCGATGGCGTTGTGACGCCCTATATCTTCTCGGAAAAGCAGCATTTCGTCTGGGGTGCACAGAGAGGAATTGTGACAACCGCGCGTGGCGTTGTACAGGGTGGAACGTTCGTGCAGTTGCTTTGCCAATGTGAGAATTTGTTCAGGAGTGACTTTGACATCACCATTTACACGACGTTTAGAAATCGTGGCCGTATTGCGTCCGAAGTTAGTGCCTTTGCCACAACCGGAGGTGATGGAGCGTTCCAGAATACGATTTTTCCACGGGTCGTGACAGGTTTCCACTTCAGCCAGCAGGCGGTCGCCCTCGTCACGGACTGTCAAATCCGTGATCTGGTCCGGGCTGGACAGGAATGCGTCGGATTTGAGGAAGCCTATAGCTAAATATTCAGGATGCTTGGCCGTGCACAGCAATGTCACGACTTCTTTTCCGTTGAGGTGAATTGTCAGCGGTACCTCACGGATGGACTTGATCGGTGTCCGAGCAAAGCCCGCTTTGTATTCGTGTATTTCGTAATTGAAAGAATCCATGATTGTTCCTCCCGGTGTCGCGGTATGGGAGCCGCACATCGTTTCCCTTGTAGCCTTTCTTTACGGAGGCAATTCGCATGAATCAAATCAATCGTATTTCCCCCGGTTTTCACACTGCTTTTATGGGATCATTTTTACTTTTGAATGAGTGTAGTTCAATTTTCAAAAGTGTTTTTTGGTTTTTTTCAAGCAAATCAAGCCGTCACAGATGTGTATTGTTGTCGTCATCGAAACGTTTGCGCAAACGTTTCGATTCGTGTTACAAGCGGGTGACTTTGCACGGCAACCGGCGCATAGGCGCCACGGTGGAAAAATGAAAAATTCAAAACTTATTAACGCGGAAGTATCATATGTCGTGGCCAGTCTCGGCCATTTTGATGGATTGACCATCTGCGACGCAGGGTTACCCATTCCCTTAGACATACAGCGCATTGATCTGGCGGTGACTGAAGGGGTTCCGTCTTTTATGGATGTGGTCAAAACCATTATTTCTGAAATGGAAGTTCAGGAAGTGGAACTTGCCGAGGAATTTAAGAGCGTCAGTCCTGATTTACATAGGGAATTACTTTATTTTTTGCGTTCTGTTGAAACGGAGCGTGGCAAACCCATTCCTGTGAGTTATGTGAGTCACGAAGTTTTCAAAAGGAATACGCGAGAGAGTGTCGCCATTGTGCGGACAGGAGAGTTTACCCCGTACGCCAATGTCACGATCAAGGCAGGCGTTGCTTTTTAGCGGAGAAGATCATGGACGAATTGCTGAGACTTGAGAATATCGAAAAGAGCTTCCCCGGCGTTAAGGCTTTGGATGGTGTCAATCTACGGGTGATTCCCGGCAAGGTTATGGGGTTGGTCGGCGAGAATGGCGCGGGTAAATCTACGCTTATGAAAGTGCTGACAGGCATCTACAAACGGGATGCCGGTACACTTCGATATCTGGGTGAAGAATGTACTTTTAGTGGCCCTCGTGCTTCACAGGAAGCGGGTATCAGTATCATTCATCAGGAATTGAATCTGCTCCCGGAACTCTCCATTGCTGAAAATATATTTTTGGGCCGTGAAAAGGTTGGCTTTCTGGGACATATCCGATGGAAAGAAATGTATCGGATGGCTGACGAACTGCTCGCTAAACTCGGGGTGACACGGACTTCTCGCACACGGCTTGGAGCTCTGGGGATTGGCGAGCAGCAGATGGTCGAAATCGCCAAGGCTTTGTCCTTCGAATCCCGTGTTATCATCATGGATGAACCGACCGACACCCTGACTGATACCGAAACCCAAGCACTGTTTTCCGTGATTCGTGAACTGCGCGAATCAGGGCATGGTGTGGTCTACATCTCTCACCGTCTCAAGGAAATTTTCGAAATTTGTGATGATGTGACTGTTTTGCGTGACGGGCAGTTTATCGGTGAAAGTTCCGTGGCGGATATCACTGAAGACGAACTTATCGAGATGATGGTTGGGCGTCGGTTGGAAGAACAGTATTCGCGTATTGACGTGGAATTGGGGGCGGTCAGTTTAGAGGTCAAAAATCTTATCGGACCTCGCCTCGAAGGGCTGTCATTTTCTGTGCGAGAGGGCGAAATCCTTGGCATATCCGGTCTTATGGGCGCAGGACGGACCGAACTGATGAAGGCGATTTATGGAGCTTATCCCAAAGATGGCGGTCAGATTTTAATGGGTGGGAAGCAACTCGATATTAAAAATCCAGGTGATGCTCTGGATGCTGGTATTGCCTATATCAGTGAAGATAGAAAGGCGGACGGCCTGATTCTTGGCCTGTCTGTCAAGGAAAACATGACCCTGACCGCGTTGACGGAGTTCTGTTCCGGCATCGGCCACATCGACCAAATCAATGAACGTCGGGCCGCAGACAAATACATCAAGGCCTTTAATATCAGAACGACTTCTCGCAGGCAGGAGGTTGGCAATCTGTCCGGTGGCAACCAGCAGAAGGTCGCCATTGCCAAAGGTCTCATGGACCGCCCCAAGGTGCTCATTCTTGATGAGCCGACGCGCGGCGTGGATGTGGGAGCCAAAAAGGAAATCTATCAGTTGATTAATTCCTTCAAGTCAGAAGGTATGAGTATAATTCTTATTTCATCAGAAATGCCGGAAATTCTCGGCATGAGTGATCGTATTGCCGTCATGCACGAAGGCCGTTTCTGCGGCGAATTCACGGCGCAGGAAGCGGATCAGGAAAAACTTATGGCCTGTGCTATCGGCAGGGCGCGCAAGGAGGCTGCATGAGCGCAGCAAAAAACATGTCAAATGGACAGGAGCAATCCGTATCCATCAAGGAACGGTTGATTCAGCAGAAATCTCTCATTGCGCTTGTTGTGATGATTGTCATTGTTTCCTTTTTGAATCCCAATTTTTTTACCACGGGCAATATCCTCAACATTCTGCGGCAGACGGCCATCAACGCCATTATGGCCGTGGGTATGACGCTGGTCATTCTGACGGCTGGCATTGATCTGTCTGTTGGGTCGGTGTTGGCTCTGTGCGGGGCTATTGGCGCGAGTCTTATCGCAGCGGAAATGCCGATTGTTTTGGCTGTGGGCGCGGCCCTTGGAGCCGGAGCGTTGCTCGGCGCGGCAAGTGGTATCATAATAGCCAAAGGCAAGGTGCAGGCATTTATCGCTACATTGGTTTCCATGACCATGGTTCGAGGGCTGACGCTTGTCTATACGGATGGTCGACCCATATCCACTGGGTTCACTGATGTTGCTGACGCTTTCGCCTACATAGGGACCGGCTATTTGTTCGGCATTCCCGTCCCCATTTGGATTATGGCCGTCACGTTTGCCGGAGCGTGGTACCTGCTCAATCACACCCGTCTGGGCCGGTATATCTATGCCCTTGGTGGGAATGAATCCGCTACTCGTTTGTCTGGTATCAACGTGGATACCATCAAGATCACGGTCTATGCCATCGCCGGTTTTCTTTCGGCATTGTCTGGTTTGATTGTGACCTCCCGTCTTTCGTCCGCCCAGCCCACGGCAGGGTATGGATATGAACTCGACGCCATCGCGGCGGTTGTGCTTGGTGGCACCAGCCTTATGGGCGGCAAGGGAACCATTATGGGAACCCTGCTCGGTGCTCTTATTATTGGATTTCTCAATAATGCATTGAACTTGCTTGATGTATCTTCCTATTATCAGATGATCGCCAAGGCGCTGGTCATTCTGTTAGCGGTCCTGGTTGATACGAAAAGCAAGGAGTAAACAACATAAGGAGTGTATGATGAAAAAACTTTTGACCCTCGCCCTGGCCTTGGTGTTGACCATGGCTCTTGGCGTCTCTGCTCAGGCAAAGGACACCATCGCCCTGGTGGTTTCCACGCTGAACAACCCATTTTTCGTGACCTTGAAAGACGGTGCAGTGAAGAAAGCCGATGAGATGGGCTACGAGCTGATCGTTTTGGATTCCCAGAATGACCCGTCCAAAGAGCTTGCCAATGTGGAAGACCTGACTGTTCGTGGTGTAAAAGCTATTCTGATCAACCCCACTGATTCCGATGCTGTTTCCAACGCCATTCGTCTGATCAACACTGCCGGTATTCCGGTTTTGACCCTTGATCGCGGCGCTTCTCATGGTAAAGTGGCTTCTCACATCGCTTCCGATAACGTCGCAGGTGGTAAGATGGCCGGTGATTTCATGGCTGAAAAGCTTGGCAAGGGTGCCATGGTTATTCAGCTCGAAGGTCTGCCTGGTACTTCCGCCGCCCGTGATCGTGGTGCTGGTTTCGAACAGGCTGTCAAGGCCAATGGTTTTAAGGTGCTGGCCTCTCAGCCTGCCGATTTTGATCGCACCAAGGGCTTGAACGTCATGGAAAATCTGCTCGCCAACTATGGTGATGTGCAGGGTGTCTTTGCCCAGAACGATGAAATGGCCCTCGGTGCCATGCGTGCTCTTCAGGCCGCAGGCAAGAAGGTCGTTATTGTCGGTTTTGACGGCACAGATGATGGCGTTGCCGCTATAAAGCGTGGCGACATGGCCGGTACCATTGCCCAGCAGCCTGCTTTGATCGGTTCTCTCGGTGTTGAGACAGCCGACAAGGTCCTCAAGGGCCAGAAGGTTGAAGCAAATATTCCCGTTCCCCTGATGGTTGTCCAATAACTCGATATGTTTGGCGCACCGAGCAGTCTCGGTGCGCCTTTTTTCGAATTAAGAGAGTATTTTTTATGGCTTCACCGAAACTGATTGTCCTCGGCAGTGTTAATGCCGACCACGTCCTGCAAGTGGATGATTTCCCCCGTCCCGGTGAAACCGTCACGGGACACGGGTATCAGGTTATTCCCGGCGGCAAGGGTGCGAATCAGGCCGTGGCAGCCGCACGTCTTGGCGCGAATGTCGGTTTTATTGCCTGTGTCGGTGATGATGACTTTGGTCATCACATGATCGATAGGTTTCAGGAGGACGGCATGGATACCGTTGGTGTCATGACCGTGGATGACACGCCTACTGGCATCGCGCTTATTCAGATTGCGGCCAGTGGTGAGAATTCCATTTCCATATCTCCTGAAGCTAATGCGGCGTTGACCCCTGCACGACTTGAGCCGCACCTGTCTCTTTTGCATGCGGCAGATACTTTGCTCATGCAATTGGAAAGCCCGTTGGAAAGCGTGCTTCTGGCTGCCCGAAAAGCCTGTGCGGCTGGGACACGTGTGATATTGAATCCAGCCCCGGCGTGCGTTTTGCCGGATTCTTTGCTTGCTGATCTTGTCATGATTACCCCCAATGAGACAGAGGCCGAGGTTTTGACCGGTATCACGGTCAACTTAGAAAGTGATGCACGTAAAGCGGCAGAAATTTTACATGACAAAGGCGTTGAAACCGTCTTAATTACGCTCGGGAGTCAAGGTGCTTATCTGAGTTCTCCAGATGCTTCCGAGTTGATTCCCGGTTATCAAGTTGATCCCGTGGATACCACGGCTGCCGGTGATACTTTCAATGGCGCATTGGTCGCGGCCCTTCAAGAAGGGCAGGACATGCGTTCGGCAATCAAATTTTCCCATGCGGCGGCGGCCCTGTCTGTGACACGATTGGGCGCACAAACATCCATACCGACCCTAAAAGAGGTCCACGCGTTCATGAAAGCGAACGCATAAAATACTATGGCAACGATCAAAGACGTAGCAAAGCTCGCTGGAGTGTCGACATCAACCGTGTCGCATGTCTTGAATAAGACTCGGTTTGTCAGGGAAGATACCTGCGATCGGGTGAAGAAGGCCGTGCGAGAGTTAAACTATCGGCCTTCTTCCATAGCGCGCAGTCTCAAGGGGCAGAAGACCCGAACACTTGGTATGCTCGTTACGACCAGTCGAAACCCGTTTTTCGCGGAGGTCGTGCATGGCGTAGAACGGCGATGTTACGAGCGTGGCTACACTTTATTTCTTTGCAATACTGAAGGTGACATTCATCGAATGGAGACCAATCTCGACGCCTTGGAAGAAAAGCGCGTGGACGGGCTGCTTTTGTTATGCAGCGAGGTCAACGATGACGTGATCAAGTTGCTTGAAGCCGAGCGTAGTGTACCCATTGTGGTTTTTGATTGGGGGCCGGAATCCGACAACGTGGATCGTATTTACGACAATTCTCCCTACGGGGCGCGATTGGCGACTGAGCATCTCATTTCCATGGGGCACACGGCCATTGGATGTGTAACTGGTCCCATGGACAGACGGTCTGCCAAAGAACGGTTAGAAGGATTCCGAAGTTCCATGCACGATGCAGGATTGGTTGTGCGAGAAGAGTGGATTGTGGAAGGAGATTACGAGTGCGAAGGTGGTGTCCGGGCCATGCAGCGTTTGAACGATCTCGCTGACCGTCCCACAGCCCTTTTCGTGTGCAATGACATGATGGCTCTTGGCATTATTAGTGAAGCCTCCCGTTTGGGAATCAATGTTCCCGATGATCTGTCACTTATCGGGTATGATGATATTTATATCGCGCAACATGCCGCGCCGCCTTTGACTACCATTCATCAGCCCAAGGGTGAAATTGCGGCCATGGCCGTGGATACCCTTATCGATAGGCTGGATAGCAAACGTACCAAGGGCAAAGTCATCAAGATCGAACCCACGCTGGTGGAACGCCGCTCCGTTCGTAAGATCGGGTAGGGAGTGCCTCCAGCCCCCCCTTATCCCATCCTTTTCCAAAACTTTTTGTGTCGCTTCGCGAGGAGGGAGATGGAAATGGGTGTGTTATTTAAAGGAATCAATTTGCCGAAGGCGATAGTGGGAATCCAAAGGGTGTTACCTTTGGCCGTCGGAGACGAAATCACCTGATAATTCCACCGAAGGTGGTATCTGCTATTTTTCAATAAGTCTGGCTATTTTACAGGCAGCGCAGGCTGCTCCGAAACCGTTGTCGATATTGACCACGGTCACGCCGCTGGCACAGGATGTAAGCATGCCGAGCAGGGCGGACAGGCCTGAGAAATTGGCACCGTATCCGACAGAGGTTGGCACTGCGATGATCGGTTGATCCACTAGCCCGCCGATAACACTGGCGAGCGCACCTTCCATACCCGCGATGACGATGAGCACGGAAGCCTTGCGAATGTCTTCCATACGATCAAACAGACGATGTATTCCGGCAACGCCTACATCTGAGAGGATCGTGGCGCGCGAGCCGAGTATCTCGCAGGTGACTTTGGCTTCCTCGGCCACGGGCAGGTCTGAAGTCCCGGCTGTGATAATGGCGATTTCAGTGGTGCCGTAGCTGATTGCGTTCTTGATCCATGTGAGGGTGCGGGCCTTGGCGTTGTATTGGACTTCCGGGAATTGTGCGCAGACATGTTCGGCTGTTTTCTCGGTAATGCGGGTCGCCAAAACATTGCCGTGTTCCTGCATGTGCGCGAAAATATCTGCCACCTGTTCAGGCGTCTTGCCGGAACCGTAGATGACTTCCGGGAAACCGTTGCGCAGGGGGCGATGCAAGTCGATCATGGTATGACCGATGTCCAAAAACGGAAGATCGCGAAGCTTGTCCAGTCCTTGATCAATGGGCAGGGTGCCATCTTGCACACTTTGCAGAATGTTTTTTAATATGTCGTCATTCATGGTGTTTCCCTATCCGGACGGGCGGTTCAGGCTGCCCATGGAATATCCGGCAAGATCTACGGCTACGTGACGGTAGCCAAGTTCTCGGAGTCTGGCATTGATGTGGTGACCGTGTGAGACGAGATCGGCAATTTGATCGTGTGGAACTTCAATGCGGGCGACGTCTCCGTGATGGCGTACTCGGATTTCCGGAAATCCGTTTTTCATGAGGTAGATTTCGGCCTGCTCCACTCGAGTCAATGCGGATTCGGTGACCCGTTTATTGACCGGCATACGCGAGAGTAAACAGGCAAAGGCCGGTTTATCCCATGTTGGCAGACTGAAGTGGTGGGATAGCTCACGTATGTCCTGTTTGGACAATTCGGCCTCCATCAGCGGACTCATGACACTCAGTTCGCGCAGTGCTTTCAAGCCGGGGCGGTAATCGCCGAGATCATCAAGGTTCGTGCCGTCGAGAACACTGGATAGCCCGCGATCCGTCGCTACTTTGAGTAACATGCTAAATAGGGCTTTTTTGCAGGTGTAGCAATGATCCGGCGGGTTCATGCGTAATGCTTCTGGAAAAGGGAGATCAATCTCACTGTACTTTACGCCGATGGATGCGGCGAACTCTCGTGCCTCCGTGATTTCCCATTTGGGAGTGTAAGGGGTGGAGATGGTGGCAGCCATGGCTTTGTCTCCGAGAGCTTCCTTGGCTGCATACAGAAGCAGTGTACTGTCAACACCGCCGGAAAAAGCCACGAGTGCGCTTGTTGTGTCGGTTAACAGGCTGAGGAGTGTCTCGTACCGTTGCATGGTGCCGGGGGAAATTGTGATGTCAGTTGTCATTTCGAGCGTGCCTTGTCGATTGCGAGGTATACGTCACTGAGGGGAATATTGTGTTTATGTGCAAGTGTACGACAGTCTTCCAATTCCGGCTTGGAGCGGAGGACCTGTCCGTCGAGATGCGCATTTTTCATGGTCACAGTGCCGAGCGATGTCTCCAGTTTTTCAAATGAAATATTGAGCTCTGTTTTGTTCAGTGGAATGGATTTAATACCCAGCGTTGTGGTATGTTTGAAAAGGAGATGTTTGAATTTCCCTTCGTCCTCGACACCACAGAGTACTGAAAGAGTTGTGGCAGGGCGACTTTTTTTCATGACGATGGGGGTGAAGTGGACATCCATGGCTCCGTCATCCATGAGTTGGTCAAGGGCTGCGCCGAGCATTTCTCCGGTCATGTCGTCGATGTTGCATTGAAGCAATCGCGCCGGGATTGTTTTCAGCCCCGTTGATTTTTCCTGAATAGAAGCCAGATGCACCCGGAGAACATTGGGAATATCCGTGTCCCGATGGCCTATGCCGTATCCTGTCTTTTCGATAGTCATGGCCGGTGTGTCCGTGAAGTGATCGACAAGTGTGACGAGAATAGCTGCGCCGGTTGGGGTAGTTGTTTCCTTTTTTACGGCTCCACGAGTGGTTGGATGGCCGTGCAGGATTTCGACGGTGGCAGGTGCTGGTACAGGGATGGTGCCGTGAGAACATGTGACAAAGCCGCCGCCCATTTCTATGGAAGAACACCAGACGGCATCGACTTTCAAGAGGTCAAAACAGATGGCCGCACCCACAATATCCACGATGGCGTCAGTCCCGCCGACTTCGTGGAAATGGATTTTATCCACATCCGTGTCGTGGACGGTGGCTTCGGCTTCAGCCAGACAGCGGAATATGGCAAGGCTGGTTGTCTTAATGGATTCTTTGAGCGAACTCGTGGTTATGATCGTTTCGATGTCATCAAGATTTCGGTGTGTACGCCGGTGATCCTTGAGAATTACATCCACACGGGTGCCGTGAATACCCTTGCGAGAATCATTGGTTATTTCGAAGGAAAATTCGTCATCAAGGCCAAGACGTGAGAGTCCTTCGATCAAGAGGTTCGGCTTTACTCCGAGCGCAATCATGGCGGCAAGATTCATGTCTCCGCTGATGCCGGAGAAACAGTCGTAATAAAGTATGTTCATTATTTTCCCTGAAAGTGACGGGAGCAATGCGCCCGGTGATTCATATAAAACAAGGCTAGCGCAAATGATATCGTGAAGTCGACAGTAAATTGGTGAGTGGGTTTGCGAATTGAATAAAGAAATGGCCCGAAAGGATGTCCTTTCGAGCCGTTAAATTCGCCATTGTTATCAATGTGGGATTTTAGAAAATTCGATCAATAAAGCTTTGGATGCGTGGATCTTTACATTGCTTGGCGAAGAAATCATCCGGTGCGCCTTTGGCTAGAAATGAACCATTTTCCATGAACACGACTT
The DNA here is from genome assembly GCF_963677845.1 of uncultured Pseudodesulfovibrio sp. NCBI lineage: Bacteria > Pseudomonadati > Thermodesulfobacteriota > Desulfovibrionia > Desulfovibrionales > Desulfovibrionaceae > Pseudodesulfovibrio > uncultured Pseudodesulfovibrio sp. Next base: position 376,182 of record NZ_OY782498.1, read on the forward strand.
GATCTGCGACCTCACGGGCAAAGCCCATGTTGTGAGTGACGATGATCATGGTCATACCTTCGTCGGCCAACTGTTTGATGGCGGCAAACACTTCCCCAACCAGTTCCGGGTCCAATGCTGACGTCGGTTCGTCGAAGAGCATCAGTTTCGGCTTCATTGACAGAGCGCGAGCAATGGCGGCGCGTTGTTTCTGTCCACCGGAAAGAGAGGCCGGGTAACGGTCTGCAAAACTACTCATGCCGACTTTCTCCAACATGCTCATGGCGACGGCCCGGGCTTCTGTCTTGGGGATGCCGAGGACGGTTACCTGACCTTCCATGGCGTTTTCAACCACGGTCATGTGCGGGAACAGGTTGAAGTGCTGGAAGACCATGCCGATCTGGGTGCGCAGTTTGCAGATGTTCTTGGGCTTGTCGAGCACCTGCTTGCCTTTGACCTGACGATATCCCACGTCGTTTCCTTCAAACAGAATGGAGCCGGAGTCG